>CAMAWG010000014.1 GCA_945861855.1 Rhodoplanes serenus
AGCCAGGATCAAACTCTCAAGTTTGAAAGAATTCGATCTCGGCTGATCACACGTTTTGACGAGGTCCCACTATCTGCCCGCTCCGACGATTGCTCGCCGAAATGGACATTAGTGAAGACCTAAAACGTCGACCGCCGAAGTCTCTTTCATGACCGCACCGCAAAAAGGTTGCCCTTTCTACGGAGGCGGTCCGCAAGGACTCCGCCGTCCACGTTTCTCTTTCTTCCGATTCACTTGTCAAACAGCCCGGAAACCTTGCGGTTTCCACTCCCCGGAACAAGCCGAGAAGCCGACGAAATTTGAACCTCCGACCACTTCTTCGAAGATCCTGTCCACACATAAGTGAGGAGCTTCAGAGGCGCGACATCACGCCGTAAGCGGACGGCGCGCCGAATGAGTGGAGGTTATATGGGCCACCCCCGCTCCTTGTCAACACCAAAGCCAGGATTTCGGACGCCGGGCTTTTGCCCGCAATTCCAGCGTTTAAGCCATCTTTAACCGGATCGCCCCCTGGGCTTGGCGCCGCACTTGGGCCACATTCCTCGGACGTTCTTGGCCTCGCAATTGGGAATGCAGGGACATCCGAGGGGAGCCCCGTTAAGCGTCGTCATTGATCCGAGCCGCTCGACCGTTCCCTATCATTGACCGGGGCGTGAGCGCCACGGCATCATGCCGGCGCCCGATTCGTCCAGTTCCGGCGAAGCGGGATCGGGGATTTGGGTAGGCTCCCGGCGCGACCATCGTGCGTCGAAGACGCGCGCGTGAACGCGCCGAATGAGTTCAGGGGACAGGGATTGGACCACGCCAGTTGGACCACGCCAGGCCGCGCCCACACCGACACAGAGCGGATCCCGCCACCGATCTCGGCAACGAGCCGCCGCTCTCCGTCGACGGCGGCACCGGTGGCATGATCGATCGCCGGCGCGTCTCGGTGCAGTGGTTTTCCGGCACGATCCTGACCGGCGTCTGCGGCGCGGCTCTGATGGGCGGCGCCGTTTTTGCGTCGCTCGACGGCGAGACCAATTTCGCCACGGTGCCGGAGCGGATCGAGAACACGCTCCGCGGCGCCATCGGCGTGATCGGCGACAAGCTCGCCAACCGCAAGAGAGACCGGCTGTCGCCGGCCGCCGAATCCAGCGCCCAGCGCCAGGTGCTGCGCATCAGCACCACCACCCGGGTCGGCGACCGCGAGGTCGTGCGCACCCGCCCGGTCGTTCGCGTATCCGCCAATCTCTCGATGGTCAGCACCGAATTCGCCTCAAGCGTGCCGGCCTTCAACCCGCAGAAGCTGCTGGCGCTGGCCGGCGCCGACGGCGTACCGGCCGACGACGCGCCGGGCGCCGAGCCCGATGCCGAAGTTTCGTATGTGACACGCGATCTCGCCGGCGTCCTGCCGCGGGTCAAGGTCGCGGCCGCGCTGCCGATCGACGACATCATCGCGCGCGTGCGCGACACCGCCAACTGGGCAGGCGGCTCGCAGAACCGCTACCAGGTAGCAAGCCTGCCGCAGAGCGGGCCTGCGCCGATGGCCTATGCCGCCGACGGCACGCCGGACCCCTACGCAGGCTTTGAAACCCGCATCGTGCCCGAGAACATCACGCTGCTGCCCAAGACCGGCGGGCCCGCCACCGGCGGCAACGGCTGGAGCGAGCGAGCGGTCACCGTGAGGAAGGGTGTCGGCATCGCCAATATCCTCAAGGAACTCGGAGCAACGCCTGAGGAAATCGCGGCGATCGCAGGGGCGCTCGGCGCGCGCGGCCGTGCCAACGGCCTCAAGGAAGGCCAGAAGCTGCGCATCCTGGTGACGAGCGAACCGTCCCGCCAGCGGCCGATCCGCGTCATCGTCATGGGCGACAGCGCGATCGAGGCGGTGGTGGCGCTCTCCGACATGGGCCGGTACGTCTCGGTCGATGTCGCCAGCATGAACACGCTGGTTTCCGAGGCCGCCGATGACGAGGAGGACGACGGCAAGGGCATGCGGCTCTACCAGAGCATCTACGAGACCGCGCTGCGCAACAACATTCCGAAGCCGGTGATCGAGGCGCTGATCCGCATCTACTCGTACGACGTCGACTTCCAGCACAAGGCGCAGCCGGGCGACTCCTTCGACGTGCTCTATGCCGCCAACGAAGAGACCTCCGGCGGCGACGTCAAGAACGATGTGATGTTCGCCGCGCTGACGACCGGCGGCGAGGTCAAGAAATACTATCGTTTCCAGACCACCGACGACGGCATCGTCGACTACTACGACGAGACCGGAAAAAGCGCGAAGAAGTTCCTGGTGCGCAAGCCGGTGGCGAGCGGACTGATGCGATCCGGCTTCGGCGCCCGCAATCATCCGCTGCTCGGCTATTACAAGATGCACACCGGCGTCGATTGGGCCGCCCCGCTCGGCACCGCCATCTACGCCTCCGGCAACGGCACGGTCGAGAAGGTCGGCTGGGAAAGCGGCTACGGCAAATACGTGCGCATCCGCCACGCCAACGGCTACGAGACCGCCTACGGCCACATGACCGCGTTCTCGCGCGCGACCCAGCCGGGCGCGCGCGTGCGCCAGGGCCAGGTGATCGGCTATGTCGGGTCGACCGGCCTCTCGACCGGCCCGCACGTCCACTACGAAATCCTGGTGAACGGGCGCTTCGTTGATCCGCTGCGCGTCAAGCTGCCGCGCGGCCGGGTGCTGGAAGGCCCGCTGATGGCGGGCTTCGACAAGGAGCGCGACCGCGTCGACAACATCATCACGCGCTCAACCCCCCGCGTCGCGCAGAGCCAGCCGGCGCGCTGATTTCCAAATACCTCACCGTCATTCCGGGGCGCGGGCGAAGCCCGCGAACCCGGAATCCATAATCCGCAGCATTACGTCATCGCACAGGGGTTATGGATTCCGGATCGCTGCGCTTCGCGCGGCGTCCGGAATGACGGAGCTGTCATTTCGCGATGATGGCGTTGCGCAACGTGAATGGCGCGGCGATCCGCGAGACTTCGATGTTGTTCGTCCCGCCGGTGCCGGTGATCCGGATCGAGCCGTAGTCGAGGATACGGCCGAGGATCGACTGGCCGACGTCCACCGTCTCGACCTTGTCCATGTTCATCTCTTCGGTCTGTCGCCAGATAAAGCCGCGCTTGTAAATCACGCGCCGGTTGGTCACCGCAAACTCGGTGATCCATCGGATGAACCAGGCATAGAAGAAGAGTACCAGGAACAGGACGCCAAACGCGGCGGCCGTGACAGCAATCAGCGCGTCATGCTCCGAGCCGTAACGGCGTTCCAGCACCAGCAGAAGGGAGCCCGCAGCGAGACAGACAATCGCCCAGCCATAGATGATCCAATGAAGCCGCCCGCCCGCGATGATGGTTTCGCCGGGCTGCAAAACGGACTTGGCATAGCTCATCTGGCGTGGCTCACGGAGAATCCCCGGCGCGCGTCTCGAATCGCGCGCCGAGTGTATCGGCCTCAAGCCCGGCCCGCGAGTTGCCAAGCGGCTTACGCCGCCTGCTGGGCGACCTCGCCGTTGAAGGTGATGCCGTTCTTGCCGGCCGAGATCGTGACCCGTTCGCCGTCCTTGACCTTGCCGGACAGGATCAACTCCGCCAGCGGATCCTGCACCGCCTTCTGGATCACGCGCTTGAGCGGGCGGGCGCCATAGGCCGGATCGTAGCCCTTCTCGGCGAGCCACTCGCGCGCCTTGGCATCGAGCGCAAGCACGATCTTGCGCTCCTCCAGGAGCTTCGCCAGCCGCACCATCTGGATGTCGACGATGCGCCCCATGTGCTCGCGCTTGAGCCTGTGGAACAGGATGATCTCATCGACACGATTGAGGAACTCCGGCCGGAACGCCGAGCGCACCTCGGCCATCACCTGGTCGCGCACGGCTTCGGTGTCCTGGCCTTCCGGCTGGTTCACCAGATATTCGGCACCGAGATTCGATGTCATCACGATCAGCGTGTTGCGGAAATCGACCGTGCGGCCTTGCCCGTCCGTCAGGCGGCCGTCGTCGAGCACCTGCAGGAGGACGTTGAACACGTCCGGATGCGCCTTCTCGATCTCGTCGAACAGCAGCACCTGATAGGGCCGCCGGCGCACCGCCTCGGTGAGCGCGCCGCCCTCGTCGTAGCCGACATAGCCCGGAGGCGCGCCGATCAGGCGGGCGACCGAGTGCTTCTCCATGTACTCGGACATGTCGATGCGGATCAGCGCGGTCTCGTCGTCGAACAGGAATTCGGCGAGCGCCTTGGTCAGCTCGGTCTTGCCGACGCCGGTCGGCCCCAGGAACATGAACGAGCCGATCGGCCGGTTCGGATCCTGCAGCCCCGCACGGGCGCGGCGGACCGCGGTCGACACGGCCTTCACCGGCTCGGCCTGGCCGACGACGCGCTTGCCGATCTGCTCCTCCATCTTGAGCAGCTTCTCGCGCTCGCCTTCGAGCATGCGGTCCACCGGGATGCCGGTCCAGCGCGAGACGATCTGCGCGACGTGGTCGGCCGTGACGGCCTCCTCCACGACGGCGCCGGCGTTCTTGCCTTCGACGTCCTTCAGCTTCTTTTCCAGTTCGGGGATGCGGCCATAGGCCAGCTCGCCGGCCCTCTGGTATTCGCCGCGCCGCTGAGCGTTGGCAAGCTCCACGCGAAGCGCATCGAGCTCGGTCTTGAGCTTCTGCGCGTTGGAGAGCTTGTCCTTTTCCGACTTCCAGCGCGCCGTAAGATCGGCCGACTGCTTCTCCAGCGACAGCAATTCGCCTTCGAGCTTCTTCAGCCGCTCCCTGGAACCCGGATCGGTTTCCTTCTTCAGCGCCTCCTGCTCGATCTTGCGCCGCACCACCTCGCGGTCGATCGAATCGAGCTCGTCGGGCTTGGAATCCACCTGCATCTTCAGCCGCGCCGCCGCCTCGTCCACCAGGTCGATCGCCTTGTCCGGCAGGAAGCGGTCGGCGATGTAGCGATGCGACAGGGTCGCCGCCGAAACGATGGCCGCGTCGGTGATGCGGACGCCGTGGTGCTGCTCGTACTTGTCCTTCAGGCCGCGCAGGATCGAGACGGTGTCCTCGACGCTCGGCTCGTTGACGAACACCGGCTGGAAGCGCCGGGCCAATGCGGCATCCTTTTCGACGTGCTTGCGATACTCGTCCAGCGTGGTGGCGCCGATGCAGTGCAATTCGCCGCGCGCGAGCGCAGGCTTGAGCAGGTTGGAGGCGTCCATCGCACCGTCGGCCTTGCCGGCGCCGACGATGGTGTGCATCTCGTCGATGAACAGGATGATGCCGCCGGCTGACGACGTGACCTCCTGCAGCACCGCCTTGAGCCGCTCCTCGAACTCGCCGCGGTATTTCGCGCCCGCGATCAGCGCGCCCATGTCGAGCGCCAGCAGCTTCTTATCTTTGAGACTGTCGGGCACGTCGCCGTTGACGATACGGAGCGCCAGCCCCTCGACGATGGCCGTCTTGCCGACGCCGGGCTCGCCGATCAGCACCGGATTGTTCTTGGTGCGGCGGGACAGCACCTGGATGGTGCGGCGGATTTCCTCGTCGCGGCCGATCACCGGATCGAGCTTGCCGTCGCGGGCGGCCTGCGTCAGATCGCGGGAGTATTTCTTCAGCGCGTCATAGGCGTTCTCGGCCGACTGCGAGTCGGCGGTACGGCCCTTGCGCAAGGCTTCGATGGCGGAGTTCAGGTTCTGCGGAGTGACGCCCGCCTTGGCGAGGATTTTCCCGGCGTCGCTGTCCTTCTCCAGCGCGACCGCGAGCAATAGCCGCTCGACGGTGACGAAGCTGTCGCCGGCCTTCTCGGCGATCTTCTCGGCGTTGTCGAACAGCCGTGCGGTCGCGGCGGCGAGATAGACCTGCCCTGAGCCGGAGCCCGTGACCTTCGGCATCTTGCCCAGCGCCGCTTCGACGCCGCTCAGCGCCTGCCGCGACTGGCCGCCGGAGCGGTCGATCAGGCCTGCGGCCAGACCTTCCGGATCGTCGAGCAGAACCTTGAGAACATGCTCGGGCGTGAACTGCTGATGGCCCTCGCGCAACGCCAGCGACTGCGCCGACTGGACAAAACCGCGCGCGCGCTCGGTGTATTTCTCGATATTCATGAATCGCTCCCTCGGGCCCAATTGGCGGCGCCCTGACGACGGACCTCACCAGAGCGTCCGTCATCAGAGATGTAGGAAACACCTTGGCAGGCGAAAAGGGGGGTTTCCTTGATTTTCATCAACGCTTTCAAGGATGCCGCCGGACCGTTAATAAGATGCGGCTTGGACCGCCCATGACCAGCCAACCCGCGACAATCCAGGCCATCTACCGATACCCCGTGAAGGGGCTCACGCCTGAGCCGCTTCCGCGCACGGCGCTGTCCGTCCGGCAGACGGTGCCTTGCGACCGCAAGTATGCCATCGAAAACGGCCCCTCCGGCTTCGATCCGGCGAAGCCCGGCTATCTCCCCAAGCAGCGATTCCTGATGCTGATGCGGAACGCCCGGCTGGCTGAGTTGCGCACCGCGTTCGATGAGGCGACCCACACGCTGACGATCCGGTCCGAGAACCGGGTGGCGGCGCAGGGCGATTTGCGGACGCCGGAAGGGCGCGCCGCGATCGAGCGGTTTTTCGCCGAGTTCTGCGCGGATGAATTGCGCGGGCCGCCCAAGGTGCTGCGTGCGGAAGGGCACAGCTTCTCCGACGTTTCCCGCAAGGTCGTGTCGATCATCAACCTGGCCTCGGTCGCTGCCCTGGAGGACGCCACCGGCGTACCGGTGCATCCATTGCGCTTCCGCGGCAATGTTTATGTCGAAGGCTGGCCGGCCTGGCGCGAATTCGATCTGCTCGACAGGGAAATCTCGATTGGGGCGGCAGCGCGGCTGAAGGTGGTCAAGCGGATCGTGCGCTGCGCCGCGACCGAAGTGGACCCCGGCACCGGCATTCGCGATCTCGAAATTCCGCGAACGCTGATGAAAACCTATGGCCACGCCGATTGCGGGGTCTATGCGGAGGTGATCGAGGCGGGATCGATTGCGGCCGGCGATGCCGTCGCGGTCACGTCCTGAGAACCTGACCGGAGGCGTGCGGGGCCTTCGCCTCTTCCTCCGCCAACAGAATCAAGATTTGTTCGCGCTGCGGTTCGTGCATCAAGCCGGTCAGCAACTTCAGAAAATGTGCAAGGTTTTGTTCGTGCACAAATTTTTCCATTGCCATCACCCGTTCACGTTCACGTCACCTTGCCGAACAATGCGCCTTCGGGGATGGGTGTCTGTCCGGTTTTGACCGGTTGGACAACTCAATCCGCCTTGTTGACCTAGAACTGGCCCGTTGCGGAGCCTGCAAGCGGCGCACGATCTGTAGCCGCCCGCCGCCGCCAATAGCGGGCCTGCATGCGAGGCGCGATCCACCACGCGATCGGCGCCGCCAGGATGAAGCTCGTCGCAACAACCGCCGCAATCCAGAAGCCGGCGTCAGCGCTCAGGGCGGGCCATGTCAGCACAAGAATGACGCCTGCACCGAACAGAACGCCGTTTGTCATCAAATAGATCAGTACGGCAATTTGCGCGCGTGTGGCGGTTTCCCGTGTCATCGGCAGCCCTTTCGGTTCCATCGACAACAAAGGGCCGTGGCAATAGGTTCCTCGTTATCCCCTTCGGCTCAGCAAGAATACCGCCTGTTCGCCGAACAGGTTCCAGAACCACCACGGCGCGTTGAAGCGCAGCGGCGTGCCCCAGGCGTTGAACGCAACCGCGCGGTCCATCTTGGCGCCGGTGACGTCGCAGAGCACGACGAAGTCCTTGATGGTGCAGAAGTGGATGTTGGGCGAATCCCACCACGAATAAGGCAGGTTGTCGGTCCTGGGCATATGACCGCCAAAGGCAAGCTGAAGGCGGATTTTCCAGTGCCCGAAGTTGGGGAACGACACGACCGCGTTGCGGCCGATCCGCAGCATGTGTTCGAGCACCACGCGCGGGCGGTGCGTGGCCTGCAAGGTCTGCGACAGGATGACATAGTCGAAGGCGTCGTCCGGATAGTCGGCCAGATCGGTGTCGGCGTCGCCCTGGATTACAGCGAGCCCCTTGGCGACGCATTCGTTGACGCCCTCGCGCGACAGCTCGATGCCGCGGCCATCGACGCCGCGCTGCTCGCCCAGGATGCGCAGGAGTTCGCCGTCGCCGGCGCCGATGTCGAGCACCTTGGAGCCGGGCGCCACCATGTCGGCGACCAATAGCAGGTCGACGCGCGCGCCGCCCGGCGCGCGGGCCGCCTCCGCCATGGTGAGATCGCGCTTGAGGCGGGACAACATGCTCACTTGCCGTTCTTCAGTCCGCGCGCCTTGGCGGCGCCATCGAGGAAGCCCCGCACGATCGCGAACAGTTCGGGCTCCTCGAGCAGAAAGGCGTCGTGGCCCTTGTCGGTGACGATCTCGGCGAACGAGACGCGGGCGCCGGAGGCGTTGAGCGCATGCACGATGGCGCGCGATTCAGGCGTGGGGAACAGCCAGTCCGAGGTGAACGACACCACGCAGAAGCGCGTCTCGGCGCCGCGGAAGGCGTTGGCGATCACGCCGCCGCAGTCGGCGGCGAGATCGAAATAGTCCATCGCGCGCGTGAGATAGAGATACGAGTTGGCGTCGAACCGCTCGACGAACGAGCTGCCCTGATGGCGCAGATAGGACTCCACCTCGAAATCGGCGTCGAACGAGAACGTGGGATTCTCGCGGTCCTGGAATTTTCTGCCGAACTTGCGATGCAGCGCTGCGTCCGAGAGGTATGTGATGTGCGCGCCCATGCGCGCAACCGCGAGCCCGCGCCGCGGACTCGTGCCCTCGGCGAAATAGCGGCCATGGCGCCATTCCGGATCGGCCATCACCGCCTGGCGGCCGACCTCGTGGAAGGCGATGTTCTGCGCCGAGTGACGCGTGGCGCAGGCGATCGGTAGCGCGCTGAATACGCGCTTGGGAAAGCTCGCCGCCCATTGCAGCACCTGCATGCCGCCCATCGAGCCGCCGGCCACCGCGAACAGTGTGTCGATCTTCAACTCGTCGAGCAGCATCGCCTGCGCGCGAACCATGTCGCGGATGGTGATGACGGGAAATTCCAGCCCCCACGGCGCGCCGGTCCCGGGGTTGGTCGAAGCAGGCCCGGTGCTGCCCATGCAGCCGCCGAGCACGTTCGGGCAGATAATGAAATACCGCTCGGTGTCGATCGGCTTGCCGGGACCGATCATGGTCTCCCACCAGCCGGACTTGCCAGTGACCGGATTGGGGCTCGCCACATGATGGTCGCCGGTGAGCGCGTGGCAGATCAGCACCGCGTTGGAGCGCTCGGCGTTGAGCGTGCCGTAGGTCTTGTAGGCGATCTGGAACGGCGTGAGCTCGACGCCGGCGTCGAGCTTGAGCGGACGGTCGACGCCGAACCGCGCCACGGACGAGTTGCGCGGCGCGTCGGCCTCGCGGGCGCGAGACGTTGCATCGGGTGCGGTATCGACGTCGCCCATGCTCATGTTCCGGCGGCCAAAAAGGCGCGCTCTGCTCGGGGCTAGGTAGTGATCGGCGGCGGCTTATGTCAATGTTTTCTTTGATTTAGCGGCCCGGCCCACCTATCAATGGGAGCCGGAAAAGCCATGACAAACAAGCCTCAAGATACGACCCAAGCCGCGCCCAACCTCGGCGATCTCCGCAAGGACATCGACCGCATCGACGAGGCCATGCACCGGCTTCTGATGGAGCGCGGCGAGATCATCAACCGCCTGATCTCGGTGAAGAAGACGCAGGAGAGCGGCTCCGCCTTCCGGCCCGCGCGCGAGGCCGACATGATGCGCCGGCTGGTGCAGCGTCATCACGGCATCCTGCCGCTCGACACTGCCGAGAGCATCTGGCGCGTCATCATCGCGACCTTCACCCATGTGCAGGCGCCGTTCTCCGTGCACGCCGACCTGTCCGCGGGCGACGCGATGATGCGCGACAGCGCGCGATTCCATTTCGGCTTCACGGTGCCGTTCGTGCCGCACGTCGGTGCGGCGAGCGTGGTCGAAGCGGTCTCGGAGTCGAAGGGCGACCTCGGCCTGGTGCCGGCCTTTGCCCCCGACCACAGCGGGGCTTGGTGGGCCGCGCTCGAATTCGAGAGCGCGCCGAGGATCATCGCTCGGCTGCCGTTCATCGACCGGTCCGATCATCCGGCGCCGCTCGGCGTGTTCGTGGTTTCGCGGGCCTCCGCCGACGCCATGGTGACCGAGGTCGAGATGTGGAGCCTGCGGGTCACGGGCTGGAGCGCCGAGGCCGCCCACGCCGCCTCCGCACTGGCCGAGATCGTCGCGGTGCCGGACCATGCGTTCAAGGGCGCAGCGCTGCTCGTTTCGGTGCCGGCCGGCGGCGACCTGAGCGACATCAAGGCCGCGCTCGTTAAGGCTGGGGTCACGGTCCGCTCGGCGGCCCTCGTCGGCAGCCACGCGACCCGCTACAAGGTGCCGGCGCAAAAGCCGTAAGGAACTGCGATGACCGCCACCCGTCCCCAGCCACGCCCCGGCGTGCTTGCCATCGACGCCTATGTGCCCGGCAAGAGCAGCGCGCCGGGCGTCGACAAGGTGTTCAAGCTGTCGTCCAACGAGACGCCGCTCGGGCCAAGCCCCAAGGCGATCTCCGCCTATAACGCGATCGGCAAGCATCTCGAGGATTATCCGGACGGATCGGCCTCCGACCTCCGCGACGCGATCGGCCGCGTCTATGGGCTCGATCCCGCGCGCATCGTCTGCGGCGCGGGATCGGACGATCTGCTCAACCTGCTGGCGCGCGCCTACCTCGCCGACGGCGACGAGGCGATCCACACCACCCACGGCTTCCTGGTCTATCCGATCGCGACGCTCGGCACCGGCGCCACGCCCATCGTCGCGCCGGAGAAGGCCTACACCGCCAGCGTCGATGAAATCCTCACGCGGGTGACGCCGAAGACCAAGATGGTCTTCCTCGCCAATCCGAACAATCCGACCGGAACCTACATTCCGTTCGACGAGGTCAAACGCCTGCACAACGGCCTGCCGGCGCATGTGCTGTTCGTGCTGGACGCAGCCTACGCCGAATACGTCCGGCGCAACGACTACGAGGCCGGCATCGAGCTGGTGGCCACGAGCGAGAACGTCGTGATGACGCGCACGTTCTCGAAAATCCACGGGCTTGCCGCGCTCCGCCTCGGCTGGATGTACGGGCCGGCGCATGTGATCGACGCGATCAACCGCATCCGCGGCCCGTTCAACGTGAATGCACCCGCGATCGCGGCCGGCATCGCCGCGATCGAAGACGCCGCGCACCAGGAGCGGGCCCGCGAGCACAACACGGAGTGGCTTGAGTGGCTCACCGAGGAGATCGCCAAGCTCGGGCTGAAGGTCACGCCGAGCGTGGCGAACTTCGTGCTGATCCACTTTCCGGAGACCAAGGGGCGCACCGCCGCCGAGGCCAACGCCTTCTTGATGAAGCGCGGGCTGATCCTGCGCCAGGTCGGCGCCTACAAGCTGCCGCACGCGCTGCGCATGTCGATCGGCACCGAGGAGGCGAACCGCCTGGTGGTGAAGGCATTGGCCGAGTTCCTGGGGAAGGCGAAGTGACCGACCAGCCTATCTTCAATCGTCTGGCGCTGATCGGCTTCGGCCTCATTGGCGGCTCGATTGCGCGGGCGGCGCGAGCGCAGGGCGCGGTGCGTTCGATCGTCGCCACGGCGCGCTCACCGCAAACGCGCAAGCGCGTAGCCGAATTGGGCGTCGTCGATCAGGTGGTCGAGAGCAACGCCGCGGCGGTCGAAGGCGCCGACCTCGTCATCGTCTGCATCCCGGTCGGCGCCTGCGGCGACGTGGCGAAGGAGATCGGCCCGCATCTGATGAAGGGCGCGACGGTATCCGACGTCGGCTCGGTCAAGGGCTCGGTGATGCGGGACATGGCCCCTCACCTGCCGGCGCATGCGCATTTCGTGCCCGCGCATCCGGTTGCCGGCACCGAGCATTCCGGCCCCGACTCGGGCTTCGCCGAGCTGTTCGTCAATCGCTGGTGTATCCTGACGCCACCGCCGGACGCGGACAAAGCGGCGGTGGAAAAACTCGCTACGTTCTGGCGCAAGATCGGCGCCAATGTCGAAAGCATGCCGGCCGACCACCACGACCTCGTGCTCGGCATCACCAGCCACCTGCCGCACCTGATCGCCTACACGATCGTCGGCACCGCCGACGAGCTCTCCGAGGTGACACGCTCGGAGGTGCTGAAGTTCTCCGCCGGCGGCTTCCGCGATTTCACGCGGATCGCGGCGTCGGACCCGACCATGTGGCGCGACGTCTTCCTCGCTAACAAGGACGCGGTTCTCGAAATGCTCGGCCGCTTCAACGAGGATCTTTCGGCGCTCACCCGCGCGATGCGGAGCGGCGACGGCCAGACGCTGTTCGATCATTTTGCGAGAACCCGCGCGATCCGCCGCGGCATCGTCGAGATCGGCCAGGATTCGCCCGCGCCCGACTTCGGCCGGGCGCACCCGACCCTGCCGGCCGAGCCGCTGCCGCGACCCTACGCCGCCGACAACGAGTAAATCTAGAACAGCGGCGGCGTCACGCCGATCTTCAGCGGCCCGAGCGACACCAGGCCATCGTCGAAGCGCAGCGGCAGCATCACTGCGCGCTTGCCTTCGAGCTCGGCCGGCTTGCCCATCAGATTGACGCTGGCCGCGATCATCGGCGCCGCGTTCTGCCGCGCCACGTTGCCGAGCCCAGGGATGAGGCGATCCAGCGCGCTGAATGTCTTGTTGATCTGCGGCGACGCCTGTTCCTGCGACAGCATGCGTTCGAGGCCGAGCGTCGGCAGGAATGCCTCCAGATTGGCGACGGTGAGCCGAAGCTCGCCGTTGAGCCGGCCCGCGGGAGACAGCCCGAGCGCTCCGTTGGCGATGGCGATGGTGTCGCGCTGCTGCACGCGCGCGCTGGTGATCTCGATGCGGCCGCCAGCCGCCTGCAACTCGCGGAACCGCTCCGGCCAGGGCTTCGGCGAGAAATCCTTCAAGCCCCGAAGCACCGCGGTGATGTCGGCGTTGGCCGGCGTCGCCGCCGCCGGATGCCAGGACGGGGCGGCGGCAGCCACGAGCTTGAGAACGATCTCGATCACGGGGTTGTTCTGCACCGTGCCGGACAAAAGGCGGCCGTTGAGATCGAGGCCCTCCGACTTGAAGAGGTTCTCGCCGCCGCCCGCGCGATCGACAGCCAGATTTTCGAGGCTGATCGCGACACTTTCCGGCGAAACCGGCAGGCCGTGCACCTGCGTCCGCGCGCGCCGCCAGTTGGCAGAGATCGTCACGGCCCCGCCCGGCTCGGCGATCGTCAACGGACCCGTGAGCTCGGTCGTCAGAACGGTCGGCCGCCAGACATGGGCCGACACCAACATGTCGCGTGCCTTGAGCGCGAGCGGCGGCCGGGTCGACGTCAGCTCCGCACCGGCGTCGGCGCAGCGCAGTTCAACGCCGAAGGGAAACCCGCCGATCGTCTGCGTCGCGCAGGTGTAGACCCGCCCCGACTTCGCCTCGCGCGCCTTCCAGCCCTCGATGGTTCGCTCGGCGACGCCCGCGCCATAGTGCCAGGCTCCGGCCCACAGGCCGGCGAGAACAACCAGCAGGACGATGAGGACGGTCGGCCACCGGCGCCGACGTTGAATGGTTTGTGCCTGAATCATGGGCGATGTGAAGCCCGCCGAATGCGGCGTTTCGAAGGTTGCGCAGTTTTCGCTCCTGCGCAACCGCAGTCCAGCCGGTTGCGAGGGTGGACGCGGCCTGATAGGCGAGCGTTCCATGGACGCCGGTTTCGATCGCGCCAACGAGGATCTGTGGGTGTTCGGCTACGGCTTGCTGATCTGGCGGCCTGGCTTCGAATTTGCCGACCGGGTTCCGGCGCATGTCGTTGGAATGCATCGCTCGCTGTGCGTCTATTCGTTCGATCATCGCGGCACGCCGGAACGCCCAGGCCTGGTGCTCGGCCTCGATTACGGCGGCGCCTGCCGCGGCATCGCCTATCGCGTGACGGCGAAGCATCGCGCGGAAACGCTCTCCTATCTGCGCGCGCGCGAGCAGACCACTGCGGTGTACCGGGAGCTGCTGCACGGGACCTTGCTGGCGGAGTCGCCCGAGCGGCGGGTCGACGCGCTCTGCTACGCGGTCGATCGCGGCCACCCGCAGTACGCCGGCCGTCTCACGCAGGACCGGCAACTGCACATCGTTCGTCAGGGCCACGGGCGATCTGGCAACAACCGCGACTACGTGATCGAGACAGTGAAAGCGCTCGAAGCGCTCGACATCGTCGATCACGAGCTGCATCTCCTGGCGGAACGCCTCAAAGGCTCGCACGCGCCGCGCGCGTAAGTTCCGCGGCCCCTAAATCCTTAGCCAACGATTAATCATCGGGCGGGCTGCAGGTGCCTTCATACCGCCGGCATGCTCGCTACCGACGTTGCGGATACCTATATGTTTGTCACCACTGGCGACGAATACGGCATCAGTGGCTGAGAGACGCGACAGCGCTCCCGCCCTTCAGGCGAGTAGGACTGTGTCGCAAACAAGAACAACAGGAACTCGTCGGCGCGCCATGTCCACAATGACCGCGTGGCGCAATCGCCCCATCCGCTATCTCATCCTTTGCGGCGCGCTGCTGATCGCAGCGATTGCGGTCGGCACCGCGATGATGGTCGGCAATTTCCGCAATCGCGCATTGGCCGAGAGCGAGCGCGAGCTCAAGAACACCGCGCTGATTCTTTCCGAACAGATCGACCGGTCGTTCCAGGCCATCGAGCTGGTGCAACGAAGCGTGACAGAGAAGATCCAATCGCTTGAGATTGTCTCAAGCGAAGACTACGCGCGCCGGATGTCCGGCGAGAACGTGCACCTGATGCTCAAGGACAGCATCAGCGGACTGGTCCAGGTCGACGCCATCACGCTCATCGATGCCGGCGGAAAACTCCTCAACTTCTCGCGCAGATGGCCTGTTCCTGCAACCAGCGTCACCGATCGGGACTACTTCACGGCGCTGAAGTCCGATGAGAAGCTGATGACGTTCATCAGTCTGCCGGTGCGCAACCGCGCCACCGGAGGCTGGACGCTGTTTCTCGCCCGCAAGCTCACGACTCCCAGTGGCGAGTTCCTAGGCCTGATTCTGGGAGCTGTCGAACTCTCCCACTTCGAAAAGACATTCAGCTCCATCGTCCTCGGAGATGGAAGTTCGATCTCCTTGTAACGCAGCGACGGCGTCCTACTGACACGTCATCCGCGCATCGAAACGACCATCGGAAAATCCTTTCAGTTTCCGATCGACGCGCTCGGCGACAACAACACCGGCACAGCCCGTTTCATCGGAACGATCGAAGGCAAGGATCGGCTGCTAGCCGCTCACAGGCTTGCCCACTATCCGATGTTTGTATCAGCCTCCGTGGACATCGACGCCGCACTTTTCAACTGGTGGAGGCAGACAAAGATTCTTCTCAGCGCAGGAGTTCTTGCCGCCTTGACGATCGCGGGGATGATTTTTCTGATCGTCCGGCAATTGTCCGCGGGACATGAACTGGCCAATAGAAAGCTAGATGGAGAAAAGCAGAATCTCAATTCAGCCATCAACAACATGCCGCAGGGCCTGTTGATGTTCGATTCAGCGGAGCGAGTTGTTGTCTGCAATCAGCGTTATATCGAGATGTATGGACTGTCGCCCGATGTCGTGAAGCCCGGCATCGCTTTTCGCGATCTTGTTCGTTATCGGAAAGCGGTTGGAAGCTTTCAGGGTGACGTTGATGAATATTGTTCCTCCATCTTGAACGGGTTGGCTCGTGGATACGCCAGCGACAAAATCATTGAAACCGAAAATCGGCGATCGATCCGACTGCTGAATCAGCCGGTTGCCGGCGGCGGATGGGTATCGACGCACGAAGATATCACGGAGCGCCAACAGTTGATGCATGCGCATGACGAGGCCGAAAGGTTGGCAAATGAACGAAAATGGCAGTTGAATGTGGCGCTGAACAATATGATGCAGGGCCTCTGCATGTTCGACGCCGACGGACGAATTGTTCTGTTCAACCAGCGCTACGCTGACATGATGGGCCATTCGGCAGACGAACTCCGTGGCCTTTCGTTGCTCGAACTCTTTGAACGCCGCAGAACGTCGGGACAATTCATCGGCGATTCAAAGCAACTTTTCGACAGAGTGCTTGCCGATGTGCGGTCAGGAAAGTCAACGACGCATGTCGTAACGTCAATCCAAGGCCGCTGGCTCCGTGTCGTCAATCAACCGATGGCCGAAGGCGGTTGGGTGGCGACGATCGAAGACATCACCGAGCAGCGGGAGATCGAACAGGAGCGCGATCGCAGTCGCGAATTTTTGAACCAGATCATCAACGCTGTGCCAACTCCGATCATCGTGAAAGACGCCCACAATCTGCAATACGTTCTGATCAATAAAGCCGGCGAAGCTTACTATGGCGCTTCACGCGATCACATCCTGGGTAAGACTGCGCAACAAATCCTGCCGAAAGCGGCAGCCGAAATAGTCGCCGGGCATGACAGCAAGTTGCTGCAATCCGACGGTTATCTGTTTTTCGACGAACATATCGATCCGTTCGGAAGAGGCTTCCGCTACGTCACTGCAAAGCGACTCATCATCCGCGATGACAAGGGGGCACCACAATACTTGCTTGCCGTCCTCGAAGACGTGACCGCGCGCAAGGTTGCGAATGACCGTATCGCACACTTGGCGCATTACGATGCGTTGACGGGGTTGCCAAATCGGGTGCATTTCCGGGAACAACTCGAACAAGCCCTCCAATGGGTTCACCGCGGCGGACGTTTGGCGACGCTCTACCTCGATCTCGATCAGTTCAAGTCGGTAAACGATACGCTCGGGCACCCCGTCGGAGACGAGCTGTTAAAACTCGTGGCCACTCGCCTGCGCACGTGCCTGCGAGAGACCGATATCGTGGCCCGGCTGGGCGGTGACGAGTTTGCGGTCATTCAGACCGCCATAGCGGGACCTGCCGACGTCATCGATCTCGTCACGCGAATCCAAAAGGCAATCAGGGAACCTTACGAGGCCGGCGGCCACCAACTCCTCGCCGATGCCAGCATTGGCATTGCCATAGCTCCGGATGACGGCGCCGACCCGGACCAACTGCTGAAGAATGCGGATCTTGCCATGTACCGCGCCAAGGCTGACGGTCGCGGCACCTACCGCTTCTACGAGCCCGGCATGGATGCGCGCGTGAAGGCAAGACTCGCATTGGAGTCCGATCTGCGCGAGGCAATCTTATCCAACGGATTTGAGCTTCACTATCAGCCCGTCGTCAATCTTGGAAACAACAGGATTGCCGGGTGCGAAGCGCTGCTGCGCTGGCGTCATCCCGAGCGCGGCTTAGTCTCTCCGACGGAGTTCATTCCGATTGCCGAAGAGACCGGCCTCATTACGACGCTGGGTGAATGGGTGTTGAGAAGCGCCTGCACCGAGGCAGCAAACTGGCCGGACGACATAAAGGTCGCGGTCAACGTCTCGCCGGTCCAATTCAAGAGCGGAGGTCTGGTGCAGACGATTATCGGCACCCTCGCCGCGTCGCGATTACCAGCACGAAGACTGGAACTGGAGATTACCGAGGCGGTCCTCATTCGCGACGACGAGGAAGCGCTTGTCATATTGCACCAGCTGCGGAAACTCGGCGTGGGTATTGCGCTGGACGACTTTGGCACTGGATATTCGTCGCTGAGTTATTTGCAGCGCTTTCCGTTCGACAAGATCAAGATTGACCGCTCGTTCATCAAAGATGTCGCAGACGCCAACGGCTCACGCTCCATCGTGCAGGCCGTCGTAAGCATCGCTGCAGCGCGCAACATGACGACAACCGCAGAGGGCGTTGAGACACCGGTGCAAATGGAATGGCTCCGCGCGCTGGGCTGCACGGAAATGCAGGGCTATTTGTTCAGTCCGGCGATATCGGCCGCGAAAATGACGGAGCTGCTCCTGTCGTATCGTCACGGAGCAGCTTCCGCAGCTTGATTCAGCTAGCCCCTTTTTTCGCCCCAAAATGATCGTGCGGCGACTCCATTAAAGCGAACCGAGGCGCCTGAGTTCGGCCCGGCCCTCCGCCACCAATCGCCCAGTCGCCGTCTCGATATCGCTCTGCAGCCGCTGAAAGAACGCGTCCTTGTCGAGCCCAGGCGGGATCGGCGGAAGGAATTCGACGACGATCGTGCCGGGGTAGCGAAGGAAGGCGCGGCGAGGCCAAAACAGGCCAGAGTTCAGCGCGACCGGAATGCAGGGCACGCCCACCTCGGCATAAAGATGAGCCACGCCGAACTTGTAGCGCGGCTCGGCGCCGGGCGAGCGGCGCGTGCCTTCGGGGAAGATCACGAGCTGGCGCCCGCCGCGAATTTCCTCGCGCGCGCGGGCGGTCATCGCACCCAGCGTCTGCGAGCCCGCGCCGCGATCGACCGGGATCATCCGGCCCTTCCACATGCACCAGCCGAAGATCGGAATCCACATCAGCTCGCGCTTGACGATGAAGGTGAAGTCGTCGAACAGCCGGAGCAGCGCGAAGGTTTCCCAGGTGGACTGGTGCTTGGCGGCGATGATGAGGGGGCTACTGAGCCGCCCTTGCGGGAGGTTCTCCAGCCCGCGCAGCTCGACCCGGGTGCCGCAGACGACACGCAGGAGCCATACGCTGACGCGGCCCCAAAGCTCGGCCATCCTGAGCACGGCGCGGCGCGGCAACGCCAAGGTGACCAGCGCCACCAGAAGCAGCACGACCAGGTTCAGGTAGAACAGGATGTTGAAGACGATGGACCGGACGATGATCACGTGAGGCAACCGCTGCGTGTCTGAGACTGGATTCGCCGGCTCAAGCCGCCGATGGAAGGACCATACGGACCCGAGCGAGGATATACTTCAGATACTCCAAAAAGAGCAGCCGTGCGGTCTCGGGATTTTCCCACCAGGTTTCCACCTTCACCTTGTCCGAGACCACCGCATAGGGCACCAGCGCCACGTCCGGAAGCTGGTGCGCCAGTTCCACCATGGCGCGAGGCATGTGGAAATTCGCTGTGACGACGATCAACGACTTGAAATTGCGGCCTTTCACCCAACGCCGTGTCTCCAGGGCGTTGCCGATGGTGTTGGTGGAGGAATGCTCAAGATCGACGCAACAGTTGAACCAGCGCTGATGCTCGGGAACGAGACTCGCGATTTCGCGGGAGCGCGTCAGCGGGTTGACGCCGCTGATGAGGAGGCGCTGGCCGCGGCCGGCGGCGAGCAGATCGAGCGCGTCGCCGATCCGGAACGGCCCCCCGGTCAATACGACGATGCCGTCGGCGTTGCGGGGGGACGCATTCTCGTTCACCTCGATCAAGTGGACAAAACGAATAGAATCGGCGGTGAACAGGACGACAGCGAGGCCCAGAACCAACAGTATAATGCGGCGTGCGCGGCGGCGCGGCGGCGGTGCCGGTCGCGTCCGGACATCCGCTCCAGGTCCTGGGCCGACAGCCTGCATCAGTTCCGATCTCCCGCCGGATGATAGCGCAAAATCCGGCCTCCGGATGGCACCGCGCTACTCGACCGTTTCCAGCGTGCGATTCACCGTCCGCCGCGACGCGACCGCCGTGACCACGGCGACCAGGACGATCTGCGCGAGGATCGCAAGGTAGCCCTCCCACCCGAGCGCGAAGCTGCCGAACAGCATCGCGACCTGATCGCCGCCCGCAGTTCCCGCGCTCATCCTCGCGGCGATGCCGGCTGCGCCGAACAGCAGCATCGCAAACCCGCCGCCGATCAGTCCGCCCTCGAGCCCCAGCATCAGGAAGTGGCGCTGGAACTGGCCGGCAATGTATCCGCTCTTGGCGCCGATAAAATGCAGCACCTCGACGATCGGACGGTTGGTCGCCATCGCGCCGCGCGTGGCGAAGATCACCGACAGCACCGTCGCCGCCAGCATCAGGATCAGGAGGCCGATACCGCCGGCGATCGTGGTCTGCGCCATGGTGCGCATGCGGTCGATCCAGGCGCGATGATCGTCGAGGCTGGCGCCCGCCACCCGCTCGGCCAGCGCCTTGCGCAGCGGCGCCAGGTCGACACCGCCGGACGGAAGCTTCACCACGATCATGCGCGGCACCGGCAGGTCGTCAAGCGACAGCCCGCTGCCGAGCCACGGCTCGAGCAGGCCCGCGGACTCTTCCTTCGAATAGGCCCGCACCTCGCCGACGCCGGGGACGGCGCGGGCGATCTCGACGGCGCGCGCGACCTCGGCGTCGAGGTCGCGGCGCTCCGCCGGGCGGATCTGGATGGTGATCTCGCGCGCCACATCGGACTGCCATTCGACCGCCGAGCTTCGCACCAGCATCACCGCGCCGGTGGTGAGCGAAGCCAGGAACGTCATGATCGCGACGACCGCCACCAGCGCGCGGCCAGCGATCGAACGCTTGGGCACAATCGGCGTATCGCCGCGCGGGATCGATCCCGCCATCGTCCGCGGCGTCATGAGATCCTGATCGATTTGAAGATCGGTGCGAAGGTCGCTCATGACATTTCAATCATAGGCATGCAGCCGGCCATCGTGCAGCACGAGGCGTGGGCAGTCGTATTGATCCATCAGGCTGATGTCGTGGGTGGCGATCACAACGGTGGTGCCCGACTTGTTCAGCTCGATGAACAGCCGCAGCAGACGCTGGGCCAAATTGGGATCGACGTTGCCGGTCGGTTCGTCGGCGAGGAGCAATTGCGGCCGCGCGATCACCGCCCGCGCGATTGCCGCACGCTGCTTTTCGCCGCCGGACAGCACGGGCGGCAGCGCCCCCATGCGGTCGCCGAGGCCGACCCAGTGCAACAGCTCCACCACCTCGTTGCGATAGCTCGCCTCGTCCTTGCCCAACACCCGGAACGGCAGCGCCACGTTCTCGTAGGTCGTCATGTGGTCGAGCAGCCGGAAATCCTGGAACACGATGCCGATGCGCTGCCGCAACGTGGCGAGCGAGTCCTTGCTCAAGGTCGAGGTGTCGTGATTGAAAACGGTGAGCAGCCCGCGCGTCGGCCGCAACGACAGGAACAGCAGACGCAGCAGCGAGGTCTTGCCGGCGCCCGACGGCCCGGTCAGGAACTGGAACGACTGCGGCTCGATCTGGAAGTTGAGGTCGCGAAGGACCTCGGGCCCCAGTCCGTACCGCAATCCCACATTCTCGAATCGGACCACGTCTTCTCCCCTTCGGGTCCGCTCTGGCCGGAGCCAATGCGATTCGCCTTGCGGCACAGGATAGCGGACGGCGGCGATGCAAGGCGCATTAACGCGGCGTTAACCGGGCAAGGCCACGCCGGTTTCGCGGCACCGGTACAATTCCCCAGGCCATAGCTGGATTCTCATGGTTTCCGGTCCGTTAACGGACGGCTGCTACGGTCGCGGCCAAAGCCGTACAGCCGCGAATCGCCCAAAGAATCGACCCAGAACCAACGATGCAGATCGTCTGTCCCAACTGCACGACGTCCTACGAGATCGCCCCCATGGCGATCGGCGGGAGCGGCCGCTCAGTGCGCTGCGTGCGCTGCCAGTCCGTATGGTTCGTGGCGGCGCCGGAGTTGGTAGAGGTGCCGCCCTCCGCAAGTCGTGTGCCGGACAACGAGGCCGCAGTTGCATTCCGCGCCTAGTTGGGCGCCGAGCCGCCATCAGCGCCTGCATCGGCGAACGATCCGTCGCTCGACGAACTAGCCGGTATGACCGCAACCGCAGTGCCGGGGTATAACGACGACGCGAGGGACGAGCAGCCTGCGGTGGCGCTCGCCGAGATCCCGATTCCGGTCGACGACGCGCCCCCGCTTGTACCGTCCACGGAAGGCGATCCATCGCGCGCCGATGCGGAAATCGACAACGGCCCCCCGGACATCGAGAGCGTGGCGGCTCGCCGGGCCCGCGCCGCGGCCCGCAAGCGGCGCTCCCGGTGGCGGATTCCCCTGCCCGCGGTCATTGCCGCGCTGGTCGTCCTGTCCGGCGCGCTGCTCGGCTGGCGCAGGGACGTCGTCAGGCATGCTCCGCAACTGGCTTCGTTTTATAGCGCTATCGGTCTGCCGGTGAACCTGCGTGGGCTTGCCTTCGCCGATGTGAAGATCGGCAACGAGATTCACGACGGCGTGCCGGTGCTGGTGGTCGAGGGCATGATCGTCAGCACGGTGTCGACAGCGGTCGATGTGCCGCGGCTGCGGTTCGCGCTTCGCAGCCCTTCCGGAGCCGAGGTCTATGCCTGGACCGCGGTGCCGTCGCAGCCGGTGCTGGAGCCAGGCCGGAGTCTGCCGTTCCGCAGCCGGCTCGCCTCCCCGCCCGCGGAGGGCCACGACATTCAGGTGAGATTCTTCACCCGCCGCGACGCAGTCGCAGGCCTCCGCTGAGGCGGCCGTGGCACGCATCCTGATCGCCGAGGACGAGGAACCGGTGCGCACGCTGATCGAGCGCGCGCTCGCCGAGGAAGGCCATATCGTGGTGGCGACCGCCGACGGCGCCGAAGCCCTCGACATGCTGCAGAGCGAAGGCGGCAAGTTCGACCTGCTGCTGGCCGACATCAAGATGCCGGTGATGGACGGCATTGCACTCGCGCTCGCGGTCGCGCGCGACTTCCCCAATCTGCCGATCCTGCTGATGACCGGCTATGCCGACCAGCGTGAGCGCGTGTCCGGACTCGAGGCGCTGATCTGCGACGTCATCGCCAAGCCGTTCGCGCTGGCCGAGATCAAGTTCGCCGTGGCCTCTGCGGTCGCGAAGCGCAGGCGATAGCCGATGCATGAGCTGATCCACGACCTCGCGCTGTCCATCGTCATGGCTTGGCTCCTGGGCGTCGCTGCTAATTTCATCCGCCAGCCGCTGATCCTGGCCTATCTCGTCGCCGGATTCCTGCTGGGTCCCTCGGGCCTCAAATGGGTGCAATCCGAGCAGTCCATCAACACCATCGCCGAGCTTGGCCTGATCTTCATGCTGTTCATGATCGGCCTGGAAATCGACCTCAAGAAGATCGTCCGCGCCGGCAACGTCATCCTGGTGACTTCGGCAGCGCAGATCTTCGGCTGCTTTGCGCTAGCGCTGGTGGTGTTTCTTCTGATCGGCATTCCGCTCGGCGAGAAGCGCTTCGACGCGATCTATCTTGCCGTGGCCGTGGCGCTCTCCAGCACCGTCATCATCGTCAAGGTGCTCTACGACAAGGACGAACTCGATACACTACCCGGGCGCGTGACGCTCGGCGTGCTGGTGCTGCAGGACCTGTTCGCGATCCTGTTCCTCGCCGTCCAGCCAAGCCTGAATGCGCTCGATTTCAATGTCGTGCTGATGTCGATCGTCCGCGTCGGCGCGCTGCTGAGCGCCACGCTGTTGTTCAGCCGCTACACGCTTCCGCACCTGTTCCGGCTGATCGCGGGGCTGCCGGAGCTGGTGCTGGTCGGCGCGCTGGCATGGTGCTTCGCGGTCGCGGAATTCGCCGACTTTCTCGGCCTGTCCCGCGAGATGGGCGCCTTGATCGCCGGCGTTTCGCTCTCGACCTTCCCCTACGCGCTCGACGTCATCGCCAAGGTGACCTCGCTGCGGGATTTCTTCATCACGCTGTTCTTTGTGACCCTGGGCATGATGATCCCGGTGCCGACCGTTTCGGTGCTCGGCTTGGCGCTCGTTCTCATCGCCCTCACGCTGGCGAGCCGGTTGCTGACCGTATTCCCTCCGCTTTACGCGATGCGGCAAGGCCTGCGCGCCAGCATGCTGCCGGCCATCAATCTCGCCCAGATCAGCGAATTCTCGCTGGTGCTGATCCAGGTCGGCGTGCATTCCGGCCAGACCACGCCGAGCGTCGCGGGCGCCGCATCCACCGCCTTCGTCGTGCTCGCGGTCGTGAGCACCTTCGTGATGATGCGGAGCGACCAGATCACGCGACGCGCGATACCCCTGTTCAAGCGGCTGGGTCTCCGGGATCTCGATCACGCCGCGGCCGAGCCGGACACCGGGGCCGAGCGCAAGCGCCGCATCCTGATCCTGGGGTTCTATCGGGTCGCCAGTTCATTCCTGAGCGAGTTGGAGCGGCAGCACGCCGCGCTGCTGGAGGACGTACTCGTCGTCGATTTCAACCCCACCGTCTATCACGCGCTCCGGGCGCGCGAAGTGAAGATACACTACGGCGATATCGCCCACGCCGACACATTGGCCCACGCGGGCATCGCCGACGCCGAGATCGTCATTTCCAGCGTGCCGGATTCGCTTCTGAAGGGAACCACCAACGAGAAGCTCGTGCGCTACGTCCGCAGGATCAATCCGACGGCAAAGATCATCGCGACCGCGGACGTGCTGACCGAAACGCAGACGCTTTACGACGCCGGCGCGGATTATGTGACGATCGCGCGGCTGGACCAGGCCAAGGAACTGGTCGACGCGGTCGCTGCCGCCGAAGCCGGCCTGCTCGACGAGATGAAGGCAAGGCTTGAAGCGCAGTTGCACGGCCGGCAGGAAATACTGCCGTAGCCGACGGCTATCCCGACACCGCGTCCTTCGCTTTCTCCGCCAGATAACGCTCCGCGGTCATCGGCGTGCCGTCTATCGTCGTCCTCACCTCCACGCCTGCGAAATTCGTAGCCTCTTCGACCCAGCTCTTCGGCGCGGGCAGGCCCCACAGGTTCGAATTAGCGTTGGGCTTCACCGGGCACATCATCGGCTCGTCGTCGATATCGATAATCTGGATGCCGGGAAGCAGCAGCTCGGTGCGGTGGCCGTCGGGATCGCGCAGGTAGAGATAATAGGAGTGCTGGTGGCCGTGGCGGCCGGGCCCATGCTCGATGCGGTCGGCGAAACCGAGATTGCCGGCGACGTCGCAGGCCCGCACGATGTCCTCGAACGCCTCGACGACATAGCCGGCGTGGTGGAAGCGCGGACCCGAGCGCATCAGCAGCACGATGTCCCAGGGATTGTCCTTGCGATGCAGGAAGGTGCCGACCACGCGGTGCGCCGCCTCGACGTAGAGGTAGTCGGAAATCCGGAAGCCGAGGTCCATGTAGAACTTCGCCGTCCCGAGCACGTCCGGAACCAGCACTTGGTAGTGATCCATCCGCAGCGCGCCGGCGCCGCGGTGCACGTCGATCCGGGTGTGCATGCGCGGGACGGTCTTCATCGTCGCAACAAGCTCGACCGGCGTGCCGGCAGGATCGTTGAAGTGCAGGGTGCGGTCCTGATGCGGCGCCTCGATGAACTCGGCTTTGACACCGGCCCTGTCGAAATGCGCCTTGGCCTTGTCGAGGTCATCGACCGTGAACACGCGAAAGCCCACGCGCTCGCACTGCGGCTGGCCCGCGGTTTTCTTCAGCGTCAGGGAATGATGCGCGCGCTCTTCGACGCCACGCAGCCAGAGCGTGTCGGCGTCCTCGTCGCTCACGATCAGGCCCATCACCTCGGTGTAGAAATCGCGGCTCTTCGAGAGATCGCGCGCGGTGAACACGAGATGGCTCGCGCGCGTGATGTTGAACGGCGGATTGAAGTTGGTCTTCGGGATTGGCACGTTGGCTAGGTCTTTATCTGCACGCCGGTCTCGCGCACGATCGCGCCCCACTGCGCGAGTTCGCGGTCGATCATCGCGCGGTATTCCGCGGGCGAGACCGTTCCAGGCACGTAGGATGCATCGACCAGCCGGTCGCGGATCGTCCCGCTTGTGTTCATCTTCACCATCTCGCGGTTCAGCGCCTCGATCATCGCGTTCGGCGTCCCGACCGGCGCCAGCAGGCCGTTGGCGACATACAGATCGTCGAAGCCGTCATAGCCTAGTTCCCGGAACGTCGGCACATTCGGCGCGGAGACCGAGCGCCTCGGGCCGGTGACACCGAGCGGGATCACCTTGCCGGCGTCGATCACGCCCCGCGCGTTGCCGGGTGTGTCGAAGGTGAACTGCAAAGTCCCCGCGGCCGCGGCCATCAATTGCTGCGTCGTGCCGGGATAAGGCACGTGCTGGCCCTGGATGCCGGTGCGCTTGAGCAAGAGCTCGGTCACCAGATGCCCGCCTGTGCCAACGCCCGGCGAGCCCCAGTTGAGCTGCCCGGGCCGCGCCTTGGCGTAGTCGACCAACTCCTTCAGCGTCTTCACGCCCAGATCCGGATTGACCACCAATAAGAACGGGAAGGTGAACATCAGCGCGATCGGCGCGAAGTCGCGCTTGACGTTGACCGGCGAGCCGGTGAGCACCAGCGGCGCCAGGATGATGTGGCTGTTGGAGGCGAGAAGAAGCGTATGACCGTCCGGCGCCGAACGCGCCACCGCCATGCAGCCGACCGATCCCGAGCCGCCCGGCATGTTCTCCAGAACGAAGCTCTGGCCGAACGTCTCCTTCAGGTTGTCGGCATAGAAGCGGAAGTTCTGCCCCGGTCCGCCGGTCGCGGTCGGCGAGATCACGCGTACGCTGCGCGAAGGCCAGCCGCCGACCGTGCCCTGCGCGCGGGCCGATCGGCCCAATCCGCCGGCGAGACCCGCCGCCCCGGCGAGCGCCATGAAATTCCGTCGCGTCGTCATGCAAGCCTCCCTGAAGCGTACTTTTCTCGTTGGGGTAAGCATGCTTGATGTGCGTCGGCGGATTCAAGCCTTATTGCCGCGCAAACCGGGAGCGATTGCATGACCGAGCGCCTGTTGCCGACCACCGTGGTGGGCAGCTACCCACAGCCGGACTGGCTGGTGGACCGCGCGCTGCTGCGCACCATGGTGCCGCGCGTGCGCGTCCGCGAACTGTGGCGGGTGGAGGAGCCTTATCTGGCGCAGGCGCAGGACGACGCCACGCTGCTCGCGATCCGCGACATGGAGCGCGCCGGCATCGACATCATCACCGATGGCGAGATGCGCCGCGAAAGCTATTCCAACCGTTTTGCGACCGCGCTGGACGGCATCGACAACGACAACCCCGCCACCATCACCAACCGGACCGGCCGCTCGGTCAGCGTGCCGCGCGTGGTGGGCAAGGTACGGCGCAAGGGGCCGGTCGAGCTGGGCGACATGGAATTCCTCCGCCGCAACACCACCCGCCTGGCCAAGATCACGCTACCCGGCCCCTTCACCATGGCGCAGCAGGCCAAGAACGAGTTCTACAAGGATGTCGACGAGATGGTGATGGACTTCGCCGCCGCGGTGAACGAGGAGGCGCATGACCTGCAGGCCGCCGGCGCCGATGTGATCCAGATCGACGATCCGTGGTTGCGCAACGATCCCGACGCCGCGAAACGCATCGCGGTGCGCGCGCTCGACCGCGCGCTCGCGGGGCTGAAGGTGCCGACGGTGGTGCACCTGTGCTTCGGTTACGCCGCGGTGGTGCCGACACAGAAGCCGGCCGGCTATTCGTTCCTGCCGCAGCTTGCCAGCAGCGCCGTCGACCAGATTTCCATCGAGGCGGCACAGCCCAGGCTCGACCTCGGCATCCTCAAGGATCTTTCGAACAAGACCATTGTGCTCGGCGTGATTGATCTCGGGGACGAGACGATCGAGACGCTGGAGACGGTGGCGAGCCGCATCCGCGCGGCGCTGAAGTTCATCGACGCGAAGCGGCTCATCCCGGCGCCGGACTGCGGGATGAAGTATCTCGCGCGCGAGTCCGCGTTCGGCAAGCTGAAGGCCCTGAGCGAAGGCACCGCGATCGTGAGAAAAGAGCTTCAGTAACCCTTCAGCAGCCGCTCGATGTATTCGAGCTCGAGCTGCGGGCGGAAGTTCTCGCCGAACCGCTTGCGCAGCTCTTCGAGAATGCGGCGCGCGCGCTGCACGTCGATCTCACCCGGCACCTTGACCGTGGTGTCGTCGCCGTAGTCGCGGCCGCGCAGCGGACGGCCGAGCGGATCGGTGTCCTGGTTGGCGCGGGCCTGACCGGTGCGGCCCGGATTGCCGGGACCGGGGCCCTGCCCCATCTGCTGCTGCATCGACTGCGCCATGCCCTGCGCGCCCTTGCGCAGCGCTTCGAGCGCGCGGCCCTGCGAGTCGACCGCACCGTCGGCATCGCCGTCGCCGAGCTGGCCCTGCGCATCGCCCATCGCGTCGCCAGCGCGGCCGAGCGGGTCGCCCTCACCGCCCTGCTGACCCTGCTGACCCTGGCCGGGCTGCGGGAAGCCCTTCTGTTTCAGTTCCTCCAGCAGCTTCTTGAGCTGCTCGCGCAGCGCCTGCTGGTCCTGGCGCAGCTCGCCCATCTGGTTGCCCTGCTGACCTTGCTGCCCCTGCTGACCGCGCTGGCCGCGTTGCTGGCGGCGCTGGTCCTGGCCCTGGCGGAAGGTGCGGTCGCGCAACTGCTGCTGCTGGCGGATCATGTCGCCAAGCTCGTCGAGCGCCGACTGCATGTCGTCGCCGTCGCCCTGATCGCCGTTCGGCCGCGCCATCTGCAGGTTGTCGAGCATGGCCCGAAGCTGATCGAGCATCTGCTTGGCCGCGTCCTTCGCGCCCGAGCGCGCCAGCCGCTCCATGCGGTCGAGCATGGCGCGCAGGTCCTGCGAGCGGAGCTGCCGCATCGAATTCGGATCGAGCGGACGCGCCATCTGCGGGTTCTTGCGCAGTTCCTCGGCAAGCGCCTGCATGAACTTGTCGAGCGCCGCGCGCAGATCGTCCATCAGCTTCTTGAGCTCTTCGTCGGACGCGCCGCGCTCCAGCGCGTCGCGCAAGGCATCCTGCGCCGCGCGCAGCGCCTTCTCGGTTTCCGAGACGTTGCCGTCCTCGAGGAAGACCGCCATCGACCATAGCCGCGCGACCACGTCGCGCAAGCCGTCGTCGCTCTCGGCGCGCGAAAGCTGCCAGTAGATCGAGCGCAGGCCCAGATAGATGTTGGTCTCCGGAATGAAACGCTCGGGCGCGATGGTCAGCGCATCGAGCGCGTCCATCACGCCGGTCTTGGCGTTGGCATCGAGCGCGAGGTTGCGGCGCTGCTCGATCAGCGCGCGCGGCAAGGGTTTGCTGAACGGCCGCTCCGGCAGCCGCATCTCGTGCGCCGCCGAGCGGCCTTCGTTGCTGCCTTCGTCGCGGGCGACGAGGGTCATCGCCACATCGACCCCGGCCCAGGGATGCTCGGACAGATCCTTGGTGGTGGTACCCGCGCCAGCGCGGGTGCGAGACTGCGGCAGCACCAGCGTGAAATTCGGCGCGTCGAACAGCGGGCGCGGCGGCTTGGCGTCGGCGGTTCCTGCCGCCGGCTTGCTGCGCTCGAACGTCGCCTGCGCGTCCACCACGCCGTAGTCGTCCTCGACCTTGTAGTTGAGCAGAAGCGAGCCGCGAAGCTGGCCTTCCGGCTCCTTGGCAAGCGCGATGGTCGGCGGCCGATCCGGGGTCGCGTTGAAACTCCAGACCACGTCCTCGCCGCCGCCCTTGACTGTCGCGGTTCCGGCGGAGGTGATGGTGAAATGGCGCTCTTCGGTGCCCTTGGTCACCTGGGGTTTGGCTTCGGGCTTGGCTTCGGCCTTGGCCTCGGCGATGCCGCCCTTGACGGCGATATCGAGTCCGGACTGGCCGGTCGAGCGCACCACCAGCGTCGAGCCCGCCGGCACCGTCACCGGACCGTTGCTCCGCGCCAGCAACTGCTCGCCGGGACGCAGCCCCGGCAGGATCAGCGGCGGCCGACCGGTGTAGGCCGGGGGCGTGACCCAGGCATCGATCCGGTAATTGGCCGGCGACACCACGCCCTGCCAGTCGAACGCGGCAGCGACGCGCTTGTATCGATCGCCGCCGGCGGCGAAGAACGCCGCAACGGCGAGGATGAGAACGAGCCCGCGCAGCGCGTAAGGATCGCGCACGGCGAGTTGCGGGACCGGCGTCCCGGCCTTGAGCGCTTCCGCGCGGCGCAACGCCCGCTCCAGATGCGCGCGCCAGAGCGCGACGGCGAACTGATCGCCAGCCTCCGGCGCCATGCGGTCGGCGATGGCCGTGGCCGGCCGGTGCGGCAGCAGACTCGTCCGGTCGAGCCGCCGCAGGCCCTCGATCGCGGCAGGCCAGCGGACCTGGAACAGCGGCAGTGTCGCAGCCACCGCCAGGACGAAGAAGACGAACACCCCGATCGCGCGGGCGAGCGGCGGCAACGACACCCAGAGCCCGAGCCAGGACAGAGCCAGGAACAGTCCCGCCGCGGTCGCGATCGACGCCAGCGCCGGCCACAGCCTTTCCCAGAAGATCGAGAGCCGGGCACGGCCCAGCGCGCGCGCGAGCATCGCTTCGCCCGCGCGAGCACCGCGCAGTTGATCGGGATTTTCAGCGTTCGTTTCGCTCAAAGCGGCTCCGGAGCGGAAGAATCTGTCAGAACCAACACCTTAGCATGCGACTTGCTCCGCCAGAACCCAAGCAATTTGCAAGCCAGACCGTCAGTTCATAACCAGGGCGGCAGCCGATCGAGACCGATCAATTGGTCGGCTTCAAGGCGGGGCCGCACCAGAGCCCATTCTCTATCGCGAACAAGGACTTCCGGGATCAGCGGACGGGTGTTGTAGGTGCCGGACTGGACCGCGCCATAGGCCCCGGCGGTCATGATTGCGAGCAGGCCGCCAGGCTCGGGCTCCACAAGATCCCGGTCCAAGGCCAGGAAATCGCCCGATTCGCACACCGGGCCGACCACGTCCGCCCTCGTCCGGCGGGCACCCGGGGCAGGTTCGGCCACCGGCTGGATTTCGTGATGGGCTTCGTAAAGGGTCGGGCGGATCAGGTCGTTCATGGCCGCATCGACGATCACGAAGGTCTTGGCCTCGCCGCGCTTGAGATACAGCACCCGCGTCACGAGAATCCCGGCGTTGCCGACGATCAGCCGGCCCGGCTCGAAAATGAGCTTGCAATCGAGACCCCGCGTCGCGCGCTTGACCACCGCGGCATAGGCGGCCGGATCGGGCGGCGGCTCGTTGTCGTCGCGGTAGGGAATGCCCAGACCGCCGCCGAGATCGACGTGGGAGATCGCATGCCCGTCGGCGCGCAGCTCGTGCACGAAATCCGAGAGCAATGCGAAGGCGTCGCCGAACGGCGACAGTTCGGTGATCTGGCTGCCGATGTGCATGTCGACACCGACGACGCGCAACCCCGGCAGCTTAGCCGCCTTCGCATAAATCTCACGGGCGTGGCTGATCGGAATGCCGAACTTGTTTTCCGATTTACCGGTCGCGATCTTGGCGTGGGTCTTGGCGTCGACGTCGGGATTGACGCGCACCGAAACGTTGACGGTGCGGCCCTTGCCGGTGGCGATGGCGGACAACAGCTCAAGCTCGGGCTCGGACTCGACATTGACGCACAGGATGTTCTCGTCGAGCGCGAAGGCAAGCTCGGCTGCGGTCTTGCCGATGCCGGAGAACATGATCCTGTCCGGCGGCACGCCGGCCGCGAGCGCGCGCTTCAATTCGCCGCCGGAGACGACGTCGGCGCCGGCGCCAAGCCTGGCCAGCGTCGCGAGCACCGCCTGGTTGGAATTGGCCTTGACCGCATAGCAGACCAGCGACGGCACGTCGGCGAAGGCGCCGGCGAACACGCGGTAGTGCCGCTCCAGCGTGGCGGTGGAATAGCAATAGAACGGAGTGCCGACCGCCTGCGCGAGGCTTGCCAGATTCACCGCCTCGGCGTGCAGCACGCCGTCGCGATAAGCGAAGTGGTGCATGGCGCGCTCAGTCGATCAGCCAATCGCCGGGAAGTTTTTTCCGCGGACCATCCGGAGCGATCGGCCGGCCGTCCGCATCGTACTCCGGCGGCTTCTCCGGCCGCTGCGCGCCCTTGGTCGTCACGGCCGTCCTGGTGACACCCCGCTCGAGCACATAGCCGCCGGGCGGCGGGTCGAGCGAGCCCTTGCGGCCGCAACCCGACACGGACAGCGCCAGGGCGAACACCCCGATCGTGGCAAAGGGAATCAAAGAGCGCTGGGGCCGAGGCAAGATTGACTCCGGAATTTCGCGCACCATAGCAGATTGTGTGTCATTTGCGAGGCTGACCCCGGCCGCGTTAACCATCGAGGCCTTCAACTTCGCTCGCGCTCCAGCGTCCGCAGCCATTTCTTCGCCTGCGTGCGGACGTTCTTCGGCGCGGTGCCGCCATAGCTGGTGCGGCTGCCGACCGAGCGATCCACCGAGAGCACGCCGAACACGGCTTGCGTGATCCTCGGCTCGATTTTTTTCATTTCCGCGAGCGGCAGCTTGTGCAAGGCCAGGTCGGTTTCCGCAGCCTTCGCGACGATGCGGCCCGTGACATGATGGGCGTCGCGGAACGGCATCTTCAGGGTGCGAACGAGCCAGTCGGCGAGGTCGGTGGCGGTGGAATAGCCGGCGCCGGCCGCGGCCTTCATGCGTTCGGCGTCCGGCTCCATGTCGCGCACCATGCCGGTCATGGCGTCGATCGACAGCGCGAGCGCATCGAGCGCGTCGATGGTGCCTTCCTTGTCCTCCTGCATGTCCTTCTGATAGGCGAGCGGCAGGCCCTTCATCACCATCAGGATCGCGTTGAGCGCGCCGACCACGCGGCCGGTCTTGGCGCGGACAAGCTCGGCGGCGTCCGGATTGCGCTTCTGCGGCATGATCGAGGAACCGGTGGTGAACCTGTCGCTGAGCTTGATCAGGCCAACGAGCGGCGAGGTCCAGATCACGATCTCCTCGGCGAAGCGCGACAGATGCACCGAGGCGATGGCCGCCGCGGACAGCGTCTCCATCACGAAGTCGCGGTCGGACACGGCGTCGAGCGAATTCGCCATCGGCCGGTCGAACTCCAGCGCCGCCGCGGTCATGTCGCGGTCGATCGGGAACGAGGTGCCTGCGAGAGCTGCCGCGCCGAGCGGCATGTCGTTCAGCCGCGACTGCGCGTCGGCAAAGCGGCCGCGGTCGCGCGCCGCCATCTCGACGTAAGCCAGCAGATGATGGCCGAACGTGACCGGCTGAGCGGATTGCAGATGCGTGAAGCCGGGCATCACCGTGCCCGCGTGCTTCAGCGCCTTCTCGGCCAGCGCAAGCTGGTAATCGCCGAGCAACCCGTTGATGTCGTCGATCCGCGCGCGAATCCACAACCGGAAATCGGTCGCGACCTGGTCGTTGCGCGAGCGCGCGGTGTGCAGCCGCCCGGCGGCCGGCCCGATCAGCTCGGACAGCCGGCTCTCCACGTTCATATGGATGTCTTCGAGCGCCCGCTTGAACTTGAACTTGCCCGAGCCGATCTCTGACATGATCGTGTCTAGACCTTGAGCGATCTTGCGGGCATCGTCCGCCGCGATGATGCCCTGTTTGGCAAGCATCGAAGCATGGGCCTTGCTCGCCGCAATGTCCTGGCGATACAGGTGCCAATCGAAGTCGATCGAGGTGTTGATCTTCTCCATGATGGCGGCAGGCCCGGACGCAAAGCGGCCGCCCCACATCGTGTTGCTCACGACGCGTTTCTTGCTGCTCGTGTTGACCTTCTTCCTAGCCACCGGGATTCACCGAGGATGAACAGTTCGAACGACATCGCGCGCAGGACCGCCAAAAAGCGACTCGCCTTGGTGCTTCTGGGCGGCGTGGCCGGCGTCGCGGCCGGACTGGCGGGGGTATACGGGATTGGCCGCCTCGCAGGCAATGCGGGGGCGGACCCGGCTTGCAGGGCTTCGGTGGAAACCGCCCGCCGGATGGCGCCGCTGATCCATGGCGAGGTGGCCGCCGTTTCGGTCGCCGGTGCGCCAAAAACCCTGCCGCGGCTGGCGTTCCAGGACGGCAACGGAGCCGCAAAATCGCTCGCCGACTGGCGCGGCCGCACGGTGCTTCTGAACCTGTGGGCCACCTGGTGCGTGCCCTGCCGCAAGGAGATGCCGGCGCTGGACGCCCTGCAGGCCAAGCTCGGCGGCACGGATTTCGAGGTGGTGTCGATCAACATCGACACCCGCGACACCGACAAGCCGAAAGCATGGCTGAAGGACGCCGGCGTCGACCGTCTCGCCTACTACGCCGACAACAGCGCCAAGGTGTTCCAGGATCTCAAGGCGGCCGGCAAGGCCTTCGGCATGCCGACCACCCTGATCGTCGATCGCAACGGCTGCGAGCTTGCGGCTTTGGCGGGCCCCGCGGAATGGGCGAGCGACGACGCCCTCAAGCTCGTCACTGCGGCGCTCGGGAAATAGCGCCACTCCACGTCACGCGGTGATGTCGAGATTGGCGCCGACGCCGCCTGCGACGTTGGCGAGGCGGCTGAAATTCTGCTGGGCCGCTTCCAGAAGCTTGACGGTGTCGGCCGACGCCTGCGCGTTCATGCGCAGCATCTTCGCCGCGACCGCGGTCTGCAACTGGCCGGCCTGGGCGGCGACGAAGGCCGCGGCGATCGAGGCGGTGTCCATATTCTAAATGCCCGTACCGGCCTCAGACCGTGATCGTCAGTCCGGTGATGGTGTCGATCCTGGTGCCGTCGGCCATCGTGAGGACGTTGTTCTTGGTGTCGAGGTAGGCGCCGTTGGCCATGCTGATGATGTCCTTCGGATCGTGGTGCTCCAGGCCGGTGGTGGTGTCGATCTGCTTGCCGTTCGACATCGTCAGGATGTTGCGGCCGGTGTCGATCGAGGAACCGTCCTCAAAGTAGATGACCGGGTCGAGCTCTTTCGGCGGATTGAAATTCGACTGCAGCGGATTGAGCTTCGCCATCAGCGCGACCTGCTCCGCGTATCGCTTCTGCGCGGCGGCGGAGGACATCTGCGCCGCCAGCGCGCCGGCCGAGGTCTGATTGTTCTGCGCGATCTGCGCCAGGCTGTACATCGTGTTCTGGCTCTTCGCCAGGAACGTCTTGATGCTGCCGGAGCTGTATCGCGCGTCCTGCAGCGCGCCCATCATGCCGCCCGGCGCCTCGGCGGCGGCGAGCGACTCCTGCGCTTCCCTCAGCCAGTTCGGGGCTGTGGCGGACGCGGCGCTGACGGGGGCAATGGCCATGGAACCGGGACCGGATTCGTTCGCCGCATTCTAGGCGGCGCGCGTTAACGAACCCTGACCGTTAACGGCAGATTAACGCGCAAGAAACGGGTGGCCCGGCGGTCCCGGATCGTGCAGGGTCCGCCGCCTCTGGAAACCCATCCGATGCCAGCGTCCCAGCCCGCCAAACCCGGACCGGCCAGCTCCGCCCTTTCCATGTCGGTCACCGACTGGCTGCTGCTACTCGTTCTCTCGGTGCTGTGGGGCGGCTCGTTCTACTTCGCCAAGATCGCCGTGCTGGAAATCCCGCCGCTGACGCTAGCGCTCGGCCGCGTCGCGATCGCCGCGGCGGCGCTCGCGATCTTCGCCCGAGCCATCGCTGTGCCGTTCCCGCGCGACGCGACGACATGGGCGCACCTTGCGGTCATGGCCGTTTTCAACAACGTGGTCCCGTTCGTGCTGATCTTCTGGGGCCAGATTCATATCTCCGTTGGCCTCGCCTCGATCCTCAATGCCACCAGCCCGCTGTTCGGCGTGTTGATGGCGCACATGGTGACACATGACGACCGGCTGAGCGCCGGCCGCGTCGCCGGCCTGCTCGCGGGATTCGCCGGCGTCGTGGTGCTGATCGGGCCCGACCTGGTGACCGATCTGGGCCACAACGTGCTGGCCGAGCTTGGTTGCCTGCTTGCAGCCTGCTCGTATGGAATCGGCGCGGTGTTGACGCGGCGCGTGCGCACGCTGTCGCCCGTAATGGTCGCTACGGGACAACTGACCATGTCCACGGTGCTGCTGTTGCCGGTCGTGCTGCTGTTCGACAGGCCCGAGACGCTGTTCGCCGCGTCGCGGGCCGCGATCTGGGCCCTGGTGTCGCTCGCGCTGCTGTCGTCGGCGCTCGCCTATCTCATCTATTTCCGCATCATTGCGCGGGCCGGCGCGACCAACGCATTGCTGTCGACGTTTCTCATTCCTGTCAGCGCGATCCTGATGGGCATCGTGCTGCTCGACGAGACCGTGAACGCGCGCCAGCTCGCCGGCATGGCGGCGATCTTCATCGGCGTCGCCGCCATCGACGGCCGGATGGCGCGATCCATCGCGCGAGCGCTGCGACGCTGAAAAATCCGGCAAGGCGGCTGTTGACTCCGTGTGGCCGCGCCGCTTAAGTTAATCGAATGGTTAACTATCGAGAGGAAGCCCTCGACCGCGTGTTCTCGGCGCTCGCCGACCCGACCCGGCGGGCGCTGGTCGCCCGCCTGGAGCAGAAGCAAAGCCTCACGGTCAGCGAACTGGCGCGGCCGTTCCCGGTGTCGCTGCCGGCGATCATGAAGCATCTCGACGTGCTGTCGGATGCGGGCCTGATCACGCGCAGCAAGAGCGGCCGCACGGTGAACTGCGAGCTCACCGCGGCGACGATGAAGTCCGCCATGGATTGGCTGCATCGCTACGAACGGTTCTGGTCCGACGGGCTCGCCCAGCTCAATGCAATTCTGGAGGAAGATGAATCATGTCCACCCACTCAGGCACTCTTGCAGCCGCCAAGCCCAGCCTCACCATCAAGCGGCGCTTCAACGCGCCGCCGGCCAAGGTCTACGCCGCGTGGACCGACCCGAAACTGATCGCGCGGTGGTTCGGACCGCAGGGCGTGGAGCGCGTCGAGGCCGAGACCGATCTGCGCGTCGGCGGCCGCTATCACATCACCATGCATGTGCCCGGCGACCGGCACGACGTCCTGGGCGTCTATCGCGAGGTGGTACCGAACGAAAGGCTCGTCTTCACCTGGGCCTGGAAAAGCACGCCGGAGCGCGAGTCGCTGGTGACGGTGACATTCAAGGCCGACGGCGAAGGCACGCTGATGACGCTGCTGCACGAGCAGTTCTTCGACGCCGACGCGCGCGACCGTCATCAGACCGGCTGGGGCGGCGCCATCGACAAGCTCGAAAAGATTTTCAGCTAACTGGAGGAAGCGATGGAACGGTCGCACGGAAATTTCTGCTGGAACGAGCTGCTCACCGCCGACCCTGAGCGGGCCAAGCGCTTCTACGGCGACACCATCGGCTGGACCTTCGACGCCATGCCGATGCAGGACGGCTCCACCTATTGGCTCGCCATGATAGGCGGCAAACCGGTCGGCGGAATTTTTCCGACCGACCGGCCGGAATACAAAGGCCTGCCCGAAGCCTGGATGTCCTATCTCGCGGTCGACGACGTCGATGCGCGGGTGAAGAAGGCGATGGCCGCCGGCGCCAAGCTGATGAAGCCTGTCTTCGACGTGCCGAACGTCGGGCGGATCGCCGTCCTGACCGAGCCCGGCGGCGCCGGCGTCGGCTGGATGACGCCGATGGGCTGACCGGCGCGGCCGGTCAGCGCGTGGGAACGGGCTTGGCGCCGCGGTAGTCGTAGAAGCCGCGGCCGGCCTTCTTGCCGAGCCAGCCGGCCTCGACATATTTCACCAGCAGCGGGCACGGCCGGTATTTCGAATCCGCCAGGCCTTCGTGCAGCACCTGCATCACCGACAGGCAGGTGTCGAGCCCGATGAAGTCGGCCAGCTCCAGCGGGCCCATCGGGTGATGCGCGCCGAGCTTCATGGCGGTGTCGATGGCCACGACGTTGCCGACGCCCTCGTAGAGCGTGTAGATCGCCTCGTTGATCATCGGCAGCAGGATGCGGTTGACGATGAAGGCGGGAAAATCCTCCGACACCGCGATGGTCTTGCCGAGCTTGGTGACGAACTCCTTGGACGCCTCGAAGGTCGCGTCGGCGGTGGCGATGCCGCGGATGAGCTCGACCAGCTCCATCAACGGCACCGGATTCATGAAATGGATGCCGATGAATTTTTCCGGCCGGTCGGTCGCGGAGGCAAGGCGCGTGATCGAGATCGACGAGGTGTTGCTGGCGACCAGCGCCGCGGGCTTCAGCGACGGGCAAAGCTCGATGAAGATCTTGCGCTTGACGTCTTCCTTCTCGGTCGCCGCCTCGATGACGAGATCGCAGTCGGAAAGGCCGTCGTAGGATTCGACCGTGGTGATCAGCTTGAGCGCCGCGAGCTTCTCGTCCTCGGTGATGCGCTGGCGGCTGACCTGGCGCGACATGTTGCCGTTGATGGTGGCCAGCGCATCCTTGAGGCGCGGCGGCGCGATGTCGTGGAGCACGACGGAGATGCCCGCGAGCGAGCAGACGTGGGCGATGCCGGTGCCCATCTGGCCCGCGCCGACGATCCCGACCTTGCGAATGCTCTGCGCCATGGTTCTGACCCGAAAATCCGATTGTAGCCGATAATCAGCGCTTGATCTTGGCCAATTCGGCCTGAAGTTCCGGCAGCGCCTGATAGAGATCGGCCACCAGCCCGTAGTCGGCGACCTGGAAGATCGGCGCTTCCTCGTCCTTGTTGATGGCGACGATCACCTTGGAGTCCTTCATCCCGGCAAGATGCTGGATCGCGCCGGAGATGCCGACCGCGATGTAGAGCTCCGGCGCAACCACCTTGCCGGTCTGGCCGACCTGCCAGTCGTTCGGCGCGTAGCCGGCATCGACCGCAGCGCGCGAGGCGCCGACGCCGGCACCCAACGCGTCCGCCACCGGCTCGATATATTTGGCGAAGTTCTCGCGGCTCTGCATGGCGCGGCCGCCGGAGATGATGATCTTGGCGGAGGTCAATTCCGGCCGGTCGCTCTTCGACAGTTCCTCGCCGACGAAGGACGAGATGCCCGGGTCGGCAACCGCAGTGACGTTCTCAACGGCCGCCGAACCGCCCTCGCCCGTCGCCTGGAAGGTCGACGTGCGGATGGTGAGCACTTTCTTGGCGTCCCTGGACTTCACCGTCTGGATCGCATTGCCGGCATAGACCGGCCGCTCGAACGTGTCGGGCGCGACGACCTTGCTGATCTCGGAAATCTGCATCACGTCGAGCAAGGCCGCGACCCGCGGCATCACGTTCTTGCCGTTGCTCGTCGCCGGCGCGGCGATGGCGTCATAGGAGCCGGCGAGCGAAACGATCAGCGCCGCGAGCGGCTCAGCGAGCGAATGCTCGTAGGCCGGTCCGTCGGCGAGCAGCACCTTGGTCACGCCATCGAGCCTGGCCGCGGCATCCGCCGCCGCCTTGGCGTCCTTGCCGGCAACCAGGATGTGCACATCGCCGCCGAGCGCCTTGGCGGCGGTCAGCGCCTTGTTGGTGGAGTCCTTCAACGACTTGTTGTCGTGCTCGGCGAGAAGAAGCGTGGTCATCCGATCACCCCCGCGTCCTTGAGCTTGCCGACAAGCTCGGCGGGCGAAGCGACCTTCACGCCGGACTTGCGGCTCGGCGGCTCGACCGTCTTCACCAGTTCGAGGCGAGGCTTGGCGTCGACGCCGTAGGCTTCGGGGGTCTTGTCCTCGATTGGCTTCTTCTTCGCCTTCATGATGTTCGGCAGGCTCGCGTAGCGCGGCTCGTTCAGGCGCAGATCGGTGGTAACGATCGCAGGGCCTTTCAGCTTCACGGTCTGCAATCCACCGTCCACCTCGCGCGTCACCTGAATGCTGTCCCCATCGATCACGAGCTTCGAAGCGAAGGTGCCCTGCGGCCAGCCGGTCAGTGCCGCGAGCATCTGGCCGGTCTGGTTGCAGTCGTCGTCGATCGCCTGCTTGCCCATGATGACGAGGCCGGGCTTCTCGGCATCGACGATGGCCTTGAGAATCTTGGCGACCGCGAGCGGCTCGACCGGCCCGTCGACCTTCACCAGGATGCCGCGGTCGGCGCCCATGGCGAGCGCGGTGCGGATCGTTTCGCCGGCCTGCTGGGGCCCGATCGAAACCGCGATGATCTCCGTGGCCTTGCCCGCCTCTTTCAGCCGGATCGCCTCTTCGACCGCGATCTCGTCGAAGGGATTTATCGACATCTTCACGTTGGCAAGCTCGACACCCGAACCGTCGGCCTTGACGCGAATTTTAATGTCCTTGTCCACCACCCGCTTCACGGGCACCACGATCTTCATGTTCTTAGTCAGCTCCTCGGGCCATTTTGCCCCGGAATCCGGGCCCGGAATTGGTGCGCTGCACCCTAATCGCCGAGTTATTCGGGGTCAACGCCGGGTCTGGGGACTTCAGTCACGACAGCCGCCGGAAGGGCCGGCGGGCCGCGCAAGAGCGATTATCAGGGACTTTGGCGCGGTCAGCCGCAAGGGGAACGTCATCGCTCGCATGCTGCGCGAGCCAACAAGGCAGCGGCGCATCAACTCGTAAAGAAGGTTTCTCTAACAAGGCTAGCTTGCTCGCGAGCGACGAAAGCAGCGCCTACCACGGCTTGGAGTCGAATGACTACCAACGCGGAACCGTCGATCAGGCGACAAGCAGTACGTTGTCGGCGCAGTCCACACCAACACAATTGAAGGCTTTTGGTCGATCTGCAAGCGCGGCGTTGTCGGCAGCTTCCACAATGTCAGCGCCAAGTATCTGCCGTTGTACGTTGCGGAATTCCATTCCGCTACAATAACCGGCAAAATCCCGATATGTTTGGTACGGCTGTAGCAGGGTGCTGAGGCGCAGAAGGAGCCGCAAGAGCAAGCGGAAGTGCGCTCAGCAAGGGGCATAACAAGTGCGAGGAGTTGTTGTTGCGTCGTTTCTTGTTTTTGCATTGGTGCTGCCAGCTTCATCGCAGCAACCAGATGCCATAGGTCGCGATAACGCAGGCCAGATAACAGCCGAGCGACAAGGGCCCCAGGGCCACAGGCGAACACCAATGCCACCACGACGCATTTTGCGCCGGGCAATCGCGTAGATAGCAGCACCTATCGCGCCATATGCGATAGCCCCAAGGACAAAGACCACGCCGATCTGTGTCAGCAATGGCGCGTGGCGGATACCGCTGAACGCCAGATATGGTTGACGGTGCTGGGGCTGGTGCTCCTTTTCTTCACGCTTGTCTTCACGGGGATTGCGGCCGTTGCTACCCGTCAAACGGTCAAGGCTATGCAACTCACCGCTGGCCACATTTTGAAGGTCGAGCGAGCTTACGTGGGGCTGTCCCACGAAGAACCGGGACTTAACCCCGACAACAGGAAGGTCGCCGTTCAAGTTCAGAACACTGGCGAAACTCCTGCCAAGGTCGTTGGCGTGCGGTTGGGTATCGCTGTTGTTGAGAAAGACGGCGATCTGCCTTCCGTCCCGCCAAGCATGGAGGATCACCCATCGGCGCAGGCGTTTTTGCAGGCAGGGGACCGCTTCACTGTGAGGCAGGGCTTGCCCATCAGCGACGCAGACTGGGGCGACATAACGCGGGGTGCCAAGACGCTCTATGTCGTGGGCTTGGTGGAGTACATCGACGTATTCGATGTTTGGCACCGCGCAGGGTACGCGCGGCGCTACGCCCACGGGCGGCTCAAAAATAATCTGACGTTCGCACCCGGCGATGCCTACAGCTACGACATTGAAATTGCCGAAAGCAACCGCCTGATTGGCACTTAGGCCGATAAGCACCAATAGCGCCGCGCCGCCCTGTCGGAGCCAGCGGTAGACCTTCCCTTACTGTCGAGTACCGGATAATCGCCCGCGCAAGATGGGACGTTCTATTTTTTGAAATTCGGCCACACCGGCGTTCACCGCCCGGGCACGCAACGGCCAGGCGGACGACCCGTTCTCGCCGCCTCAATCAGAATTTCGCGGTCCGCCTCGGGTCGTCATCGCGCAGGTTTTCGAAGCGATCCTGAGTGATGAGGCCGAAGCCGAGGATGGTCCTGTGGTGCAGCATTTGCGGATTGAAGCCCGCACGCTGGCAGCCCTTCAGGGACGCGATGTTGTCGACGCCCACAAACGTGAGAACATGACGGGCATCGATGTCCGTGGCGCGTTCGGCGATCAGCGCCATCGCCGCCGACATGATCCCAAGACCGCGATACTTGGGAGGCGTATAGGCATTCTCCAGCAGCGCCTGTTGCGCTTCGAGCGCCGGAAATCCTCCGAGCCGCCGGATGAAATCATTGTCCCCGGCGCCAAAGAGCCACTGCACGTAGCACGGCGTATCGCTGCGCGTGTCGATCGCGACAAAGCCGCGACGCGCGCCCTTGTCGATGAAGCTGCGCCGCGACGCGAGCTCCGCCTTCTCACCCAGGTCGTCCGGTGCGATGTCGAAAGAAAACAGCGCCGCCAGATCGCGGTCCTGCAGCGGCCGCACCGCGATCGGAATCTTGGCGCTGGGTTTCTCCAGCGACAGCGCGAGGTCCCGGCAGAGCCCATAGCGGGTGGACTTGAGGCATAGCCCGAGCTTGAGCCGGCGGGCCACCCCGTGTTGAATCCGCGCGATCCCGTCGCGAACCATGGACATTGAATCGACGCGAGGCTGAGTCGCTTCTACCGTCATTGTGGGTCCCTAACGGAACGCCCCTTATCGCAGACGTACCGCGACGAATTGAAATTCGCGGAGGGAACAATGCGGCTGAAGCGATTAACAGGCGGTTTCAAGGTTCCGCGACACGAGGCTGGCGCGGGCGCCGCATGCCAATCCCACCCATCATGGTTTCAGCAAAATGAAGTGCTGCGTTGCATCAAAGTCCAGCAACGACGAAACTACTTCGCGCGAATGACGGAGCGTCAACGGTTCTGGCCGGGCGCCCACAGCACGTCGCGCGCGCCCTTGTCGTTGGCATAGCGGCCCGCGACAAACAGGAAGTCGGACAGGCGGTTGACGTATTTCAGCGAAGCGTCGGTGACGGTCTCGCCCGGCTGGTCTTTCAGCTCGACCATGATGCGCTCGGCGCGGCGGCAAATGGTGCGCGCGAGATGCATGTAGGCGGCAGCCGGCGTGCCGCCGGGAAGGATGAAGGAACGCAGCGGCGCGAGGTCTGCGTTGAGCCGGTCGATCTCGCCCTCGATCCAGGCGACCTGCGCGTCGGTGACGGTGAGCCGCGCGCCGCCCGGCCCCTTCTCCGACAGGCAGAGATCGGCCTCGACGTCGAACAGATCGTTCTGGATGCGCCCGAGCGCGGGATCGATCGCGGCGTCGCCCGCGGTGTGCAGGCGGACCATGCCGATCGTGGCATTGACCTCGTCGAGCGTGCCGTAGGCCGCGACCCGCAGGTCGTACTTCTTGCGGCGGTCGCCGGAGCCGAGCGCCGTCGTGCCGTCGTCGCCGGTGCGGGTGTAGATGCGGTTCAATGCGACCATGGCATCCTCTCCGGGCGTCAGCCTCTCATGATCCAGATCGTCCCCATGATGACGACGATGGCGACGAATTGCAGAAGCACGCGCAGCCGCATCAGCTTCTGCGAGGTGTTGGGCGAGCCGCCGCGCGTCATGTTGATGAGGCCGAGCAGCAGCACGACTGCAACCGCGCCGATGGCGATCGGAACCATGTAATGCGACATGAAACTGGACATGAAGCTCTCCTAGCACCCGGAACGGGCCGTGGCCAAGGCGTCCATCAATTGAGCGCCACGATGGCGGCGTTGAGCGCGGTCGCATAGCAGACCCACGCAAGATACGGCGCGAGCAGCGCCCCCGCCGCCCGGTCGATCCGCCAGAACGCGACCATCGTCGCCGCCAACGAAAGCAGCAGCGCACCGATGACGGCGAGGCCAAGCGCAGGCGCCTCAAACCCGAAGAACGCCTGCGACCAGGCCGCGTTGAGCGCGAGTTGCGCCACAAACAGCGCGACAGCCTTCGTCCGCGCAGGATCGCTGGCCGCGCCGACGCGCCAGACCGCAACCGCCATCATGGTGTAGAGAACGGTCCAGACCGGCCCGAACACCGCGTTCGGCGGCGTGAACGACGGCTTGGCGAGACCGGCGTACCAGGTCGGGATTTTCGGCAGCGTGACCGACGAGCCGGCGAGCGCGACCGCCGCGACGACCGCGAGCCAGAACGCCAGCATGAGCCATCGCCCGTATCCCGCACCCGGAACTGTCCGTTCAGCTTGCGACATTTTTATTCGCATCCCTTTTCGCTCCAATCCTATATAGGGACCGATCGCGACCGGAAGCAGTGCCCCTCATGCCGTCCAGGAAAGCAACACGATGAAAGGCCGCATACTTGTGCTCGGCGCCGCCGGGCGGCTCGGCTTTGTCGCCGCCGAGACCTTCCGCGACGCGGGATGGCAGGTGAAAGGCCTGGTGCGCCCCGGCCGCGCTGGCGCGCTGCCGCACAAGATCGAAGCCGTCGAAGCGGTGACGCGCGACGAGGCGATCGCCGCGGCGCAGGGCTGCTGCGTGGTGCTCAATGCGCTCAACCCCGTGATCACCGAATGGAAGAAAAACGCGCTGTCGCTCGCCTATGGGGCGATCGCGGCGGCCGAGAGCAACGGCGCGACCTTGCTGTTTCCGGGCAGCGTCTGGAACTACGGCCGCGGCATGCCGCCGGTGCTCGATGAAAACACGCCGATGCAGCCCACGACGCGCAAGGGCGCCATGCGAGTCGAGATCGAGCAGCGCATCCAGGAGGCGTGCGACCGCGGCATGCGCGCCGTCGTGCTGCGCGCCGGCGATTTCTTCGGCGGCGGAGTGGGCTCCTGGTTCGACCTGGTGCTCGCCAAGGACATGGAACGCGGCCGCCTCACCTATCCCGGCCCGCTCGACGTCGAGCATGCCTGGGCCTACCTGCCGGACTACGCGGCGACGCTGGTGCGGCTTGCGGAGCAGCGCGAGAGTTTCGGTTCATGCGAGACGTTCGGATTTCCCGGCCATGCGCTGACGGGGCGCGAATTCCTCGCGACGGTCGAGGCGGTCACGAAAGGCACATTCACCAAGCGGACGATGGGGTGGTGGTTTCTCAAGACATTTGGGCAGTTCCTGAGGATGGGCCGCGAGCTGTCGGAACTCGAGTATCTCTGGCGGGTGCCGCATCGCATTTCCGGCGACAAGCTCAAGGCCGCCATCGGCGAGATCCCGCACACGCCGCTGCCGGATGCGATAGAGGCTTCGCTGCGCGATGTCGGTTATCGCGTGTAATCAGTCGGCGAGGTGGCGCTCGATCTCATCGATCGGCATTTTCACATAGTCCTTCTCGACTTCGCCCGTGATGGCCTGCCGCACATGCTTCGAAAACTCCTTACGCAGCACGCCGATGGCGCGCGGCGGCGCCACCACGATCAACGAAGGCATTTCGCCGCCGAGGACCGCCTTGTCGAGCCGCACCGCAAGCTTCGCCAGGAAGCGCTGCTCCGACTGATCGTGCCAGTCGGTCTGCTCCATGGCGCTACGCCCGTTGCTCATCGAGTTGAACGATCGGCCGGGCTTATCGGTCCCGATGTCGCTGGTTTTCGGATCGTCCTGCTCGTAGACCTCCTTGGTCTTCAGGCTTGGCGTTTTCCGGTTGCCCGCGTTCTGCAGAACCAGCGCCTTGGCGCCGTCGCAGACCACGACCCATGCCCCGCTATCGATTTTCATGAAACTTCTCCAAAGACAGCAAATGATCGGCCCATTGGCTCGGGTCCGCTTTGACAAGGATCAACGCCCCAAACGGTGGATTGGTTGCGGCTTTGCGTGGCATCCACCACTGTGCAATTCAGCACAAGGGATGGGGCGGTCAATTCGAACCGTCGAGCAGCCGCCGCGCGATGACCTGCGCCTGGATTTCAGCGGCGCCCTCGAAGATCGACAGGATTCGCGCGTCGCACAGGATGCGCGAGATCGGAAACTCCATGGCAAAGCCGTTGCCGCCGTGGATCTGCACGGCGTTGTCGGCGTTGGACCATGCGATGCGAGCCGCGAGCAGCTTCGCCATGCCGGCCTCAAGATCGCAGCGCCGCCCGGAATCCTTCTGCCGCGCCGCGTAATAGGTGAGCTGCCGCGCGATCATGATCTCGACGGCCATGATCGCGATCTTGTCGGCCACGCGCGGAAACTTGACGATCGGTTCGCCGAACTGCACGCGGTTCTGCGCGTAGGTCAGCGCCTGCTCCATCGCCGACTGCGCGACACCGATGGCGCGCGCCGCGGTCTGGATGCGCGCCGATTCGAACGTCGCCATGAGTTGCTTGAAGCCCAGGCCCTCAACGCCGCCGAGCAGGCTCGACGCCTTCACCTCGAAGCCGTCGAACGCGATCTCGTATTCCTTCATGCCGCGATAGCCGAGCACCTCGATCTCGGTGCCGGTCATGCCGGCCACCGGAAATGGATTCCGGTCGTCGCCGCGCGGCTTCTCGGCGAGCAGCATGGAGAGGCCGCGGTAACCCTTCTCATTGGG
>CAMAWG010000015.1 GCA_945861855.1 Rhodoplanes serenus
ATTTCCACACCGATCCGCCGGCGCGGACTTTCGTCAATGTCGGATCCTGGCCGCACCCTTTCGATATCGAAGTAGAATGTATCGCAATCGCGTAGACCGCATGAACTGTGAGTGTGTTTGATTCGTGGGCCAACTGCGACATTGGGAGCCGCACCTTGCTTCTGCCTGGTATTTTCGGCACCAATGTCCATTAGTGTGATCACGTATCAAAAGGTAGAGCGATGCGCATCATCCTGCTCGGAACTGGAGCCGCGTTGCCCGATCCGGACCGCTGCCACACCTCCATCCTGGTCACGCTCCACAACGGTAGGCATTTCCTTCTCGATTGCGGCCACGGCGCAACGCGCCAAATGATGCGGGTCGACGTCAACCCCGCCGATGTCGCGCATCTACTGCTAACGCATCTGCATCACGATCATGTCTGCGAGCTGCCTTTCTTCGTTATTTCAAGCTGGATTCTGAGCCGCCACGGACCGCTCGACATCCGCGGTCCGCAGGGAACCAAGAAACTAGTGAGTCATCTGTTCGAAGGTGGCGCCTTCGATGCCGATGAAGTGAAGGATGTTGCGCGTGAGAAGCTTGAGAGCGTGTCCGCGATACCACCAGCGATAGATCGACACCGGCATGCCCATCGTCATGACGATTCGGGCGGATTTGTTGGCGAAGATGTTCCAGTTCATCTCGCTTTCGGTGCTTTGGCGGGCAATGAGATCGGGCTGGAGAATTCGCTCGATGAATCCCTTGAGGATCGCCGGCATGTCGCCGCACCAGAGCGGAAAGATCAGAACCAGATGGTCGCATGCCGCCAGGGTCTCGTAGGCCACCCGCAAATCGGACTCCAGCGGCTGCTCCTTGCGGTAGCCGTCGCGCAGGATGGCATCGAAGCTCATCTCGGACAGAAGGAACAGCTTCGCATCGTGGCCCCCGGAAGCAGCCCCTTTCGCGTAGGCGCGGCCCAAGGCTTCGCAAAAGGTCGTGCGTTGCGGATGGCCTACCACGATCATGATCTTCGACATCGGCTCTCTCCTTGAACGAAGAGAACCCATAGCGGGGAGGGCGCCCCCGCCAATTGATGCAGCGCAAACCGCGCAGCACATCGCAGCACCCAAGCTGCTCATTTTGGCGCCAGGCGCGGCTGGTTCAGCGCCAGTCTGACCACGCTGATGTGCGGCTCATCGGGATCGGGAGCGACCGTGAAGCCGAGTTCCCTACACATCTGCAGCATGGTGGTGTTCTCGTCCATGACCTGACCTTCGAGAGTCTGCAGGCCTTCGCTGCGGGCGTAGTCGATCATCGTCTGCATCAGCAGCCATCCGAGGCCTTTGCCCTTGAGGTCCGACCGGATCAGGACGGCGTATTCGGCCGCGTCGTAGGTCGAGTTCGCGTGCAGGCGCCCGACGCCGAGCATTTCGCCGGTGGCTTCGTCGATGGCGACAAACGCCATGGCGCGCGCATAATCCAGTTGCGTGAACCGCGCGATGGAGGCGTGATTGAACTCCTTCACCGGCGCGAAGAACCGCAGGCGCAAGTCCTCCCGTGAAACGCGCGTCAGGAAGGGCGGGTACAATCGTTCGTCTTCCGGGCGAATGGGCCGGATGAGGATCGGGATGCCGTCCTTGAGCGCCGTGCGTCGCTCCCATTCCTTGGGATAGGGGCGAATGGCAAAGCGCGGATGGCCGGACGGAGCCCGCCGCGTCCGATCGACCGGCGCGATCGCCACACGTGCATCGATGGCGATGACGCCGTTCTCGTCAGCGAGCAGCGGATTGAGGTCGATCTCGCGGATTTCCGGCAGGTCGGCGGCAAGCTGCGCGAGCTTGACCAGGATGGCGGCCACGCTGGGCACATCGGCCGCCGGCACGTTGCGGTAGGGCTTGAGCAGGCGCGAGATGCTCGTGCGCGCAATCAGGTCGAGCGCCAGCTTCATGTCGAGCGGCGGAAGCCCGATCGCCTTGTCGTCGATCACCTCGACCGCGGTCCCGCCGCTGCCGAACACCACGATCGGTCCGAAGGTGGGGTCGTCGGCGATGCCGGCGATCAGTTCGCGGGCCTTTGGCCGCAGGATCATCGGGTGGACCGTGACCCCGGCAATGCGCGCGTCGGGTCTGGCCGTTTGTGCCCGCGCCAGCACGTCGGCCGTGGCCTCGCGCACCGCCTGTTCGCTGGTCAGATGCAGGCGGACGCCGCCGACGTCGGATTTGTGCACGATGTCGGGCGACAGGATTTTCACGGCGACGGTGCCGCCGCCAGCCAGGAGCGGGGCAGCGGCCGCCGCGGCCTCGTCGGCGCTGCGCGCCAGGATCGCCGGTGTGGCCGGGATCGAATAGGCCGCGAGCAGACGGAACACCTCCACCGGATCGAGCCAGGTCCGGCCTTCGGCGATGGTCTGCGCGATGATGTTGCGTGCCGCCGTCACATCGGGCGTGAAATCCTGCGGCAGGCTCGGCGGCGTCTCCATCAGGGGGTCGATGGCTTGACGGTATCGCACGAGATGCATGAACCCACGCACGGCGTCGGATTCCGACAGATAGTGGGGAATTTCGGCGGCTTCGAGTTCGGTGGCGGCCTCGCCGCTGTCGCCCACCCAAACTGCGAGCACGGGCTTGGGCGGATAGAGACGGTTGCGGTTTTCTCGCACTGCCGCTGCAACCGCCTTGGCGGCGTCGGGCGCCGATGCCAGCGCGGTCGGCACGTTCATCGCCAGGATGGCGTCGTTGTCGCGGTCGGCCAGCAGCGATTCCATGGCGACCGTGTAGCGATGCGCATCGGCGTCGCCGGCGATGTCGACCGGATTGGCCTTGGACCAGATCGGCGGCAGAGCCGCATCGAGTGCATTCATGGTGCCGGGCGAAAGCTTTGCCAAGGTGCCGCCGAGATCCATGAGGCGATCGACGGCGAGCACGCCGATGCCGCCGCCGTTGGTGAGGATCGCCAGCCGGTTGCCGGAAAACGGCTTCAGGCGTCCGAGGGTGGCGGTGGCCGCGAACAATTCGTCGAGGTCGAGCACGCGGAGCATGCCGGCGCGGCGGAACGCGGCATCGTAGACGGCGTCGGAGCCGGCCAGGGCTCCGGTGTGGGTTCGCGCGGCGACGGCGCCCTGCGCGTGACGCCCGGCCTTGATGACCACGACCGGCTTGACCCGCGCGGCGGCCCGCGCCGCCGACATGAACTTGCGGGCGTCGGCGATCGATTCGATGTAGAGCAGGATCGCCCGGGTGCCGCGATCCATGGCGAAATAGTCCAGCAGATCGCCGAAGTCGACATCGAGCTGATCGCCGAGCGATACGATGGCGGAGAATCCGACCGACCGCTTCGCGGCCCATTCGACAAGGCCCGCGGCGATCGCTCCGGACTGCGAGATCAGCGCGAGATCGCCGCTCTGCGGCATACGCGCGGCAAAGCTGGCGTTGAGCTTCACCGGCGGGACGAGCACGCCGAGACAGTTGGGGCCCACAAGACGCAATCCCGACCCGCGGGCCGCGCGCAAGGCCGCTTCGGAGAGCGAGCCCGGTCCGTGGCCGAGACCCGCCGTGATGACAATCGCGGCAGGGATACCCTTGGCGCCTGCGGCTGCAACGACGCCCGGCACCTGCGGGGGCGGCGCGGCAATGATGACCACGTCCGGTATGTCCGGCAGATCGGCGATGCTCTTGACCGCGGCGATGCCTTCGATCTCGCCATAGCGCGGATTGACGAGATGGATCGGTCCGGCAAAGCCACCCTTGCGCAGATTGCTCAGGATGGTGCGGCCGACCGAGGTTGGACGCGGGCTTGCCCCCACAAGCGCGACCGAGCGCGGAGCGAACAGATGATCCAGGCGGTAGGTGCTCATTACGCCTGTCGTTTCGTTGGATTTGCGCCGGCCGCGATGCTCCGGCGCCTAAGTTGCCGGTTCGACCGAAACCACCCGGAAGGTGTGCGAATCATCCTGGTCGCGAATTGTTACGTATTCACCCGGCGCAAATGCGTGTGTCCCGAAGCGGTATCCTGCCTCGTCATCGTCGGCCCTCTTGCGATCGTAGTCGAACACCCAGCGGGCGTGCTCCTGTCCGCCGGGCTTGTGGACGACCTTGCCGATCTGATCGTCCTCACCCGGCCAGAAGCGCCGCACCCCGCAGTTTTCGCGATGCTCCCGCCACTGCGCCGCGTCGATATGCCCGTTGGCATCGAGCGGGGCCACGAATTCATAGCCGTGCTCCGATGACCCGGCCGGGAACTCCTTGGACCGGGCGAGGTTGAGGCGGATACGCTTGAAGTTATGCGGCAAGGCCATTGGAAATGTCCCATCTGGAATGTGTCGGCGGCAATATCGCGCAATCCGCATCGAGGCTCTTTGACTTCGATCAAACTCCATTTGGTCATGTTGCTTGACTATTCAATCGCCTGCGCCGGCGAAACGCTGTGAGCTGAATGGATCAGGTTGAAGACCCGCAGGCTGCGGCGCTCCGGTTTCTCGGCGATCCCGCGACGCACGGGGGACACGCGGTTTCGCGAATCGACACCCACTCCAATGTGGTGTTTCTGTCGGGCGACCGCGCCTTCAAGGTCAAGCGCGCCGTGCGGTTTCCGTTTCTCGATTATTCGACGTTGGCCAAGCGGAAGGCTGCCTGCGAGTCCGAGTTGAAGATCAATCGCGTCTTCGCGCCGGAACTCTATCGCCGCATCGTGCCGATCGCGCGAACCTCCACCGGACGGCTCGCGCTCGATGGCGACGGCGAGCCGATCGAATGGGCCGTCGAAATGCTGCGTTTCGACGAAAGCCAGACGCTCGACCGGATTGCGGCCGAAAGCGGAATCGACGACGCGCTCGCCCGGAAGCTCGCGGCCACAGTCTCTGCCATGCATGAGCGCGTGCCGGTTGTCGAGCCAGGCTCATGGATCGCCGCGCTGGAAGGCTTCCTCGACCAGAACGCCGAGGCGTTCCGGGAGGCGCCTGCCCTTTTCCCGGCCGAACACGCCACGAAGCTCGACCGGGCCGAGCGCAACGAATTCGAACGCCTGCGTCCGCTGCTCGCCAACCGGGGCAAGCGCGGCCTGATCCGGCGCGGACATGGCGATCTCCACCTTGGCAACATCGCGCTTCTGGACGGGCGCCCCGTGCCGTTCGACGCGATCGAATTCGACCCCGACGTTGCGGCCGGCGATGTCCTGTACGATCTGGCGTTTCTGCTGATGGATTTGCTGGCGCTCGGCCTTGGCCGCGCCGCCAACATCGTGTTCAGCGGCTACTGCGGGCAGATGAAATCCGCCGAGGATCTGGACGGCCTCGCGGCGTTGCCGTTCTTCATGTCGTTGCGCGCGGCGATCCGCGCCAAGGTGACCGCGGCCCGCCTGCAATATGCCGGCTCCGGGGAAAAGGCCGCCGAATCGGCCAAAGTCTACTTCCGGCTTGCGGTGGAGTTATTGTCGCCGCCGCCGCCCCTGCTGGTGGCAATCGGCGGGCTATCGGGGACGGGCAAGTCGGCGCTTGCGCGGGAGATAGCGCCATTTGTCGGGCCGGCTCCGGGGGCCCTGGTGCTTCGCTCCGACGTCGAGCGCAAGCGGCTCTTCGGAGTCGCGGAAGCCGAACGTCTTTCTGCCGATGCGTATCGCGCCGAGGCGACCGGCAAGGTCTACGGGATCGTCGCGGACAAGGCGGCCCGCGTCATCGGCGCGCGTCATTCGGCAATCGTCGATGCGGTGTTTGCCAGGCCCGAGGAGCGGGCCGCCGTTGCGGCGGTTGCCGCGTCGGCAGGCGTCGGATTTCGCGGGCTGTTTCTGGTTGCGGATCTGCAAACACGCCTCAAGCGCGTCGGCGCAAGGGGGCTCGATGCCTCGGACGCCAACGCGCCTGTCGTGCGCCAGCAGGAGACATACCCGTTGGGCCGGATCGAATGGGTCGAGATCGACGCTTCGGGATCGCCTTCGGAGACGCTGACGCACGCCCGTTCCGCGATCCGCTAAGGCAGGGCTATCGCATATGCTGGCAGCGCGCAGGGCGCGCTCCCTCCCCTTGAAAAGGGGAGGGTCGGGGTGGGGATCATTCCTTCTCGATTCGATCCCCACCCGATGCGCGGAGCCTGTCACCGGGCCGCGCTTCGCGCGGACCGGTTGGCGCATCGACCTCCCCTTTTCAAGGGGAGGTACACCCGCGGCACCGCCACATGCGATAGCCCTGCGGCCTAGGCAACGACTTCATTTCGACTGCATCACATAGACGCCGTCCCAATCCTTGGGTGGATTGGCGGCCAGGTCGAGGCAGCGCTCGATATAGATTTTCGAGATCTTGTCCTTGTCGTTCGCCTTGAGCGCCTCATTGAAACCGGCGATCGCCCTGTCCCAGTTGCCGAGGCGGTATTGCCGGACGCCCTCCTTGAACTGGTTGATGCAGTCCATCATGTTCGGGAAGCTCTCTTCGGTATGGAAGTCGAGCAACTCGTAGACCGTGACCGGCTCGGTCTTGCCGACGACGGTGACGAGGTCGACCAGGCGGGTGCGGTAGACGCCCTTCAGCTTCTTATACGTGCTTCCGCTCAACAGCAGGCGCGCGCCGTACTGCTTGCACGCGCTTTCCAGGCGCGAGGCCAGGTTCACGCCGTCGCCGATCACGGTGTAGTCCATGCGCTTGGGCGAACCGATATTGCCGGACACGATGGTGTCGGTGTTCAGCCCGATTCCCATGTCGACCGGCATCAGGCCGCTGGCGACCCGCTGCTTGTTCCACACGAACAGCTCGCTCAACATCGCGATCGAGGCCTTGACCGCGCGGTCCTCGTCGTCCGCATGCGCGACGGGCAGGCCGAATATGGCCATGATCGCGTCGCCGATGAACTTGTCGAGCATGCCGCTTTCGCGCGTGATGCACTCGACCATGATCGTGAAATACTCGTTGAGCAGCGCAACGATGCCCTGCGGGCCGAGCGCCTCCGACAGCGTCGTGAACCCGCGCACGTCCGAGAACAACACGGTCGCTTCGAGGCTGCGGCCGCCGAGCGCTTCGCCGCCGGATGCCAGCAACTGGTCGGCGAGGCCTGGGTCCATGTAGCGCGCCATGGTCGATCGCATGCGCTTTTCGCTCGAAATATCCTCGACCATGATCATGGTGCCGAGATTCTTGCTCTCGGAGCTCATCAGCGGCAGGATGCTGGCGTTGACCGAAAGCTTGTTGCCGCCGCATTCGAGCTGGCCATCGACCACGATCTCGGGCTGTTGAGACGCCTCGACCTGCTTGATCTTGTCGTAGACCCATTTGTTGGGCTCGACGAAATAGTCCTTGGCGGATTTGCCGATGATCTCGTCCGGCAGGCAATGCATGATTTCCAGGCCGGCGGCGTTGCAGGTGACGATCTTGCTGTCGTCGTCCAGCGTGATCACGCCGTTGGACATGCTCTGCAGCATCGCCTCGTTGTAGTTCTTCATGTTTTGAACGTCGGCGAAGAGCTTGGCGTTCTCCAGTCCGATCGCAATCTGGTTGGTGAACGCCTTGAGCCGCTGCTCGTCTTCCTCGCTGAACGGCCCGCCGCGCTTGTTCAGAACCTGGGTGACGCCGATCGACTTGCCCTGCTTGTTGATCACCGGGATGCACAGGATCGAGCGGGTGAAAAACCCGGTCTGCTTGTCGAAGGTGGGATTGAAACGCAGGTCCGCGTAGGCGTGCGGGATGTTGACGGTCTTTCCCGATGTAAACACCTGGCCGGCGATGCCGATATGGTTCGGGAAACGGATTTGGCTGACGCCCAGGCCTTCGCCGACCTGCGACCAGAGCTCATTGGTCTTCTCGTCGTTGAGAAACAGCGTCGAACGCTCGGCCTGGAGCATCCGGGTGGCCTGGCTCATCACCTTCTGCAGCAGCGACGACAGATTGATGTCGGACGTCACGTCCGCCACGACGTCGAGGAATTCGAGCTCTCGTTCGCGGCTCTTCTTCATTCGCTCGACGAGCTGGGTGCTCTGCAGCGCCGTCGTGGCCTGCGTGGTCATCGCCACGAGCAGTTCGAGATCGTCCTTTGTGAAGTTCTTCAGATCTCTCTTGTTCAGGCATTGGGCGACGCCGATGATGTCGCCGTTGACCGTCTTGATCGGACAGCAGAGAATGTTCCGGGTCACGAAGCCGGTCTGCTGATCGATCTGGCGGTTGAAGCGCGGATCGTCGGAGGCGTTGTCGATGATCAGGCTTTCGCCGGTCTGGAACACATGGCCGGCGATACCGGTGTCGCTCCTGAAGCGAATCTCGCGCCGGAACGTTCCTTGCGCGTAGCGGGAGTAGAGTTCGCCCGTGGCGGTGTCGTTCAGAAACAGCGTCGTGCGCTCGGCACCCATCTCCCACGACGTCATTTCCATCAGGGTTTCGAAAACCGTGTCGTGCGACTCGATGGCCGCCACCTTGCGGGAAAGACTGAGCAGGAGTTCGGCGACCTGAAGGCGCTTGCCGCTTTCCATGCCGGGCGGCGGTGCCGGTGTGGCCAGGAGCGGCAAATCCATTCCGCCGGCAAATTGGGTGAGGCCGCTTGGCCTCGGCGCGGGTGCGTCGGCGACAGTGTCGCGCGCGGGGCTGCGCGTCTTTCGGTTTTTTCGCGGGTTAAGCTTGCGGTTGCTCACGACTGACCCCCTCGCTTGCTCACACCTTGGATCGTGCGAGGCCCGGGAGAGGAAGGCGAGCGGGCCGGAACAGGCGCGCGCTGGCGTTCGAGCTGCTCGCGCAGCTTGACGATCGTATCCTCGAGGTGGCGCAGGTCGCTGCGGTGAGCGTTTACCAGGTCGTCGATCCGCTGGCCGTTCTGGGCGGTGACGATATCCAGCCGCTCGCGCAAGGCCGCCGCCGTTGCCTTGATCTGCGCAACCTCGTCGGAGAAGCTGCGCTCGGCCGCCTGGACTGCAATATCCCTGGTGGTGCGCGAATTCTCCAGCTCTTCGCGCAGCACCGCCGCAGCCTTGCGCAACTGCGAGATTTCGCTGTTGGAGTTCGTGGCGGCTTCTTGGATTGCCCGCTCCTTCTCGTAGCGGATCGTTTCCATCTGTTCGCGCAGCGCCGCAATGGTGTTGCGCAGGTCGCGGATTTCCTGTTGCGCCGTGCGCAATTCTTCAGAGTCGCGGTCAATCGCTGCAACACGTTCGACCATTGCTGCTCCGCTTTCGACGCCGGATCTTTGGGCTTGTTACCGGCGGTCCGATGGTTGTGCCCGAAGTGTTACTTTAACCGGCCTGGAGACGCGTGCCAATCATCCGTGGCTCAAACGGCCGCCGTGCTTGGGCGGCCGCCGCGATTATACAGGCATCCTTGTGAAATTAGTCCCGCACCGGGGGGGGGCACGATGCGATCCGAGATCAGCGGCGTCCGCCTCCAGGCGCCATCGAGAACACGTCGTGCTCCATCGAGAACACGTTCGCATAGAGGGTGGCGATCCACAATTTTCCATCCTGAGTGACTTGAAGGTATCGCAAAGCATCGTCGATGTAGGGCCGCACCACCTGCCAGAAAAATTGCGGGTAATTCGCCCGCACATCGGCGGCGCTTTTGTATTTGAGCGCCTCGCTTATTCCTGTCTCACGGAACTCGTTGAACAGCGCGGACGTCTTGCGCAGATAGTTGATGTCCGCAAGCTGGCCGATCAGATCCGCCGCGCGCAGGAGGCCGGGAAAATCGCCGGTCTGTGCGTGCTGCTCGTCCTTGGGAACCGGGAAGCGCGTGTGTTCGATATTCGCCTCGATGATGAAGGTGTCGAGCTGGCTGAGCCCCACCTTGCCGAAGCGTTCGCGCACGAACAGCTTGGAGCGGGCGACGTGATACGGCGTCATCGATGCATCGGTCGAGCCGTCCGGCACGCTGACCGTATCGCCGGCTTCATTGGTGACGTAGCGGCCGTTGCCGTCGCCGCGGCAAACGCTTCGGACATAGCCGATGTCGTGGCACAAAAGCGAGACGGTGAAATGCAGCCATTCGCGCGGGGTCACGCCGCCGATGCTGATATGCCGGCCGCGCAGAATCTCCTGTCCCACCGTCGTGACCATGATCGTATGGTTGACGTCGTGGTAGGCGGCATCGCTGTTTGCAATATTCTCGAGTGCGAGCCGCGCGACAAAGCCGATGATGTCCGGATAGCTCGGCTCGAGCATACCGTAGGTCCGCTCGTACATGAGCCGGAGTTCGTCCACAAAGGACTCGATAACGATCGTCGTGGGATTGAACATCTGGGTCGCCTGACAGCAACTCGTCGAATGAAAATACGCGCTCTGGAGTGCGACCCTTCCACGAAGAGCGCTGGCGATGGCCACATTGGATGCTATCTAGGGTGGCAAGCCTTGGCTAGGCCATTCCAGCCGATATGAGCGAGGGGGCGGATCGGTGGCCCGCGTCATCTCAAATTGAATTTGCCCGAATTGAGCGGAGCTTCAAGCCCGCCGGCCTGACGATGGACACAGCCGTCATGACCCCTCTCGGAGAGAGCATCCGGTCTTACCACCTGCCCCACTCCCCCGTTTCTTCGGCCCTCTGGAGCGGGTGCGGGCGGTCGCCCCAAGGTGAACAAATCATTGCGCCCCCCGATCGAATTGATTCCTTATAGCTAACAAGTCGTTGATGAATTTTTCTTGGTTCCAATAATAAAATTTTGAAACATCTTCGGTACGTTGCGGCCTGATCGAAAATTTGTCGGCGCGTTCGCAATCGAATTGCGCCCAGAGCAGGTTGAGGCGGCCATGTTCGACAGAATCAGAGCTTTTTGTGCATCGTTGCTGTTGGCGACGCTCGCTGTCTTCTACGCAGGATCGGGAGTGATCGCGCAGGATGGTGTCTGGCGCGTTAGCAAGTCGTCCGGGGACGTGTCGGTAACGCCTTCCGGCGGCGAGCAGACCGCGCTCATCCAAGGCACCGTCGTAAATCCCGGCGACAGCGTCCGCACCGGCCAGAACGGCCGGGTGCTTCTGATGCGCGGCCAGGAGACGATATTGATCTCGCCGAACTCGGTCATCGGCATCCCGGCAGAGAAGAAAGAAAGCCTCTCGACGACCATCATTCAGCAGGCCGGTTCGATCCTGCTCGACGTGGAAAAGCGCAACGTCAAGCACTTCTCCGTCGAGACGCCGTATCTCGCCGCCGTCGTGAAGGGCACGCAGTTCCGCGTCACGGTCGGCAACACCGAGTCCCGCGTTGATGTGCTCAAGGGCCAGGTCGAGGTAGCGGATTTCAAGTCCGGCCAATACGCGCTGGTTCGGCCGGACCAGGCGGCGAAGGTTTCGGTTCAAGGGCCGGGCGGTCTGGCTCTGAGCGGCTCCGGCGCGTTGAGCCTCATCCAGCAGGGCACGCCCCGTAAATCGTCGGTCACACCCGTGGCGCTTTCCAAGGAAGTCGTCCCGGCTTCCGATAGCCGGCCGAAGGCAGAGCCGGTCCGCGTCGCGTCGGCGATGGGTGAAGTCCAAGCGGCCGCCACGTCGTGGAGCGCGCCGCCGAGCAAGGATAGCGGATGGACCTCCGGCTTCCCCTCATGGAGCAAGGGATTCCTTGGCTCCAGCGGCAAGGGCAATAGCAACGAGGACTACATGCTTGCCGCTGCCCTTTCCTGTGCAGTGGGTTTTGTCGTCGCGATCGCCGTCGGCACTCAACGGCGAAGGAAAGACAAGAAGCTCGCGAAGGGCTGACGCGACGGCTGTCTGGCAAGACCGCCTCATCGGGCGCCGCTGTTCTGGAGTCCGATGACGGCGGCTGGGGGTGGGGTGAAACGGTATCGACCGCATATTCTCGTGTCGTGCGTCCTGGCGATCGTTCTGCTCACCGGGACGCACAGGGCGTTGCAAAACGCGTTGACCGATATGCGGTTTGGCTGGTTTCCCCGCCAGGCCAGCGGCGAAATCGTCCTGGTGGCAATCGACTCGCCTTCGATCGACCGGTTCGGAGTCTGGCCCTGGCCCCGGCAGAAGCATGCGGAGCTGATCGGCAAGCTTGAGCGCGCCGGCGCGAGCGACATCGTGTTCGACGTCGATTTCAGCTCGACGTCGAATCCGGCCTCCGACCAGGCATTTGCCGAAGCCCTCCAGCGGGCCGGTGGATCGGTCGTCCTGCCGGCCTTCAAGCAATTGGTGGGGCAGGGCGGGAGCAAGACGATCCACGTCAATCGTCCCCTGCCGCAATTCGACATGCACGCTTGGTCGGCGATCGTGAATGTCGCGGTCGAGCCGGACGGCCTGGTGCGGCGCTATCCGTTCGGTGAACTGCTGGATGGCAAGTTCCTGCCCTCCGTCGGTGCGCTGCTGGCGGGCCAGCACAAGAGCGAGGAAGCGCCGCTCCGGATCGATTTCAGCATCCAGACCGACTCGCTGCCGACGGTCTCCTATGTGGATGTCATGCGGGACGACCCCGCGGCTATCCAACGCCTCAAGCACAAGAAGGTCATCGTCGGCGCCACGGCGATCGAACTCGGCGACCGGTTCAGCGTGCCGAACGGCCGTGTCATTCCCGGTCCCAAGCTGCAGATGCTGGCGGCGGAATCGATCCTGCAAGGCCGTGTGCTGCGCACCGCCTCCGACGTTACCACCTTGGGCGGCCTCGGCTTCATCGTCGTTCTCATGGTGATGATGTGGCGGCGCCTTGCCGCCAGCTTGCGGGTTCTGGTCCTGGTGAGCATGGCGGCCGCGGCCGAGGCGAGCGCCATGCTGCTGCAGGCGGAACTCGCCATCATTCTCGATACCTCGCTCTGGCATCTGGCCATCGCCGCCTATCTCGCCGCCATGGCGCTCGACGAGATCGATTTCCGCAGCCTGTTGGGCGGCGTCGCGGAAAAGCGCTTTCAGCAGATCGCCATGTCGCTCGGCGATGGCCTGGTGTGCGCCGACCAGCACAACATGATCACGGTCTGGAATCCGGGAGCCGTGGCGATTTTCGGTCACAGCGCCGAGGAAATGATCGGCCAGCCGTTCGACCGGATTTGCACCCTGGGCGATGGGCAATGTGCGCCGCTCCCGGCTTTCGACCTGCCGCTCGGCGCGCTCCAGGCATCCGGCGGGAAGGTCGTGGAGTTCGAAGGCCGCCGGAAGAACGGTGAGGTCTTCCCGCTGGAAGCCTGCTTCTCCAAGTGGCAGGGGGTCGAAGGCTTCCAGTATGGCGCGGTGATGCGCGACATCTCCGAGCGGAAACGCGAAGCGGAGAGGATCCAGTATCTGGCGGAGCACGACACACTGACGGACCTCGCCAACCGCAACACGCTGTACGAGCACCTGGGCGCCAAGTTTGCTGAGGCACAAGCAGAGCAGGCCAAGGTTACGCTGCTGGTGCTCGACCTCGACAAATTCAAGCAGATCAACGACACGATGGGCCACGCTTGCGGCGACCAACTGCTCTGCGCCGTCGCCCGGCGGCTCACCGCCTTGGTCGAGGGCGCCGGCCTGGTCGCCCGCTTGAGCGGCGACGAATTCGCCATCGTCATGAGCGGCGATGACGTGGTGGACCGCGCGGCAAAGCTCTCCGAGCGGATGTCGCTTGCGTTCGGAAAGCTTCCTTTCTCCATCGGCGACCGGCAAATTCGGATCAACGTCAGCATCGGCGTGGCGGTCTATCCGGACCATTGCGCGACGGCGGACGAGCTCTTCGGCAATGCCGACCTCGCGCTCTACCGGGCCAAGGCCGCCGGCCGCGGCCGGTGCGTGTTTTTCGAGCGCGGGATCAGGGACGAACTGGAAGCGCGGCTGTCGCTGGAAGCCGAACTGGGGCGGGCCGTCGAACGCAAGGAGCTGGAGCTCTTCTATCAGCCGCAGCTCAGCCTCAAGGATGGCAAGCTGGCGGGCGCGGAAGCTCTTATTCGCTGGCGGCATCCTGACCGCGGCGTCGTTTCGCCCGCCGATTTCATGCCGCTCGTGAATGCGTCCTCGATTTCGGACCGGATCGCGCGTTGGGTGATGGAAACCGCCTGCAGGCAAGGCCGTCTCTGGCAGCAGAAGGGCCATGACGTCCGCCTCGGCGTCAATCTCTCGCCGTCGCAGCTCCAGTCAGGCGATCTTGCGGCGGCTGTCGGGGCGATGCTGCAGGATACGGGCTTCTCACCCTCGCTGCTCGAACTGGAGGTAACGGAAGATATCCTGCTGGAGGACGACGAGGCGGCGCTCGAGACCTTCCGGCGGATCCAGAGTCTCGGGGTCCATATCGCGTTCGACGACTTCGGCACCGGCTATGCCAGCCTCACCTATCTGAAGAAATTTCCCCTCGACCGGCTCAAGATCGACAAGTCCTTTGTCCGTGAATTGCGGGCGGATTCCGACGACGCCGCGATCGTCGGCTGTACGATCAATCTGGGCAAGCTTCTGGGCCTTTCGGTCATAGCCGAAGGCATCGAGGATCTTGCCACGGCCGATCTGCTCCGGAGCATGGGGTGCGAGGAGGGACAGGGGTACTATTTCGGCCCTGCCATGCCCGCCGCGGAATTCGAACGGAGATTCCTGTCGCAGGACGCCCCGCATTCTGCGAGCATGATTGGCACGCAACCGGCCGCCACCGCAGCCTAGACACGCTGCTCCGGTTGGCGTCGGCTGGCTGGGAAAATCGGTCCTGCGGGGAACGGAACGCCGTGCGGGCGCGTTGAAGGGGCCGCTGTAAGGAAAACTCTCTCTTTGGATTGCGGGTCTGGTGCCCGCGCGTTCCAGCAATTAATTGCGATGCTTGATGTGCCGGGTCTTCGATGAAACTTTTTGAATGTCAGCATTGCGGGCAACCGCTTTATTTCGAGAACACCCGCTGTGAGAGCTGCGGCCGCAATCTCGGCTATTTGCCCGGCAACGCGACGATCAGCGCCCTGGAGGAGGGCAAACGCGGGTTTCGCGCCTTGGCGGAGCGCAAGGGCCGCTACCGCTATTGCGCCAACGCGCAGCTCAGCGCCTGCAACTGGCTGGTTTCGGTGGACAGCGACGAGCAATTCTGCGCCGCCTGCCGCCACAACCGGATGATCCCCGATCTGTCCCAATCCGAGAACCAAGCCAACTGGCGCCGGATCGAGCTCGCCAAGCATCGGCTGTTCTACACGCTGCTCAAGCTCCGGCTGCCGTTGAAGACCAAGCTGGAGGAGCCGGAGCACGGGCTGGCGTTCGACTTCCTGGCCTCGGCGCCGCCCCACAGCGAGCCGGCCGAGCCGGTGATGACCGGTCACGAACAGGGGCTCATCACCATCAATCTCGCCGAGGCCGACGATTCCGAGCGCGAGCGCATGCGGCGGCAGATGGGCGAGCCCTACCGGACGCTGCTCGGCCACTTCCGCCACGAGATCGCGCATTACTACTGGGACCGTCTGGTGCGGGATGCGCCCGGCATCGAAGCCTTCCGGCAGTTGTTCGGTGACGAGCGCGAGGACTACGGCGCGGCGCTGCAGCGGCACTACGCCAACGGGCCGCCGCCGGATTGGCAGGAGCGCTTCGTCTCCACCTACGCCAGCACCCATCCTTGGGAGGATTGGGCCGAGACCTGGGCGCATTACTTCCACATGGTCGATACGCTCGAAACCGCATCCGCGTTCGGCATGCGGGTGCGTCCGCGCGTGACCAAGGGCGCCGATCTTTCGACCGCGATCGACTTCGATCCGCACAGCGCGAGCCTGGATCGGATCGTCGACTCCTGGTTGCCGCTGACCTTCGCGGTCAACTCGATCAACCGAAGCATGGGCATGGCGGATCTCTATCCGTTCGTGCTGGCGCCGCCGGTCATCGTCAAGCTGTCGTTCATCCATGACCGGATTCATGCGGCGGCCGGCCCGCGCCGCGCCGATATGGGCCGCGGGGCCCTCCGCGCCGTGATCGCCGGCCTCAAACGCGGCGTGGTCTCTCCGGACCGAGCCTAGCCGCTTGGAATTCCTATTGAATTCCTGAGACTTCGGATAAGCTTGGGCCGCCGCCGGGCCCCAGGCGCGGCCTGAAACTTGCATCGCCTTGGGCGCTCATTCGGGCAGCGGAGAAGCCCCTTCCCATGTCGGTCCTCGTCGGTCTCCAGCACATCACGAAGTATCGGTACGACCGCCCCGTCGTGCTCGGACCGCAAGTCATCCGGCTGCGGCCCGCGCCGCACTGCCGGACGGCCATCCGCAGCTATTCGCTGAAGGTCACGCCGGCCCAGCACTTCGTGAACTGGCAGCAGGACCCGAACGGAAATTGGCTTGCCCGGTTCGTGTTTCCGGAGCGCACCACCGAGTTCAGCATCAGCGTCGATTTGCTGGCCGACATGTCGGTGATCAATCCGTTCGATTTCTTCGTCGATCCGGTGGCCACCAACTATCCGTTCGTCTATCCGGGCGAGTTCGACGAGGAGCTTGCGCCCTATCTCACCAGGGAGCCGGTAGGCCCCAAGCTGACCGAATATCTGAAGTCGCTGCCGCGCAAGCAGCAGAGCATCATCGACTTCATCGTCGCCCTCAATCAGCGGCTGCAGAGCGACATCCGCTATCTGGTCCGGATGGACCCGGGCGTGCAGACGACCGAGGACACGCTGACGCTCAAGTCCGGCTCATGCCGCGACTCGGCCTGGCTGCTGGTGCAGGTTCTGCGGCATCTCGGCCTCGCGTCGCGTTTCGTGTCGGGCTATCTGATTCAGTTGACCTCCGACCTGAAGGCGCTCGACGGGCCGGCCGGCACGGCCAAGGATTTCACCGATCTGCACGCCTGGACCGAGGTGTATCTGCCCGGCGCCGGCTGGGTCGGCATGGACCCCACATCCGGGCTGCTGACCGGCGAGGGACACATCCCTCTCGCCGCGACGCCGCACTACCAGGCGGCCGCGCCGATCAGCGGCGGCGTCGAGGCGGCCAAGGTCGAGTTCTCCTTCGAGATGAAGATCGAGCGCGTCGATGAGAAGCCGCGCGTCACCTATCCGTTTTCCGAGGAGGCATGGATCGCCCTCGACGCGCTGGGCGAGCGGGTCGATGCCGATCTGACAAAGAACGATGTCCGGCTCACCATGGGCGGCGAGCCCACCTTCGTCTCGGTCGACGACTACGAGACGGCGGAATGGAACACCGCTGCGCTCGGGCCCGCGAAGCGCATCCTGGCCGACAAGCTGATCCGCCGCCTGAGCGACAAGTTCGCGCCGGGCGGGCTTATCCATCACGGGCAGGGCAAGTGGTATCCCGGTGAGCCACTGCCGCGCTGGGCGTTCGCGCTGTTCTGGCGCGGCGACGGCAAGCCGATCTGGCAGAACCCCGCGCTGATCGCGGCGGAAAAGCCGGAACAGGAAAAATCCGGGCGCAAGGTGTCGGCCGACGAGGCGCACCGCTTCACCGAGGGGCTTGCCGGCCGTCTCGGCATCACCACCGATCACGTCCTGCCGGCCTTCGAGGACCCGGCCGAGCGGATGCTGAAGGAGGGTGCGCTTCCGCACAACATCGATCCGGGCGATCCGAAGATCGACGATCCCGTCGAGCGCGCCCGCATCATGCGCGAATTCGAGAAGCATCTGTCGGCGCCCACCGGCTACGTGCTGCCGGTGCAGCGCTGGGGCGCGCAGGCAGGCGGCGGCTGGATCAGCGAGATCTGGCAGACGCGCCGCCGCAGGCTTTTCCTCGTGCCCGGAGATTCGCCGATCGGCTTCCGGCTGCCGCTCAATTCGTTGCCGCATATCAAGCCGATCGACGAGCCGCATCTCGTCCCGGCCGATACGTTCGCGGAGCGCGGCGCGCTGCCCGATCCGGCCGCAATGGCGCGCGCGTTCGCCGGCATCGACCGGACCAAGCCGCCCGCCACGGCTGCACGCGGACCGAAGTGGCCCACCTGGAAACCCGCGCCCGCTCAGCCTGCGCCGGTTCAGCGCAAGCCCATTCCGGTGCGCACCGCGCTTGCGGTCGAGCCGCGCGAAGGCCGCCTCTGCGTGTTCATGCCGCCGATCGAGAAGCTCGAGGATTATCTCGAACTGCTCGCCGCGGTCGAGGCGACGGCCGCGGAGCTCAACCTGCCGCTTCATATCGAAGGCTATCTGCCGCCGTTCGACCCGCGGCTCAATGTGATCAGGGTCACCCCCGATCCCGGCGTCATCGAGGTCAACATCCATCCGGCGGCATCCTGGCGCGACGCGGTCGATGTGACGCGCACGGTGTACGAGGAGGCGCGGCTGTGCCGGCTTGGCGCCGACAAGTTCATGATCGACGGCCGCCACACCGGCACCGGCGGCGGCAACCATGTCGTGCTTGGCGGGCAGTCCGCAGCGGACAGTCCGTTCCTGCGCCGCCCCGATCTCCTGAAGAGCCTGATCCTCTATTTCCAGCGGCATCCCTCGCTGACCTATCTGTTCTCGGGCCTGTTCATCGGCCCGACCAGTCAGGCGCCGCGCGTCGACGAGGCGCGCCACGATCTGCTCTACGAACTGGACATCGCGCTGTCGCTGATCCCGGCGCCGGGGCAGGGCGAAGCGCCGCGGCCGTGGCTGGTCGACCGCCTGCTCCGCAACCTCCTGATCGACGTCACCGGCAACACCCATCGCGCCGAGATCTGCATCGACAAGCTGTTCTCGCCGGACGGTCCGACCGGAAGGCTCGGTCTGGTCGAGTTTCGCTCGTTCGAGATGCCGCCGGACGCGCGGATGAGCCTGGCGCAACAGCTTCTCCTTCGGGCGCTGGTGGCGTGGTTCTGGCGCGAGCCGCAGCACGGTCCGCTGGTCCGCTGGGGCACCGCGCTGCACGACCGTTTCATGCTGGGGCATTTCGTCTGGGAGGATTTCCTGGGCGTGCTCCGCGATCTGCGCCAGGCCGGCTATGCCTTCGATCCGGTCTGGTTCGATGCGCAGCGTGAATTCCGTTTTCCCTTCTACGGCTCGGTCAGCCACGGCGGCGTGCAGCTCGAATTCCGGCATGCGCTCGAGCCCTGGCACGTTCTGGGCGAGGAGGGCGGCGCCGGGGGTACCGCGCGTTTCGTCGATTCCTCGGTCGAGCGTTTGCAGGTCCGGGTCGAAGGTCTCAATCCGGCGCGTCATTCGGTCCTTTGCAATGGGCGGCGCATGCCGCTCTCGCCGACCGGCCGGTCGGGCGAATACGTCGCCGGCGTCCGTTTCAAGGCCTGGAAGCTTGCGTCGGCACTGCAGCCCACCATCGACGTGCAGGCGCCGCTGACCTTCGACATCTACGACGGTTGGAACGGGCGCTCGCTCGGCGGCTGCGTCTATCACGTCGTCCATCCCGGCGGCCGCAACTACGAGACCTTCCCGGTCAATTCCTACGAGGCCCAGGCCCGGCGTCTCGCACGCTTCGAAAGCGGTGGGCACACGCCGGGGCGCTTCAGCGTTCCAGCGGAAGAACGGTCGCTTGAGTGCCCGATGACGCTCGACCTGCGGCGTCCGACTCAGATTTGATGGCGGGCATGGCCCATCTCGACAGCGCTTCGCAGGAGGACGAAGACCTCGAACCGCTCCTTTCGGGGTACCACTGCATATTCCCGCGCAACTTCGACGAGATGATGGACCACCACGGCCGGGTCCGCGAGCACTGGCGGCCGTTCCTGGGGATGCTGGCGGCGCTTGGGCCGGAGGAGGTCAACCGGCGCTTTGCGGCGGCCGACCGGCATCTTCACGATTCCGGCGTGTTCTACCGGGTTTATGAGGACCCTACGGGGGCCGTGCGGCCCTGGCCGCTCAGCCATATCCCGCTGTTGATCGATGCGGCGGAATGGCAGGAGCTGCAGGCCGGACTGGTGCAGCGGGCCGAGCTGCTCGAAGCGATCCTCAAGGACATCTATGGACCGGCCGACCTCGTGCGCGAAGGGCGCCTGCCGGCCGCGGTCGTCGCCGGCAATCCGGAGTTTCTCCGCTCGCTGGTCGGCATCGAACCGGCGGGTGGCGCGCATCTGCGGTTCTATGGCGTCGATGTGGGGCGTTCGCCCGATGGGCGATGGTGGGTGCTCGGCGACCGCACGCAGGCGCCATCGGGCGCGGGCTATGCGCTGGAGAACCGGCTCGCGCTTTCGCGCGCGATGCCCGATATCTATCGCGAGCTGCGCGTCGAGCGTGTCGCGCCGTTCTTCCAGGCCTTCCAGGCCGAGCTCGCCGCGCTCAGCCGCCGCGACGATTCCCCGGTTTGCGTGCTCACGCCCGGGCCGATGAACGAGACCTATTTCGAGCACGCCTATCTCGCGCGCTATCTCGGGTTCCTTCTCGTCGAAGGCGAGGACCTGACGGTCCGCGACGACGGCGTTTTCATCCGCACCGTATCCGGATTAAAGCGCGCCGAAGTCCTGGTGCGCCGGCTCGATTCCGATTTCGCCGATCCGCTGGAGCTGAGCGCCCGCTCGCGGCTGGGCGTTCCAGGTCTCGTGCAGGCGATCCGGGACGGCACCGTTGTGATGGCCAATGCGCTGGGCTCCGGCGTGGTCGAAGCGCGCGCCATGCTCAGCTTCCTGCCGGCGCTCGCGCCCGCCGTGCTCGGCCGCGAGTTGTCGCTGCCGAACGTCGCGACCTGGTGGCTCGGCGATCCCGACGTGCGCGACGACGTCATGGACCGGCTCGACAACCTGGTGATCGCGCCGGCCTTTTCCGGAGACATCCCGCCGCATATCGATCGCCAGTTCGTGATCGGCAAGGATCTCGGCGCCAAGGAACGCGCGCGGGTGGTCGAGGCGATCGGCCGCCGCGGCATCGACTTCGTCGCACAGGAGGCGGTGACGCTGTCGACGACGCCGGTCTGGGAAAATGGCCAGCTTGTGCCGCGCCCGTTCAGCCTGCGGCTCCTGCTGGCGCGCGATGGCGACGGCTGGCGGGTGATGCCCGGCGGGTTCGTCCGCATCGCCGACGATCTCGATGCGCGCGCCATCAACCTGCAGCAGGGCGGGCGGACCGCCGACGCCTGGATACTGTCGGACAAGCCGGTGGTGCAGACGACGCTGCTGCCGTCGCCGGACCGGATCGTCATCAATCGCACCACCGGCGCGCTGCCGAGCCGCGCCGCCGCCAACCTGTTCTGGCTCGGCCGCTACGTCGAGCGCACCGAGGCGACGCTCCGCCTGGTGCGGGCCCTGGTCAACCGCTCGACCGAGGACACCCAGGCGGCCAGCGACGTGAACGGCGACATCGTGGCGCTGCTTCGCTCCTGGGAGGCGGTGCCGGAGGACCTCTTGAATGTCCGGCCGGGCATCGTTGCCGCCGCGGTCCTGCAGCAGCGCGAGTTGAGCGGGGCGCTACCCTTCCTCGTCGGCTCCGCGCAATCGGCCGCTTCCGTGATCCGGGACCGGTTCTCGCCGGACGCCTGGCGGGCGCTGACCGAGCTTGTCGAGCTGATCCGGGCGCCGTTCGAGCAGGGGCCGAACGAAAGCGCCATCTTCGAGCGCGTCAACGGGGCGCTGCGCATCCTTGCGTCTTTCTCCGGCCTCGCGCAGGAAAACATGAGCCAACTCGCGGGCTGGCGCTTCCTGGAAATCGGGCGCCGCATCGAGCGCACGCTTGCGACCTGCGCGTTCGTCCGCCAGTTCGCCTTCGGGGCCGAGCCCGAGGGCGCGCTGGACGTGCTGCTGGAACTGGCCGACAGCCAGATCACCTACCGGCTGCGCTATGTCATGGTGGCGGCGGCGGCGCCGGTGGTCGATCTCGTGGCGCTCGACCCGAACAATCCGCGCTCCATCGCCTATCAGCTCGCCCGCATCGAGACGCATCTCGCGGCGATGCCCAAGCGCGACGACAGCCGCCTGACGCCGCCCGAGCAGATCGCGGTCACGCTTGCGACGAAAATGCGGACCGCCGACGTTTCCACGATCGACGAGGCCGCGCTGCTCGAAGTGACCGGAGCATTGATGATGCTGTCGGAGGTGGTCGCCTCGACCTATTTCACGACACGCGAGCGCTCCGAAGCGCCGTGGGAGTCGCTCGGATGATCTACGACGTTCGCCAGGAGACGATCTATCATTACGATTCCCCGGTCGCCTATGGGCACCACGTCCTGCGGCTCACCCCGATCGACCGGCAGCGCCAGCGCGTGCACGCCGCGGCTCTCGACATCGTGCCGAAGCCGATCGAACGCCGCGAAGGCAAGGACTTCTTCGGCAACCGCGTCACCTGGATCGCGTTCGACCAGCCGCACGACACCTTGACGGTGCGGATCGCGGCGCGCATCGCCGTGGAGCAGCCGGTCCCGGTCAAGCCGGAGGCAACTCCCGCCTGGGAGGAGGTGCGGGCGGCGGCCTTCGCCTGCGCCGACCTGTCGCCGCAGGCGCCGTCGCATTACCTGTTCCCGAGCCGTCAGGTGTCGCTCGATCCGGAGATTTGCGATTATGCGGCGGAGAGCTTTCCGCCCGGGCGATCCGTGCTCGGCGGAGCGATCGATCTGATGAACCGCATCAAGGCGGAGTTCGTCTACGAGGTCGGCGCGACCACCGCCTCGACCACGCCGCCGATGTCGTTCGCGCTGCGGCGCGGCGTCTGCCAGGACTTCACCCACATCATGATTTCCGGCATGCGGTCGCTCGGCCTGCCGGTGGCCTATGTCAGCGGCTACCTGCGGACGGTGCAATCGCCCGACGAGAAGCGGCTCGAAGGCGCCGACGCGATGCACGCCTGGGCGCTGGCCTGGTGCGGCGAGGAGGCGGGCTGGATCGGGCTCGACCCGACCAACGATATTCTGGCGAGCCACGACCATGTCGTGCTGGCGATCGGCCGCGACTACGCCGACGTGGCGCCGGTCGACGGCGTCATCTTCGCCTCCGGCGCCCAACGGTTGGAAACCTCCGTGCATGTCGTGCCGGTCGGCTAGGTTTTTGACGGCGCCCTTCGCTCGCGAAGAAACCGGCGGGTGGATGGGGCATTCTCGCCCGCAATGGCGGCGAACGGCGGCGGCCGTCCCGCGAACTCGTCCTCCAGCATCCGCAGCGATGTCTCGTCGTCCACGTCATACCAGCCCGGCACCTCGGCCACCGGCAGACCGATCTCGCGCGCCCGGTCGAGCGTGACGCGATAGACCGCATCGGTGCTCCACGGAATATCCTGAAACAGCCGCGCGTGCATCTTCGACAGTCCGATCAACGTATAGCCGCCGTCGTGCGCCGGGCTCAGCACCACGTTGTCGCCGCGCCGGACCGCATCCACCGACGCGCGCAGGATCGCCTGCGGCAGTGTCGGCCCGTCGGCGTTCACCAGCACCGCGCCGTCGTGCCCGGCCGTCAGCAAATCCTCAATGCCTCGAATGAGGCGCGCGCCGAGATCGCCTTCAACCTGGGGCATCAACGCGAAACCCTCCGGCAGCAGGCGGCGCAACGCCGCCTCGGAGCCCCGCGGCGTGTAGAGCGCGTAGCCGGTCACGTCGCCGCCGCCGGCCAGCCGTGCGACGGTGCGGGCCACGTCCTCGATGAAGCAGGCCGAGATCGCCGCGCACTCCTCCGGCCGCAACGGCGGCGAAAGGCGGGTCTTCGATTGCCCGGCTTCCGGCGTCTTGCAGACGATGGCCACGGCGACCGTGCGCAACGAAATTCTCCGAGAGTGCAGCGATTGTCAAAAGACATAGCAATCTTTCACGCGCCGCGCTTCTTGCATTTCCGCCGGCGGCTCCCATTTCAGCGCGCATGAGCAGCGCGCAATTCGGCAACTACGGGTTCGATTTTTCGCGGCCGCAGTCGCGGGCCGAGCGCATCGCGCGGCTGGACGCGCTGGCGACATTGTTCGACACCGCCTTCGTCGTGCCGGGAACCAATATCCGCTTCGGCATCGATGCATTGATAGGCCTCGTTCCCGGCATCGGCGACGCGATCACCACCGTGATGTCGCTGTACATCGTGCGCGAGGCGCGGGAACTCGGCGCGCCGCGCCACCTGCTGGCCCGGATGCTGGCCAATGTCGCGCTCGACAGCGTGGTCGGAGCGGTGCCGTTTCTCGGCGATGCGTTCGACGTGATGTGGCGCGCCAACCGCCGCAACATGGCGCTGCTGCGGAAGCACCTCGACCGCCGCTAATTGGCGGCCAGCGCATGATTGCTTTGCGTGGATCGCTGACCGGATTCAATATTACTCGATCGCGCGCTAATCGGTGCGCCAGCGGCCGAAATGGACCTCGGCGCGCCGCACGATCTCGTTCATCACGATGGCCATCGCCGCCAGCACCGAGACCAGTCCGAGCAGCTTGGTCGGATCGAACGCCTGGGTGAAAAGCTGCGTGAAATAGCCGATGCCGGCGCTGGACACGTAAAGTTCCGCCAAGAGCACGCCGAGCAGCACCCCGGTCATGCCGAGCCGCATCCCGGCAAAGAACGTCGGGATCATGTGCGGGAAGATTACCCAGCGGAAAATCTGCCAGCGGCTCGCACCCATCGAATGCGCCGCGGTCATCAGGATCGGCTTGATGTTCTGCACGCCGGCGACGATGGTGACGATGATCGGGAAGATGCCGTGGCTGACGCCGAAGGCGATCTTCGACGGCGGGCCTATTCCGAAATACAGGATGAACAGCGGCAGGATGGTGACCTGCGGCGTGCCGTAGAGCAGGAGAATGATCGGCATCAGGCTGCGGTTGGAAAACCGCGACAGGCCGACCGCGAGCCCGATCGGGAGCCCGGCCGCGACCGAGATCGCAAACGCGACCGCAAGCTCCCAGAAGGTGATCTGCAGCGCCTTCGGAATGCCCGGAGTCTCGAACAACTCGCCGAACGAGGCCACCACCCGCGACGGCGGGCTGAGAAACGACGGATCGATCCACCAGCGCGCCGAAATTTCCCAGAGCAGGAACAGGGCCACCACCACCGCGAGCCGCGCCAGCCCCGGATGGCGGTAGAGCACCTTCTGGAGATGCAGGGGCCGGTTCATCGGCGATTGGCCCGCCGTTCGACCGAGGAGACGACCGAGTTGAGGAAGGCTGCGATCACCACCACGAAGGCGATGTAGGCAAACATCCGCGCCGTCTCCATCGCCTCGGCCAGATGCACGATCTTGTGGCCAAGGCCGGCGAGCGAGGCGAGGGTTTCGCTGCCGAGGATGGACAGGAGCGTGACGGTGAAGCCGATGCGCAATCCCGTCAGAATCACCGGGAAGGCCGCTGGCAGCAGCACATAGCGGAACATCTGCACGTCGGAGGCGCCCATCGAGCGCGCGGCGGTAATGAATATCCTGTCCACGTAGCCGAATCCCGCGATAGTGTTGAGCACGATCGGGAAGAAGCTGATGGTGGTGCCGAGCGCGATCTTCGATCCCTCGCCCAGCCCGAAGAACAGCACATAAAGCGGCAGGAACAGGATGATCGGCACGGAATAGAAGCCGGCGAGCAGCGGCTCGAACACCTTGATGAGAAATTGCGAGCGGCTGATGAGATAGCCGAGGGTGACGCCGGTGCTGCATGAAATCGCGAATGCGACCGCGACCTCGGTCAGCGTCACCTTCAGATCGGGCAGGTACTCGCCCGAGCCGAGCACGTCCTTCAGCTCCTGCCAGACGTTCAGCGGATTGGGCAGCAGGAGGCGGTTGACGCCCCAGTAGGCGGTCGCGAAATACCAGAACCCCATCAGCGCGACGAGGAAGCCTACCTGCACCGCACGGCTGGCGATCTTGTCCCGCCGGTCCTGCTTTGCGCTCATGGCTGCGGCACCGCCGTCGCCGACTGCTCGACCGCCTTGCGGATCTCGTCGTGCAGCAGGCCGTAGAGGGTGTTGCGCAGCCGGCTGAACTTTTCCGTCGTCACGAAGGAGGGGCTGCGCGGATGCGGCTCGTCGATCTCGATGATCTCCTTGATGCGGCCCGGCCGCGCCGAGAACACCGCCACGCGGTCGGCAAGGAACACCGCTTCGCCCAGCGAATGGGTGACGAACACGATGGTCTTCTCGCTGCGGGAGAGCAGCACGGAAAGGTCTTCGCCGAGGATCATCCGGGTCTGCTCGTCGAGCGCGCCGAATGGCTCGTCCATCAGGAGGGTGCCGGTTTCGAGGCTCAGCGCCCGCGCCAGCGCCGCGCGCTGCCGCATGCCGCCGGAAAGCTGCGCCGGGTAGTGGCCCATGAAGTCCTTGAGCCCGACCGCCTCCAGGGCCTTGCGCGCGCGGGGCTCCTGCTCGGATTTCGGCACGCCCTGGAACACCATGCCGAGCTTGACGTTCTCGATGATCGTGCACCAGGGAAACAGCGCGTTCTCCTGGAACACGAAGGCGATGTCGCGCGGCAGCGGCGCGCGCACCGGCTTGCCGTGGACCTCGACGTTTCCGGTGGTGGGCGTGAGCAGGCCGCCGATCATGTTGAGCAGCGTGCTCTTGCCGCAGCCGCTCGGCCCGATCAGGCAAAGCAGTTCCCCCCGCTCGATGTCGAGCGAGGTATGCGACAGCGCGAGCACGAACTGCGCGTCGCCCGGCTCGCCGAATTCATGCGAGACGTCCCTGATGCGTATGGCGGCGTCGCCGGCGGTCATGGACTAATCTTCGCGGTCACTACAGGGAGCCGCCGGGGCGTGCTCATCTGACAGGAAATCAACCACGTCATGGCCGGGCTTGTCCCGGCCATCCACGCCTTGCTTGGCAAGAAAGAAAGACGTGGATGCCCGGCACAAGGCCGGGCATGACGTTGAGATACTGGTGCTGACGGGTCTGTCATTTCGGCAGATACGGCATTACCGTCCTCTCCCCTTGGCCGCTTTTGATCTTGTCTTGGATCGTGGCTTGGCTCTGGCGGCCGATCCTAACCGCTTTCGCAGCGTCCGGGTCGCGCTTTCGTCGAGCGACATGTTGCCTCGGACCACCACGCCGTAGAGCCTGCGCGCCGCGGCGGCGGAGATAAGTCCTTCCGCCACGTCATGCGCCACCTGCGCGGCTTCGCGCTGCAGCGGATTGCCCCAGCCGCCGCCGCCACCGGTGCGGACGATGGCCTCGGCGCCGATCGGCACCGGGATGTGGCTGCCGCCCCGCATCGTGAAATCGCGCTCGCCCGGCAGCTTCAGCAGATAGCCGCCCGGCTCGCCGGGCGTGCCCCCCTTGATGCCCCACGGCGGGCATTTGGATCGGCGCGGCATCTCGAAATTCCATTTGCCCTCGACCAGGTTCTTCACCTGCATGTCGATGCCGAGGCCGCCGCGGTACTTTCCGGCGCCGCAGGAATCGGTCCGCAGCGCGCGGCTTTGCACCACCACCGGGCATTTCAGCTCGATGCCCTCGATCGAGCCGTTGCGCACGTCGCCCTGGCAGACCGACACCGTGCCGGACTCGCCGTCCTCGAACGGCCGGCCGCCCCAGCCACCGCCCTCGATGCTCTGCACCACAAAGCGGCGTTTGGTTTTTGGATGGGTGCCGAAGAACACCACCGCGCCGCCAAGCAGCGCATGGTGCCCGGCCGGCACGCGGTCCGGCATGGCCTTGGCGAGCGCCATGACGATGGCATCGACCACCGTCGGCACGATGCCGCTCCAGCCTGCCATCGGGGCGGGGAAGCGCGCCATCATGATGTTGCCCTCGGGGATGATGACCTCGAGCGCGCGGAACGAGCCTTCGTTCACCGGATCGAGCGGGCCGGTCAGCGCCTTGTAGGCCACGCGCGCGCCGGCATAGGTGCGCGAGTTGATCGCGGCCTTGCGCTCAGCCGAGCAGCCGGACAGGTCGATGACCATGTTGCCCGACTTGACCGTGACCTTGACGTGGATCGGCACCTCTTCGCCCTTGATGACGCCATCGTCGTCGATCGAGGCCGACGCCTGATAGACGCCATCGGGGAGCTGCGAGACCACGTTGCGGCATTTCCGCTCGGTCTCGTCGAAAATCCGGTCGATCGCCGCCAAGAGCGTGTCGCGGCCGTATTTTTCGAACAACTCGTCGAGCCGGCGTCCGGCGAGGCGGCAGGCCGCCATCTGCGATTTCATGTCGCCGAGCGAGGATTCCGGGAAGCGGATGTTATCCTTGATGACGCGGTAGAGCGGCTCGCTGAGCTTGCCCTCCTCGTAGATCTTGAGCTGGTCGAGCTGCAGCCCTTCGAGCCAGGGATCGGCGACGGTCGCACCCGCGCCGAAGCCGGTCGAGGTGCCGCCGACGTCGATCCAGTGCGCGCGCACCATGAGGAACATCAGAAGCTCGCCCTTGTAGAAATAGGGCATGTAGATGACGACGTTGTTGAGGTGCTGGCCCGCCACCGCCTGGTGGTTGGTGATGATCACGTCGCCGAGCTTGAAGCCGTCCCGGCCGTAGCGCTGCATGCCGTCGGTGACGAGAACGCCAAGGTCGGCGACGAAATGCGAGACGCCGCCGACGTTCTGCGAAATGAGCTCGCCCTTGGTGTTGAGCAGCGCGGTGCAGTAGTCGCGCACCTCGTAGATCATCATGTTGTAGGAGGTGCGCTGCAGGTCGGCGGCCATCTCGTTGGCGACGGCCGGCAGCGCGTTGCGGATCACCTCGAGTGTGACGGTGTCGAGCTGGATGCTCATGGACGATTCTCGGCATTGCGGTCTGGCAGGGCGCGCTCCCTCCCCTTGAAAAGGGGAGGGTGGGGGTGGGGATCGACCGGATGCGCGAAGTTTGATCCCCACCCGGCTCGCTGCGCTCGCCGACCTCCCCTTTGCAAGGGGAGGTAAACCCGCTGGGAGGTCGGTATATCCACGATGGTCATCGCGCGGCTCCGATGGTGATGATCAGCTCGCCGGAGTCCGCCACTTTGCACCGGTCGTTCTCGAACAGCACGGTGGTGGTGCCGTGCTCCTGGATCAGCGCCGGCCCGGCGATCTGCGCGCCCGCGCCCAGTTGATCGCGGGCGTAGACCTTGGCGGTGAGCGGCTTCTCAGCCGACGTGAAATAGGCCTGCCGCTCGCCGCCGGACGAGCCCGTTCCCGAAGACCCGAGGCTTGGGAACGCGAGCTTCGGCCGCTTGCCGATGGCGCCGAGTCGGATGTTGACCATCTCCACCGGCTCGTCGGGCGAGTGGTGGGCGTAGCGCAGCTCGTAGAGATCGTCGAATGCGGTGCGGATGGCCTTGCGCTCGCCCGCCTTGAGCTGGTCGAGCGTGACCGGCACCTGCAGCGTGAACTCCTGGCCCATGTACCGCAGGTCGAGATGGATCTGGTAGGCCGCGTCCTTGATGTGTCGCAGGCTTCCCTTGGCGTCCTTCACCATCTCGTCGTGCACCTTGGCGAGCCGGCCGAAATCGACGCTGGCCAGATCGGCATAGACCGTGCGCGTGAAGTCGTGGCGCTCGTCGGCGAGCAGCATGCCGAGCGCCGAGAAATGCGACGGGAACAGCGGCACGATCACCGTCGGGATGTAGAGCTCGCGGGCGATGGCGCAGACGTGCAGCGGGCCCGCGCCGCCCGACGCCACCAGCGCGAAGTCGCGCGGGTCGTAGCCCTTGGCGACCGAAACCTCGCGCACCGCAAGCGACATCTTGTTGATGGCGATCTCGACGATCGCCTGCGCCGCCGCGATGGTGTCGAGCTTGAGCGGATCGGCGATCTTCGTCTTGATCCCGCGCTTTGCCCCTTCGGCGTCGAGCTTCATCGTGCCGCCGAGGAAATTGTCCGGGTCGAGCCGGCCGAGCACCACATTGGCGTCGGTGATGGTCGGCTCGGTGCCGCCGCCGCGATAGCAGATCGGGCCGGGATCGGCGCCGGCGCTCTGGGGCCCCACCTTGAGCGCGCCGATGTCGTCGCGCCAGGCGATGCTGCCCCCGCCGGCACCGACCTCGACCACGTCGATCATCGGCAGCATCACCGGATGGCCGCTGGCATAGCCGCCGACGTAGTAGCCGGGCGCGAGCGTCGGCTCCCCGGCGCGGATGAGGCTCGCCTTGGCGGTGGTGCCGCCCATGTCGAACGAGATGACGTTGGGAAATCCCAGCGCCACGCCCACCCGCGCCGAGGCGATGATGCCGCCGACGGGCCCCGATTCCATCATCGCCACCGGCTTCTCGGTTGCGACCTCCGGCGTCATCACGCCGCCGTTCGATCGCATGATCGAAAGGTCGCCCTTGAAGCCGATGGCGCCCAGGCTTGACTTCAGGCTCTTCACATAGCCGCCGACCTTCGGCCCGATATAGGCGTTCACCACCGTGGTCGACATGCGCTCGAACTCGCGGTACTCGCGCAGGATGTCGTGCGACAGCGACAGGTAGACGTCCGGCATGGCCTTTTTGATCGCCGCCCCGGCGATGCGCTCGTGCTCGGGATTGGCGTAGGCGTGCAGGAAGCACACCGCGACCGCCTCGACGCCCTCGGCCTTGAGCGCCTTGCAGGCCTCGGCCACGCTCGCCTTCTTCAACGGCTCGTACACTTCGCCGCTGGCCAAGAGCCGCTCGGACACCTCGCGGGTCATCCCGCGCGACACCAGCGGCTGGTGGCGGTGGAAGAACAGGTTGTAGGACTCCGGCCGGTTGCCGCGGCCGATGATGTAGACGTCGCGGGTGCCGCGCGTCACCACGAGGCCCGTTTTCGCGCCCTTCCGCTCGATCAGCGTGTTGATGGCGATGGTCGAGCCGTGGATCAGCTCGTCGATCCGGCCGACGGCGAGCCCGCTCTCGCGGAGGCAGTTGATCACGCCCTGCGTGAGCTCCGAAGGCGTGGTCAGGCTCTTGGCCTGGACGAAGGACTGCGCCGCGTCGTCGAAGCCGATCAGGTCGGTGAAGGTGCCGCCGATATCAACCGCCACAAAGATCACGCCACCGCTCCAACTCTTATTGCACTCGTGTTTCGGTGCTGGTCTTAGGCTGCAAACTGCGCTTGAATTCGCGCGCGGTGGGATTTGGCCCGCCGACCATATCCGCAATTCCGGAGCCGCTCAATGCCAGCGAGTTTTCGCCAGATCATCGACAAGGCCGTCGCCGAGAAGCGGTTCCTGGTTGTCCCCGGCGCGCATGACGCGCTCTCCGCGCGGATCATCCAGAAGCTCGGCTTCGAGACCTATTTCATCGGCGGCTTTCCCGCCGTCGGCGCGCGCTACGGCGTGCCGGACGTGGGGCTGAAGGGCTTCGGCGAGATCGCCGCCTGCGTGCGCGACATCATGGCGGCCTGCGACCTGCCGGTGTTCGTCGATGGGGACGACGGCTACGGCGACGTCAAGAACGTGGTGCACACCGTGCAGAGCTACGAGCGCATGGGCGTGAGCGCGATCCTGATCGAGGACCAGCAGTGGCCCAAGCGCTGCGGCCACATGGTCGGCAAGAAAGTCGTGCCGACCGCGATCGCCGAGGCCAAGATTCGCGCCGCCTGCTCGGAGCGGATCAACCCCGAGACCTGGATTCTCGCCCGCACCGACGCGCGCGCGGTCTATGACATCGACGAGGCGATGCGGCGGGCCGAGCGCTACGTCCGGGCGGGCGCCGACGGCATCTTCATCGAGGCGCCGCAGAGTCTCGACGAGTTGAAGCGCATCGGCAAAATGTTCGACATCCCGCAAATCTGCAATCCGCTGATGGGCGGCCACACGCCGATCCTGAGCATGGAGGAGCTGGGTGAGCTCGGCTTCAACTGCGCGGTGCTGGGCCTCGACACCGTCATGCACGCCGCCAAGGCGATCGAGGCGGTGCTGATCGACATGAAGTCCGGCAAATTCGCGCTGCGCAACAGCGGAATGAATTTCGAGGAATACAAGAAGGTCGTCGGCTACGACAAATGGGAGAGCGTGGACGCGCGATTTGCGCCGAGGCAATAACTGCTGGCGCTCCAACCTCTCCGCGTCATTCCGGGGCGCGCCGAAGGCGCGAGCCCGGAATCCATAACCCGCAGCGGTCAAGCCATCGGCACAGGGGTTATGGATTCCGGCACTCGCTTCGCTCGGCCGGAATGACAAACGCAAACGCGCTATTTGAACGCGATCAAATCCGTGCGGCTCAGCGTCGAGGCCCTGTTCTTCAAAGGCTCGTTTGCGGCATTCGAACTGTTCTGGTTCAGGATCTGATGCCGCCCGACGGCGATTTCGAAATCCGAGGCGTCGAGGCTCGCATCGACGGGAACGACGACGGTGTAGCCGCGCAGCGTCGCTCCGACCGACGTGTAGGTCACCGAGCCGCTCACCTTCCAGCCGACCAGAATGAGCGTCGCGATCCCCTTGGCCTTGAGCGTCTGGTCGAGATCGGTGTTGTAGAACCGGTCCTGCGCCTGGTTCTCGATCTGGATGTCGCCAGGCTGAGGCGCAACCTCCGGCAGCCAGTGCGACTTGTGGTGCGCCCGGGTCCCGTAGGCGACGGTGACGCCGGCCTTCCGCGCCCGCGCCAGCAGGGCAGCGGTCACCGGCGCCATCTGCGTCCTGCAGATTGGGAAGCGCTCGCAGATCGGCTCGACGATGTCGAAGACGAGCAGCGCCGTCGTCGCGGGGGCGAGGGCCACCGGGACCGGGTCCGGCGGTGGAGGCATCTGGAGTGTCAGTGGAAGCTTGTTCATGGGAGACCCCTTTTGATGGCGTCAGCAATGTCGTGTGGGCCAAGGCGCGGCTTGTCCGCCGAAGCGTATAAGCGCGGAGGCGGAAGCGCCGGGCTCACTTTACGTGCTGGCGCACAGCGTGTCCCCGGTCATTCCGGGGCGTCCGCCGTAGCCCGAAGGGCGAAGGCGTGACGAACCCGGAATCCATACGCCGCAGTCTTTCGTTGTCGGCACAGCGGCAGGCATCGGCACAGGGGTTATGGATTCCGGCACTTGCTTCGCTCGGCCGGAATGACGGAGGGACACGCTCCGGCCTCTCCACGTCATGGCCGGGCTTGACCCGGCCATCCACGCCTTCTCCGATCGCAGGGCAATGTAGGGTGGGCCAATGCGCGAAGCGCCGAGCCCAACAACTCTTGCCGATGGATTGAATCTCGCTGGCCTTCACTTCGTTTGCGCATAGTGTCATTGACGCAATTGGTTCCAAGCCGCTTCGATTATTTTCATCGAAGCGTCGTCAGGATGGCAAGGCTTGCCGCAAGCTGTTTCAATTAGCTTTTCGTTCCCGCGCCAAAGGCCGTAACGATTGCGAATTTCTTGACCAAGACTGAGGTGCAGCGAAATGAGGTTGTCGCTACTTGTCATCCTGATCTCTGACTTCTGAAGCGCCGATAGCCGGGGCAACAGATCATCAATGGTTTCGTTCACCGTCGTAGGCCAATTTTCGGGGCCGAGGACATTGTCGGCCCCAAAAACAATTCCAGTCCATAATTGGATTGCGGCGATCAATGCAAAGCTGTTTTGTTTCATTGGTCCAGGATTCAAATATGAGCGTTCGCCGCAAGTTGTTTGGAATTTGGTGCGGCTTTACGGCGCTCTGGTGGCTATTTGGAATCTTTGGCGGCGACGGTAGCCTGATCCTATTGAAGTTTCAGAACGGGGGCTGGCGGGCGGCGTATGTGCATCTCGTGCTGACGGTGCTGATTGCCGCCAGCATCCCGGCAGCGGTGTTACTGATAGGTCGCGCAATTCTTAGGAGTGCCGATCGATTCTGCAAAAAGCCCCCGCTCGGACCGTCCCCTTGACAGGACCATATTCCTTGGGATAATATTCCTCACCCTGCTTGTTGAGGGGCGTCAACCGGTGGCGCCTGTTGATCGGAGCAGGGGCGGCGTCGGCGGGTCTGGCTGAGCCGGCCAGGCTCCCGGGAGGCCTCGGGGCCCCGCCCTACGGGCACTATGACCCGTGTGCAGGGAGCCTGCTGGACCACCGGAGCATCTCGCTCCGGGCGGCAAGCGCGGCCCGAGGTCAGTGAGACGGCCTTCGCGCCGCCTCACGAAAACGCCGCGGTGGAGCGCCGAGAGGCGAGGGTCTCCGCGCAGGAGACCCGAACGCGCCTCGCAAGCGTGTTCCAGGCCGTGCGTATCGGCCCGGGGGCGAAAGCCCGGGCGCCTGTCGGCGCTCCGCCCCCCTCGCAGTTTGCGAGGGCGATGCAGAACGCCGGGCGCAAACGCGCCGCGGCGGCGATCGGCCGTGCGCCGCATCCCACACAATCAGGAGATACGATGTTCCGAACCAAGGTCACCTTCACCGAACGGCAAACGCCCGAGCAGCGCAGGGCGCACGCCGCCCATTGGCGCCGGCACGACGACACGCGCCGCGCCCAATGCAACATGCTGGGGTTCTGGCGGGTGTGCGCGAGGCCCGTGTGCCGGCGCAACCGCACCTGCTCGCACGACATGCACGCCTGCTTCGAGCGCCATTGGGCGCTCATTCCGGAAGACGACAAGGAATGGATCCGCGGCGCGATCCTGGCCGCGCGCGACGGCGCGACCGGGGACGCGGCCGCCCGCGCGGCGGATTCACGGCGCGACCGTTATCTCAGGTCTTTGGATGCGAGGAGCACGCCCGTGATGCTGGCTTCATCATCTGCCGCGACAGACGAGTCGGCCTCCGCCCCGGATGTGCGGATCAGGCGGCTGTAATGATGTTCACGCGAGGTCAAGTTTCAGCGTGGGTCAACGCGATTGCGTGCGCCATGAACAATGGCAACGATGACGATCTCTTGGAGATTGTCATCGACCTTGTAGACAATGATATAGGGCCATTCGAGCAGTTCCCGCGTGCCCTCGACGAGGCCGCGACGCCCCATTTCCGTCAGAGCAGGGGTGGCGAGTTGCATCGCCTTGCTCTCGATCCGATCGATCATCGCGAGCGCGGCACGAGGATTGTCCCGGAATATCCACTCAAAGATACGATCGAGATCGTCGCGCGCGGCGGGCTCGAACGTAACCTTCATGCAACGCGGGATCGCAGGCGCTTGAATACTTCTTCGGCCGGGATGCGATTCGGGCTTGGCTCCGCCAACCGCCGTCGCACCTCGGCCGCCTGTTCATCGGTGAGGCGCAATTCGCTCCCGTACTGCTCTTCCAGCATTTCCACGACATGAACCACATCGGCCTGCCGCTCCGGCGGCCACGTCAGCACACGGTCCAGAACCTCTTTCACCTGGTCCTTGGTCATGGCTCCAGCCCAATCGCTCCAGCGTCACACCAGCGCCGGCTCGCGCTTGGTCTTTGCCGGCGCCGGGTCCTTCAACCCGAGGATGCGCCGCGCGTTGGAATAGAACAGCTTCTGCTTGTCGGCCTCCGACAACTCCACGTTCTCCAGAAGCTTGAGGCACGGCGCCGGATCCCAGCACGGATAGTCGGTGCCGTACATCACGTTGTCGATGCCGTAGTAGTCGATGGCGAACCGCATGCCCTCCGAATGCGGCGACACCGTATCGGAGTACATGCGCTTCAGATATTCGCTGACCGGGCGCGGCAGCTTCGCGGCCTTGGAGTTCTTGTCCATGCGGCCGGACTGATAGGGCAGCGAGCCGCCGGTGTGCGACATCACGATCTTGAGGTCCGGGTGGCGCTCCATGGTGCCGGAGAGGACGAGCCGCATCGCCGCGACCGAGACCTCGATGACGCGGCCGAGGCTCAGATGCAGCGCGCCGTCGTAGCCATCCGAGAGCATGTCCTGGAAGATCACGTCGGTCGGGTGCAGGAACAGCGGCAGGCCGAGCTTGGCGCAATGCGCGTAGAACGGCTGCAGCCGCTCGGCGTCGATCCGCGCATCCTCGCCGACGCTGCCGGGCAGGTTGACGCCCATCAGGCCGAGCCGGTTCACCGCGTCGTCCACCACCTCGATGGCGACCTTGGTGTCCTGCAGCGGCACCGCGGCGCTGGCCCAGAGCCGGCCGGGATACTTCTTCTGCGCGCCGGCCATCTCCTCGTTCCACATCAGCGCGTAGTCGCGGCCTTCCTCGACCGGCATGTCGGAGAACGACACCGAGAACGGTCCGATCGAGCAGACCACGTCGACCCGGTGGCCGAGGCTGTCCATGTATTCGAACTGCTTGTCGAGATCGAACCACTCGGCCCAGGAGTTGAGGTGCTGGCCGCTGGTGTTGCGGCGCATGTAGTCGTAGCCGCCGCGCTTGTTGACCCGCGCCTTCGGGAACGCCTCGCGCTTGCACAGCTTGTCGAAAATCGAGCGGGGCCACCAATGGAAATGCGAGTCGATGATATGCATGGAGGATGTCCTGCCGTTAGGCCGCAGATTTCAACGGGTTAGCTTATTCAGCAAGTTTACGGGCGGCCCCGTTCCGGGTCAACGCGCCGCGCTCAGGATGCATGGCATATGTTACGATTTTCTGTAATGATTTCAGCCAAGGCCGGAGGCTGAACGGCCATGGAGGAGGACAAAATGCGAGGGATGTTCCGTGCCGTTCTGTGCTGCCTGGCGGTGCTGATCGTGGCGCCCGCGGGTGCCGCGGAGAAGCTCCGCGTCACCAAGGCGGTGGCGTTCGCCTGGACCTTCACGCCGCTCGACGTCGGCATGCAGATGGGAATTTTCGCCAAGCACGGCCTCGAGATCGAGGCCTCGGCCGCGGCCGGCGACGCCAAGATGCAGCAGGCCCTGACCGCCGACAGCACCGACGTGGGCATCGGCAGCGGGCCCGGCATGGCCTTCATGGTCAAGGGCGTGCCGGCCAAGGGGGTCGCCGCCATGTATGGCGTGCCGAAGAACATGGCGGTGATGGTCGGCTACAACTCCCCCGCCAGGACGGTGGACGATCTCAAGGGACTGAAGCTCGGGGTGACGACCGTCGGCTCGCTGACCGACTGGATCGGCAAGCGGATCAACAACCTCAAGGGCTGGCACGGCTCAACCGGCATCACCACGGTTCCGATCGGCGGCATGCCGCCGGCCCGCGCCGCGATCAAGACCAAGCAGCTCGACGGCTACATCGGCGCGCTCGAAGCCGGCTACGCGCTCGAGGAGCAGAAGGAATGGCGCGTCATCACCGGCGCCGCGCCGTTCGTCGATCACTTCATCACCCATGTGTTCTTCGTGCGCGAGGAGACGATCGCGAAACGCCCGGAGGTGGTGCGGGCGTTCCTGCGGGGCTGGATGGAGACCATCGCCTTCATGAAGGCGAACAAGGACAAGACGGTCGAGATCACCTCCAAGGTGGTCAATATTCCCCCGTCGGTCGCCGCGCGCGCCTATGACGAGCAGATGAGCAACTTCAGCCTGGACGGCACCTTCGATCCGAAGGCGCTGGCGGTTCTCAAGCAGTCGTTCGTCGATATGGGCCTGCTGAAGGAAATTCCGGAAAACAACGTCATGTTCACGACGCAGTTCGTGCCGGTGAAGTAGCCGCAGGCCGGCGAATTGCAGGCGAGGAGGAATGCGCAGCGCCAACATCGATCCGGCTGGAGTGCTCAACCGCTTTCTCGAAAGCGCGGCGCAGAACCTGCGGGTCGAGAAGCTGCTGATCCAGCTCGGTCTCGATCCGGCCAATCTCACCTACGGCGCGGTGTTCGGCCGCCTGTGGGACATCGTTCTGGTCAACGTCAACTTCGTCAACATGCTGGCGCTGGTCGGCGCGATATTCTATGTCGCCACGCTGATGGTGCGCACGATCGTGCCGCTGCGCATCATCGGCATCATCAGCATCGTGTTTTTCATCGCCTATGGCTTGCTCGCAGGCGCGATCGCGACGTTCCTGCTGTATCTGCTTTCGCTCCCGATCAACATCATCCGCCTGCGCCAGATGCTCAGTCTCGTGAAGAAGGCACGGGTCTCGGCGCAAGGCGATTTGTCCATGGACTGGCTGCGCCCGTTCATGACGCCCCGCAAGTGCAAGGCGGGCGAGGTGTTGTTTCACAAGGGCGATGTCGCCAAGGAGATGTTCTACACCGTCAGCGGAAAATTCCTGGTGAAGGAGATCGGCATCGAGCTTCCGCCGGGACGCATCATGGGCGAACTGGGCTTCATCGATCCCAAGAACCGGCGGACCGGGACCGTCGAAAGCCTGGAGAACGGCGAAGTCCTCTGGATCACCTACGACCGGCTGCTCGAGCTCTACTTCCAGAATCCCGAGTTCGGCTACTACTTTCTCAAGCTCACCACCGAACGGCTGATGCAGAACATCGCTCGCCACGAAGCGACGCTTGCGGAGAACCGGGCAAAGCTGCTGGCGTTCAAGGCCGCCGCGAGCGGCTCGGCTTAAAGGCCAAGCCGGCGGTCAAAGGTCGATCTTCATTCCCTCGCTGGCCACGACCGTGCCCGGCCGCGCCGCCTCGGCTTCGGCCGCGACCCGGTCCAGGAAGGCGTCGTCGTGCTCGGGGTCGTGGTGGAACAGGCACAGCCGGCCCGCGCCGGCGGCCTTGGCAAGCCGGATTCCCTGCTGCCACGTCGAATGGCCCCAGCCGACATGCGACGGCAATTCGTCGTCGGTATTGGTCGTGTCCAGGACCACCAGGGCCGCATCCTTGGTCAGCGCCAGCAGGGCCGGGTCGATCGGACCGTCGCCCATTTCGACGTCGGTCAGGTAGGCGACGGACCGGCCGCCGTACTCGACCCGCTAGCCGATCGCGCCGCCGGGATGATTGAGCGTGGCGGTCTGCAGGATGACGCCGGGCCGCGGGTTGATCGCCTCGCCGGCATGAAAGTCGTGAAACTCGATCTCTGCGTGCAGCGCGTCGACCTGGAGCGGGAAGAAGGGAAAGCTCATCAATTTCCGGACGGCCTCTCGGACGCCGCCGGCCGGCTGCAGACTGCCGGCCCACACGCGAACCACCTGATCCTTGACGAACAGCGGCGCGAAGAACGGCAGACCGATCATGTGATCGATGTGGCCGTGGCTCAGAAAGATGTCGAAGTCGGCGGTGTTCGCCGTCTGCACCAGCGCGTTGCCGAGCGATCGGATTCCGGTGCCGGCGTCGAAGATGAGCGTATGCGCCCCGCAGCGAACCTCCACGCAGGGCGTGTTGCCGCCATAGCGCATAGTTTTGGGTCCGGGACAGGCAATGCTGCCCCGGACGCCCCAAAATCGAACGGATATAGGGGACGTCGGCGTCAACGCTTCATTCAATGACATAACAAGATTCCGTACTCTCCTATTGAAGCGTTGCGTTGCAGTGTGCCGGCAAGCTGGTCAGCGACGGTCGTTCAGACACTCCGTTGAGCCTGGCGAGGGCGCGGCGGGGACGTCGAATGCGTTGTGTCGCCCGGCGCGGCGCTCCGTGCCACCGGCGTCGAGATGGTGCTCCGGGATGTAGGGCGCGCCCACGACGGCGAAGAACCGGGTGTTGTCGATGGTCAGGCGCATCTGCGTTCCCCCAAGTCAGGCCTTGCGGCTTTGAATCCGGCGTTCGTGGGAGCAGCTTTGCGTGCAATGCCCGTAGCGTGAAGTGCGAAACGTCACACCCCAAAATTTATTGTTTATTTTCAATATGTTATACGGGTATTTCGCTGCGGTCACTTGGAATCCAGGGCGTAGGCGCCATCCCAATCGTCGGGCGGCGGCGTGACCTGGAACGTGCGGATACGTTCGGAATAGATGGCGTAGAGCGTCTGAAACCTGTTCTCTTCGTCGGCGGCGCGGCCCTGTTCGATCGCGGCCAGTGCGCCGGCCCAGTCGCGGCTCCGGTAGCGCGACAGCATGTTGATGTTCACCTCGCGCCAGCGTTGGAAGCGTCCTGTCTGGGCCAGGTCGTCGCGGCCGACGATGGAGTAGACCACCTCCGGCTCCTTCTTGCCCTTCACCGCGATGAAATCGAGTTCGAGCAGCGCGAATTTGTCCTTGGCCGCGTTGGCCGTCTTGGAGCCGATGATGATCGGAAGCCCATACGATTTGCACTGGCCTTCCAGACGCGAGGCAAGATTGACGCTGTCGCCCAGCACCGAGTAATCGAAGCGAAGATCCGAGCCCATGTTGCCGACGACGCACCGGCCGGTGTTGATGCCGACGCCGATGTTGAGCGGAAGGAAAGCCGTGCCGTTGGCCTTCGCCGTTGCTTCGCGCTCGCGGTTGAGCCGGTCGACGCGTTCGAGCATGTCGAGGGCAGCCTCGCAGGCGTTGAGCTCGTGGGTCGCGTCGTAGATCGGCGCGTTCCAGAACGCCATGATCGCATCGCCCATGTATTTGTCGATCGTGCCGTTGCGATCGATGATGGCGTTGGTGAGCGGGGTCAGGAAGCTGTTCATCAGGGCGGTCAGGCCCTGCGGATCGTCCTTGTAGATTTCCGAGATCGTGGTGAAGCCGCGCACGTCGCTGAACATGATCGTCATGTCGCGCGCCTCGCCGCCGAGCACGAGCTTCTCCGGCGATTGCGCGAGCTGCTCCACCAAGGTCGGCGAGAGGTACTGGCCGAACGCCGAGCGAATCTGGCGCCGCTGCGCCTGTTCCTTGACGAAGTTGGTGAAGATCAGCGTGAGGAAGATGACCAAGCTGGACAGCAGCGGGAACGTGAAATCGAGCAGCATCTTGTACTGCGCGAAGAAGTACCAGGACGTTCCCACCAGCGCCGCGATGAAGGCCGCGCCGAACAGCAGCAGATAGGCGGGGCCGAGAATGGGCGTCAGCCAGATGATCGCCGCGCCCAGCACGAACGCCGTGGCCAGTTCCGCGGCGATGGCGTAGTTCGGCGACGTCAGCACCCCGCCGGTCAGGATGCTTTCCAGGACCTGGGCATGCACCTCGACCCCCGGCATGGCGGGATCGTTCGGGGTCGTCTTCAAATCCAGCAGGCCGGCCGCCGAGGTGCCGACGAGCACGAGCCTGCGGGCCACCCGGTCCGCCGGGACCCGCCCTTCCAGCACATCGACGGCGGACACGTAGCGCGCCTTGTCGCTCGGGGCGAAATGAATCCAGACCCTGCCGTTGCGATCGGTCGGCATTTCAAGTCCCGGGACCGCAACGCCCGTGATCCCGGCCTTGTCCATGCGGATCAGGATCGTGCTCGACCCGGTCACGACCCGCAGCATCTCGAAGGACAGCGAGGGCAAGATCGTCTCTTGCGCCTGCATGACCATCGGCACGCGCCGCACGATGCCGTCGCGCTCGGACGGGTTGCTGAAAAGCCCGCGCCCCGCGGCGGCATTGTCGAGAACCGGGACGTTCTTCAGCCGTCCTGCAAAGCTGTACAGGAACGGCTTTGGATCGCCGCCCAGCGCGGCCACGCCCACCGCCGACGGCTGCGCGTCGGGCTGGGGCACGGCAACCGGCAGGCCGGTCTCGCCGAGCACGACCCGCGACCGCTTGATCGCATCGGCCAGGATCTGATCGTTACTTGGAAGCGCGCGCAGCTTGTTTTTCGTCTCCTCGTCGAGTTGGCTATATCCCTCCACCGCGAGGGCTGGCGACAGACGGTCCGGTTCGGCGAAGATGACGTCGAAGCCGATGACGGCCGCGCCCATCTGGGTCAGGCGCGTGGTCAGGTCGGCCACGCGGGTCCGCGGCCACGGAAATTGCCCGAGCTTTCGCAGGCTTTCCTCGTCGATATCGACGATGACGACCGGTCGCTGCGTCGCCACGCGCGGCTTGATGACCTGGAAAAGGTCGAAAGCCCGAAGCCGAAGCTCCTCAAGCGGAGTCGGATCGGAGACGCGCAGGAACAGCAGCGCGAACAGCAGCGCCACGCACAATGCGCGGGCGGATGTGAGCCGTCGCCCCAGGCGAGAAAGCCATTTCATGCCGAACCAGCCCCAGACCGCATCCCGCGAAGGTGCGGCCCCCCGTCATTTCTCCCGGAACATCCGCATCAGTTGATCATGAAACGGTTTGACGAAATAGGAAATCATAGTCCTGTCCCCGGTCTGCACGAAGGTCTCGACCGGCATGCCCGGCACCATCCTGACGTCGCCGAGCTTGGCCACCTCTTCGGCCGACATCGCAATCCGGACGGTGTAGTAGGTCTGCCCGGTGCGCTGATCGGTCGAGGCATCCGCCGAGATGCGGGTGACCGTCCCGTAGATCTCCGGGGTCGTGCGCTGGTTGAAGGCGGAGAAGCGCAGCAGCGCCACCTGGCCGGTTCGCACCTGGTCGATGTCCTGCGGATTGACCTTGGCTTCGACCGTGAGGTTGTCGGCGTCGGGCACGATCAGCATCATCGCGTCGCCGGCGGTGATGACGCCGCCGACCGTATGCACGTTGGACTGGAACACCATGCCGTCCTGGGGGGACCGGATTTCGATGCGCTTGAGCTGATCCTCGGCCGTCACCTTGCGCTCGACGAACTCGCCGATCTTGCCGTCGATCTCCCGGGTCTCCTTGGCCACCTCGCTGCTCAGGTCGCGGTCGATCTGGATGATCTGGAGCTCGGTCTCCGAGACCTTGCCGGCGACCTGGGCGGTCTGCGCCACGAGTTGGCCGGCTTCACCCTCGAGCCGTACTGCGGCGCGTTCGAGCTCGGTCAGTTTCGTCAGCGGCACCAGCTTCTGCTTCCAAAGGTCGTAGACGCCGTCCTTTTCGCGCTCAATCAGCCTGGATTCCTTTTCCTTGGATTCGCGCTGCGCCTTCAGGCCGCGAACCTCCTCGTTGAGTTGTTCGATGCGCTGGCGAAGCTGGGCCTTGAGGCCGGTGCGCGCGCTGTACCGCAGCTCGAACAGCTTGCGCTCGCCATCGACGATCGCGGCGATCTCGGGATCGTTGGTGCGGGCCAGGAGGCCCGGGGGGAACTTGACCGTGTCGGCGCCGTCGCGCTCGCTCTCAAGACGCGCCTTGCGCGCGCTGAGCTCGTCCAGGCCCTTGGTGACGATGGCCAGGTTGGCGCGCGTCACCGTATCGTCGAGCCGCACCACGATGTCGCCCTGTTTGACGCGGTCGCCGTCGCGCACGCGGAGCTCGCCGACGATGCCTCCGGTCGGATGCTGGACCTTCTTGACGTTGGTATCGACGACGATGGAGCCCTGGGCGATCAGCGCCCCGGACAGCGTCATGGTGCCCGCCCAGCCGCCGACGCCGCCGGCCAGCACGATGACGATCACAAGCCCGGCCAGCGTGTGGCGGCCGATCGATCGGCTCGAGTCCCATTTGGGTTGCGGGTTCATGACTTGGCAGCTCCGGCTTCCTGCACGACCTTGAGCGGGCGCGTCGCGCCGTCCCTTTGCAGCACGCGGGACAACACCTCTTCCTTTGGGCCGAAGGCCTGCGAGCGCCCATTTCTCATCATCAGCAGCAGATCGACGGCCGCGATCGCGCTCGGGCGATGGGCGACGACAACGACGATGCCGTTGCGGGCACGCACGCTCATGATGGCACGGCCGAGCGCCTCGTCGCCTTCCGCGTCGAGATTGGAGTTCGGCTCGTCGAGCACGACCAGGAACGGGTCGCCATAGAGCGCCCGCGCCAGCGCGACGCGCTGCGCCTGTCCGGCCGACAGCGCGGTGCCGCTCTCGCCGACCTGCGTCTCATAGCCTTCCGGCAGGCCGACGATGAGGTCGTGAACGCCCGCGGCGGTGGCCGCGGCGATCACCGCCTTGGCGTCCAGCGGCTCGGTGAAACGGCCGATGTTCTGCGCCACCGTGCCGGCCAGCAGCTCCACGTCCTGCGGAAGGTAGCCGACGTGCTTGCCGAGCGCCTCCGGCGACCATTGATCGAGCGCGGCGCCGTCGAGACGGATGCGGCCGCGCGCCGGCTGCCAGACGCCGACCAGCAGCCGCGCCAGCGAGCTCTTGCCCGAACCGCTCGGCCCGATGATGCCCAGCCCGTTGCCGGCCTTCAGGGAAATGCTGACGTCCTGCACTACGGCCTTGTCGGTGCCGGGGGGGATGGCGCCGGCGCTCTCGACGACCAGGCTCTGGGTTGGCGGCCGCAGCGCCATCGGCGTACCTTGCGCGGGGAGCAGAGTCAGCAAATCGGTGAGACGCTTCCAGCTCTGCCGGGCGCCGACGAATCCGCGCCAGTTCGCGATCGCAAGATCGACCGGCGCGAGAGCGCGCGCGCTGAGAATCGATCCGGCGATGATGATTCCCGCGGTGGCCTGCTGATAGATCACGAGATAGGCGCCGACGGCGAGCACGCCCGACTGCAGCATCATGCGCAGCACCTTGGCGGCCGATCCAAATCCGCCGGCGACGTCGCTGGCGCGCCGCTGGCTTGCCAGATATTTGGTGTTGGCCTCGCCCCAGAGCACGGCGATCCGGCTCGTCATTCCCATGGCGGTGAGGACTTCGGCGTTGCGGCGGCTGGTCTCGGCCAGTGACGCGCGGGCCGTTGCGAAGCCGGTTGCGGCCTGGGTCGGCTCGCGGGTCATCGTCTCGGTTAGCATGGTGATGATGGCGAGAACGATGGCTCCGAACAGCGCGGCAAGCCCGATGTAGGGATGGAACATGAAGCAGATGAAGAGATAGATCGGCAGCCAGGGCAGGTCGAACAGCGCCGTGGGCCCCAATCCGGACAGGAACGATCGCACGCTGTCGAGGTCGCGGAGCGGCTGCAGGCCGTCGGTGCGGTTCCCGACCTTCAGCGGCAAGCGCACGATCGTCTCATAGACGCGCCCGCTGAGAGTCTCGTCGAGGCGGCTGCCGATTCGCACCAGGATGCGGCCGCGGATCAGGTCAAGCATGCCCAGCGCCGTAAATAGCCCGCCCGCGAGGATCACGAGCCCGATGAGCGTCGGCACGCTGCGGCTCGGCAGCACGCGGTCGTAGACTTCGAGCATGAAGATCGCGCCGGTGAGCATGAGGATGTTGCTCATGCCGCTCATCAGGCCGATCGAAATGAATGCGCCGCGGCAAGCCGCGAGCGCGTCCGCCAGTTCGGAACGCTGCTGGTTGGGTCGGCGACCGGGCTGCCGCATCGATTCAGGTCCCTAGCGGCGACAAGCCGATCTGATCGAGCATGCCGCAATCGAAGTCATCTTACCAGCAGTTGCAACCCCCATTACGAATTAACCATAAGAAATTAAGGCATTCAAATCAAAGAGTTGTGGGAGGCGTGGCGTCAATCCACCGCCACGCGCGCAAGGCACGAAACCATTCGGGGGCCTTGGGGGTTAACGAAGCGATCGGGGAAGAACTTGGATTGGAATCGAGTGATGGATCCCCGTGAGGAACTGTTGAGCGAAGAATCCTGGCGGTACGCCGCTGAATGCCGGCGATTGGCGAGGCTCTCGCGTTCGAAAAGCAAACCCGCCCCGGTGGCCGGGGACAAGATTCTGCGCCCGGTGGAACGGCTCGCGCAATTCTGGACGCAGAACTTCGATCCATATTCTCAGCAACCGCGGTTCGTGTCCCGGTTGTCGCGGCGCTAGGATTTTTTCGAGCGTTCTCTGCAGACTATCTCGACCCCGGAATCACACCGGGGGACGAACGCGCTACCGTCCGTCCGGGGTTCGCAGTCCGACCCATGAGTCGCGGACCTGGTGGTAGTGCACCTGGGGGTCGTAGGCGGGGACGGAGAGGCCGAGCACCTGGGGCGTGAGCCGGCCGATCGCGGAGAGCAGGGTGTAGGAGTTCACCAG
>CAMAWG010000016.1 GCA_945861855.1 Rhodoplanes serenus
TACGGGCCGAGCACGAGATCAACTTTGTCGACGTCGAGCAGCTTGGTGTAGATGCCCGGCACCGGCGCTGACTGGCTCTGGTCGTCGTACCAAATCAGCTTGACCGGGCGCCCGAGCAAGCCGCCCTTCTTGTTGACCTGCTCCTCCCAGATCTGGAGGCCAAGCAGCGCCTGCTTGCCGTTCGGGGACAACGGCCCGGTGAGCGCCATGGAGAAGCCGATCTTGATCGGCTCGCCCGACTGGGCGTTGGCTGGGGCAGGCTGGTAGGCCGTCAGCGCGAACGCGCCGACGGCGGCGGCAAGAAATTTCAGCTTCAGGCTTCGAAGCATTGTGCATCCTCCCAGGGTGAAATTTTGCGGCATCTTAGGCGTATTCGCAGGCCCCGCGCTAGGGGCGCACGCGAGACCGAATGACGCCGGGTTGGGCAGCCTTCGCTGCCCACCGGCGCCGCCACTTGGCCCCATCTGGCATGATCTTATCCGAAAACCGGTTCCCACTTTTGGGGATCATGCCGGTCACCTCGTCGCGTCGCCGGCATCGACCATGATGGTCTCGACCTCGCCCGCGCCGCCGCGCCGGAACGCCGCCGCCTTGTTGTATTCGTCGGACTGAAAGCAGGCCACGCCCTGCTCGAAGCTCGGGAATTCGATCACGACGAAGCGGTGGAATTTGTCCGGGCCTTCCATGATCCGGTAGCGGCCGCCGCGGGCCAGGACCTTGCCGCCGAATTTGGCGATGATGGCCGGCACCAGGTCGGTGTACTTCTTGTATTCGACCGGATCGTTGATCTTCGAGCGCGCAACCCAATAGGCCGGCATTTTCTTTATTCCTTTCCTCTTTTGGACACTCACGGTCCAATGCTACACACTGCGGTGGGCCGCCCGCACCGGACGGGCACCGGAACGTTTTGCCATGGAGGTCTGACATGCCCCTTTCCCATATGGAACACTTCCTCCTCCAGACCGAGGATATCGAGGCGACCAAGGACTGGTACGTCAGGATTCTCGGCTTCCGCGTGGGCCCCGCCCCGGACTTCAAGTTCCCGGTCTACTGGCTCTACCTCGGCGACCAGGACGTGCTGCACATCACCACCGGCGGCAAGAACGTCAGCGAGAACCGCAAGAAATACGTCGGCCAGCAATCGGAGGCCTCGACCGGCACCGGCGTGATCGACCACATCGGATTCCGCACCACCGGCCTGCACGAGATGATCGAGCATCTCGGCAAGAACAAGATCAGCTTCACCGAGCGCCAGGTGAACGACCAGGGCCTCTACCAGCTCTTCCTGTTCGACCCGAACGGCGTGAAGATCGAGCTCAACTTCGCCAACGCCGAGGCGAAGGGCCGCACGCCGCAGCTCAAGGCGTCCGAATTGAGCCCGGCGACGAATTGACCGCGCTCTCGCGCGGTCATCCCGGGCGCAATGCGGCACGGAGCGCGCCAGCGCAGAGTGATGCGTTGCAGACCCGGGATCGCCCACAATGAAAACAACCTGAAACGGTCACGGATCTGCGGTGCACCGCTTCGCGCTGCACCGCGTCCGGGACACGAGTGGAGAGGTCCCTTATGCCGCGCAAGATGATCGACATCTCGATCCCGATTCAGAACGACATCGCCGCCGATCCGCCCGGCTACGGCCCGAGCATCCGCTATTTCGATCACAAGCAGACTGCGGAAGAAGTCTGCACGTTTTTTCCCGGCCTCAAGGTCGAAGAGTTGCCCGACCGCGAGGGCTGGGCGATCGAATGGATCAAGCTCTCGACCCATTGCGGCACCCATCTCGACGCGCCGTATCACTTCGCCTCGACCATGGACCGCGGCAAGCGCGCGGCGACGATCGACGAGGTCCCGCTGGAGTGGTGCTTCAACCCAGGCATCAAGCTCGACTTCCGGCATTTCCCCGACGGCTACGTTGCCACCGCCAAGGACGTCGAAGCCGAACTCCAGCGCATCGGCCACACGCTCTCGCCGCTCGATATCGTCGTCGTCAACACCAGCGCCGGCGCGGCTTATGGCAAGGACGACTACGTCTCGACCGGCTGCGGCATGGGCCGCGAGGCGACGCTCTATCTGCTGGAGCGGGGCGTCCGCGTCACCGGCACCGACGGCTGGAGCTGGGACGCGCCATTCGTCCACACCAAGGCGAAGTATGCGCAGACCCACGACGCCAGCCTGATCTGGGAGGGCCACCGGGCCGGCCGCGAGATCGGCTATTGCCACATCGAGAAACTGCACAATCTCGACAAGCTGCCGCCGAAAGGCTTCACGATCAGTTGCTTCCCGGTGAAAATCCACGCGGCCTCGGCCGGCTGGACGCGCGCGATTGCGATTCTCGACTGACCAAAATCGCATCGTCCTGCGACCGCATCGACCGGGCCGCGAGGTTGACCCCGCGCGTGCGCTGAGCGACCATCGTGTCCGAAAAGCAACGGCAAATCCCGGGAGGACACTATGGACAGACGCCAATTCGTGGTCGGCTCCGCCGCCGCCGCCGCATCCATCACCGCCGGTTCCGCGCAGGCCCAGGAGGCCTATCCGTCGCGCCCGATCACGCTGATCAATCCATTTCCGCCGGGCGGCGCCGTCGACGTGGTCGGCCGCCCCCTCGCCGCCGTGCTCGAGCCGATCGTCAAGCAGCCGGTGGTGATCGACACCAAGCCAGGCGCGGCGGGCGCTGTCGGCGCGCAGTTTGCCGCCAGCGCCAAGCCCGACGGCTACACGCTACTGATGCACATCGTGTCCATTTCCGGCTTTGCCGAGGTGGACAAGCTGTTCGGCCGCCAGCCGAAGTTCACCCGCGCCGACTTCATCCCGATCGCGCGCTTCACCGAAGGCCCGATGATCATCGTGGTCAACGACCAGACGCCCTACAAGACGCTGAAGGAGCTGGTCGAGGACGCCAAGAAACGGCCGGACCAGATCATCTTCAGCTCGTCCGGCCTCTACGGCGCGCTGCATCTGCCGACCGCGCTGTTCATGAAGGCCGCCGGCGTCCAGATGCGCCACCTGCCGACCAACGGCGGCGGGCCGGCGCTGACCGCAATCCTCGGCAATAACTCGCAGGTGCTGGTGTCCTCGATCGCAGCGGCCAACGCCCAGATCAAGGCGGGCAAACTGCGCGCTCTAGCAAGCTTCTCCACCAAGCGCGCGGCGGCGCTGCCGGACGTGCCGACGATGAAGGAATTGGGCTACGATGTCGAGTTCGGGCTTTGGGTCGGCCTGTTCGCTCCCAAGGGCACGCCGGTTGCAATCGTCGACAAGCTGCGCGCCGATTCCAAGAAGGCGGCGGAGGCCGAGGCGTTCAAGAAGGCGATCGACAACCTCGGCGACGTTGTCGCCTTCCTCGATCAACCCGCATTCGCCAAGTTCTGGGACGAGGATGCCAAGCGCGTCGAGGCCGCAGTCCAGGCCATCGGCAAGGTCTGAGGATGGCCGCACGCTCGAACGATGAGCGTTCCGTTCAGCGCGTGATCCTTCGCAGAGATCATATTGCCGGCGGCGTGTTCGTCGCCGCCGGCGCACTTGTTTTCGCCATGAGCGGGGATTTGCCGTTCGGCACGCTCGCTTCGCCGGGCGCCGGCATGATGCCGAAGCTCGCGCTGGGGCTTCTGATGGCGTTCGGCGCGATCATCGTCTTGCGCGCGGGCGACAGTCCTGCATTCGCCGAGATCCCATGGAACGATTTCACGCATGCAGCAACCGTCGTTGCGGTGGCTTCCGTGGCCATCGCGCTCTACACGGTGATCGGCTTCGTTCTCAGCGTCGCGCCCCTGCTGTTCGTCCTGCTGTATTTCATCGAGCGCCGTCGCTTCTGGCGTTCGGCCGCCGTCAGCGTCGGCGTAACCGCGGCCTCCTATTTGCTGTTCAGCAAATTGCTGAAATCGCCGCTGCCGCCCATGCCGTTCTACTGGTTCTAGCCAACGTGGAATCGACCATCGACAGCCTGCTGCTCGGCTTCTCGGTCGCATTCCAACCGGGCGTGCTGCTCTATGCGTTTCTCGGCTGCGTGGTCGGGACGCTGGTCGGCATGCTGCCGGGAATAGGCCCCCTCGCCGGCATCAGCATCCTTCTGCCGGTGACGTTCGGCCTCGACGCCACCAGGGCGATCGTCATGCTGGCCGGCATCTATTACGGCTCGCAATACGGCGGCTCGACCACCTCGATCCTGATGCGCATACCGGGCGAGGCCGCCTCGGTGATGACCTGCATCGACGGCTACGCCATGGCGCAGAAGGGCCGCGCCGGAGCGGCGCTCTGCATCGCCGCGGTCGGCTCGTTCATCGCCGGCACCTTCGGCGTCATCGCGCTGACCGTGATCGCGCCGCCGCTCGGCGCCTTCGCGCTCCGCTTCGGGCCGCCGGAATACACCGCGCTGCTCATCCTCGGCCTCGTGTTCCTGGCCTACATGTCGACCACGTCGCTGGCCCGCACGCTGCTGATGGCGGCGGTCGGGCTTCTGCTCGGCTGCATCGGCATCGACGTGATGACCGGCCACTTCCGCTATGCCTTCGATATCCCGGAACTGGGCGACGGCATCGGCATCGTGCCGGTCGCGGTCGGGCTGTTCGGACTGGGCGAAATCCTGTCGACGCCGAGCCGCACCGTCACCGCCAAGGTCACGTCGCCGCGCCTCGCCGAACTCATGCCGACCCGCAAGGAATGGCGGGACTCGGCGATGCCGATCGCGCGGGGCTCGGTGCTGGGCTTCCTGATCGGCATCGTGCCGGGTTCGGCGCATATCATTTCCAGCTTCCTGTCCTACGCACTGGAAAAGCGCATCTCCCGACACCCGGAGGAATTCGGCAAGGGCGCGGTGGCGGGCGTCGCCGGCCCAGAGTCGGCCAACAACGCCGCCTCGACCGGCGCCTTCGTGCCGATGCTGGCGCTTGGCCTTCCGACCGGCCCGGTGACCGCCGTGCTGATGGCGGCGCTGCTCATTCACGGCGTGCCGCCGGGGCCGCAGCTCGTCACCCAGCACCCGCAGGTGTTCTGGGGCTTCATCGCCTCGATGTATGTCGGCAACCTGATGCTGCTTCTGCTGAACCTGCCGCTGGTCGGCATGTTCGTCAGCGTGCTGCGGATTCCCTATGCCTACCTCTATCCGCTGATCATCATGTTCTGCATCATCGGTGTCTACGAGGTGAACCACTCGATCATCGACGTCTGGATCATGCTGGTCATGGGCGTCGTCGGCTATCTGCTGCGCAAGTTCGACTTCGACCCCGCACCGCTGGTGCTGGGCCTCGTCATTGCGCCGACCCTGGAGATGAGTCTGCGCCAGTCGCTGATCATGTCGAACGGCTATTGGACGATCTTCTTCGAGCGGCCGATCTCCGGGGTGCTGCTCGCGATCGGCGCGGGCCTGTTGATCCTCTCCACCGTCTCCTACCTGCTCAAGCGCAAGGACTGGCGGGCCAAGCTCGCCGAAGCCGAGGCGAGCGAGCCGCGCTGACCGCGGCTTGCCGCGCACGGCCGAAAATCCCATATAATCGGGCCAACTCAAGTTCCGGGAGCAACATCATGCAGCTCGTCGCCGAACGGCCATCCACCCACACCATCCGCGCCATGATGAACTACATCGTCGACACCGGCACCCCTCCGGTGCGCTACATCGACTGGCCGGAGATGGCGCACAAGGAAATCCCGCCACAATACCAGCAGCACGAAATGGCCATCCGCGACGGGCGACCGCTGCGCGACACCTTCAAGCTCGACATCCACGGCTTCGTCTTCGCCGATCACAACACCGCGATGAAAGACTTCACCGACGAAGCGGAGCGCAAGCGCGTCTACGACCGCGAGGTGGCCGAGCTGATCAGGAAGCATTCCGGCGCATCCGAGGTGCTGGTGTTCGACCACACCGTCCGGGTCGGCGACGAGCAGGTGCAGAAGAAGACGGGTGCCAGGCCGCCGGTGAAGGGCGTGCACAACGACTACACCGAGAATTCGGCGCCGAGGCGGCTGCGGGAGATCGCCGGCGACGCCGAGGCGGAACGGCGGTTCAAGAAGCGTTGGGCGATCATCCAGGTGTGGCGGCCGATCCGCGGCACGGTGATGACCGATCCGCTCGGCATCTGCGACGGGCGCAGCATCCCGCAGCAGGGATTCATTCTGGTGCAGCGCCGCTACAAGGACCGCACCGGCGAGGTCTATCACATCGCCCACAATCCGGCGCACGAGTGGTTCTACTTCCCCGAAATGAAGCGCAACGAGGCGCTGGTGTTCAAGGTGTTCGACAGCGACCGGAGCGTAGCCACGAAATTCACGGCGCATTCGGCGTTCGACGATCCCGGCACGCCCGCCAACGCGCCGCCGCGCGAGAGCATCGAGACCCGGACGTTCGCGTTCTGGGACTAAGGCCAGACGCGCCCGGCGCTTACCAGACGGCGTGCCTCGATGCCTCGACGCTTGCTGCCCTGGTCGCTCTGGCATACTGCCCGGATGCCGGCATGCGAATGGCTGGCGCCGGCGGAGACGTGGCAGCGAACGCATAATTGCCGAGCGGCCGTCCGTGCAACTGAGCGGCGAGTTGGTTCCCGCCACGCACCAGCACCACGATGCGATCGACCTCGCCTCGCATGAACGCATCGAGGAATGCAGGATAGTCCCTGAACGATATGCATCCATTCGACTGGCCGCTCGGCCCGAGCAGGTAAGAATGCGCGAGGATGCCGTCCCGGCCAAACATCTTGTCCTCGTCCACGGGATTCATCCGGATCGCCTGAACGCCGTGGAACAGGGATTCTCTCAGCTTGAGCTGATAGGTGTTCGGCGGTGTGACCCCTCGATTTTTCAGGCGTGAGGAACTGGGGTCGTCCATCCACTCGCCAAGTCCCGAATGGGCTTCGAGCTTGCGCCCGCTGGGCAGATACACAGTGCGCGCCTCGATGTCATAGACCGCGGTGCGCGCATCCGCCGATGTCGGCGCCGGGGCGAGGTCGAAGTCCGGTCTTGCATAGGCAAGCATGGGACGCGACAGCGGGAGCGGAATCGGCCCGTGAAGCTCCAGCTTGAGATCGGAGGCTGCCGATATGGCGGCCAGCGCCACCGGAGCGGGTGTCACCGCAAATTTCAGACGCGGGACAAAGATGGCGGGGTCGGCCAGATATTCCGACGCGCGGCGGCCGATCGACCCGGTTGTCAGATCATCGGACTTGGCTGCCGCAGCGAGGACCGGCGCAACCGGCATCGCCAGCCGGAAACTGGAACGGTTATCGGTCGGTCCGGGGAACGTCCAAAAAGCAGCGACCGCGACAAAGGCGACGACCCCCATTGCGGACGCAGCGACCCCAGCGGCCCATGCGAGGCCCCTGATGACGATTCCGCGGCCATTGCTCCGACGCACACAACGAGGCTGCAAGGGTTCGCCGTCCGCCAACCTCGCGGTCGCAGGCGCCGACGGGCGCTTTACTCGACACGTGGTGATCCCCGTGACAATGCGGCTGGATGGTTAAACGGGCGTAAACGGGCGCGGCATCCGCCCGGACCAACAATGTTCCCGCTGGGGCGCGGGGGTACGGCCTACAACGACGCGGCGTAGTGCGCGAGCGCGGCGATATCGGCGTCGCTTGCACCGACGATGGCGGCGCTCATCGCGGTGTCGGCGCCCGGGCGCGGGCTGTCGCGGTAGGATTTCAGCGTCTCGACCAGATAGTCGATGCGCTGCCTAGCCACGCGCGGCATCTGCTCCTGCCCGGCGAGGCTCGGCAGGTGGCAGGAACCGCAACGCCGCGCGGTCGAGATCTCGGCGCCGCGCCGGGCCAGCGCCGCGTCGACCGGCTCGTCGCTGCGCTTGGCGGGCAGCTTGGCGTAATGTTGGGACAGCGTGTTCAGGTCGTCGTCCTTCAAATCCTTGACGATCGGCGCCATCGCCTCGACCTTGCGCACGCCCTCGCGCATCAGGAAAAGCTGATTGAGGATGAAAAACGCCGGCTGGCCGGCAAGCGACGGGATTTTCTCAATCTTGGAGTTTCCGTCCTCGCCGTGGCAGGCGGCGCAAAGCTGCAGCGTCTCAGCCGACGGCCCGCTCTGGGCGAAGGCCGCGGCCGCGCTCAAGAAAACGGCCGCCAGCCCGAAGGCCGGCGGCCGCCACCATTTCGAAGCATCCCGCATGTCCGCGGCTACCGGCTCGCGGCCTTCGGGTTGCCGTAGCTGATGCGATAGACCGCGCCGTTCTGCTCGTCGGAGACGAGCATCGATCCATCCTCCAGGGGCAGCACATAGGTCGGGCGGCCGTGGAAGGTGTTGGCCTTCTCGTCGAGCAGCCCGGTCAGGAACGGCTCGATCTTGGCCTTGCCACCCGTGATCCGCGCCACCGCGACGTCATAGCCGAACTTCTGCGTGCGGTTCCAGGAGCCGCGCCGCACCACGAAGGCGACGTTCTGGTAGCTCTTGGGGAACATGCTGCCGGTGTAGAACTTGATGCCGAGGGAGCCCGCATGCGGCCCGAGCAGGGCCGCCGGCATGGTCACGCCGGCGCACGGGTTCGGCCGCTTCACGTCCGGATCGGGGATGCCATTGGCGTGGCAATAGGGGAAGCCGTAGTTGGCGCCCTCCATGCCCTTCTGGATGCGGTTGAGCTCGTCGTCCGGACCGGCGTCGCCCGCCCAGTCGCGGCCGTTGTCGGTGAACCACAGCTCCTTCGTGACCGGATGCCAGTCGAAGCCGACGGTATTGCGCACGCCGCGCGCCACGATCTCCATGCCGGTGCCGTCCGCGTTATAGCGGCGGATCTGGCCGTGGGTGCCCGGATTGATCTCGCAGATGTTGCAGTTGGCGCCGACCTGCACGTACATCTTGCCGTCCGGTCCGAACGCGACGTACTTCCAATTGTGGTGGATGGTGTCCGGCAGATTGTAGTTGGCCGTCAGATCGACCGGATCGCCGGGATTGTCCAGCTTGTCCTCGATGTTGTCGTAACGAAGCACCTTGTTAATCGCGAACACGTAGAGCGAGCCATCCTTGAAGGCGAGCCCGTTCGGCTGGGTCAGACCCTGGAGCAGAACCTTGGCCTCGCGCTTGCCGCCTTTGTTGGTGATCGCGTAGACGCGGCCGATCACCCGGGTGCCCATGAACAGGGTGCCCTTGTTGCCCATCACCATGCTGCGCGCGCCGGGATGGCCGGACGAGTAGAGCTCGGCCTTGAAGCCCGACGGCAGCTTGATCTTATCGAGCGGCAGCTTGTCGGCGGGCGCGGCAAGCGGCGGCGTCGGATGCGGCTTGAGATTGCCGTCCTGCTTGCTCGCCGCCGGATTCGACTTGTCCAGCGGGCTAAAGCCCGGCTGCGCCGCGCCGGGCCCGGCAGTAGCCATCAGAAACGCAAGACTTCCGGCGGCAATCAAACCACGCCGGGCCAATGTTGAAATGGACATGCAGTCCTCCCTGGTGCGGAAGCCCTTGGATACGCCGGAGCGGCCGGTCTTCCTTGGACGGGAGTTTCGGACAACGGCCCGCCGCGCGCAATCGGATTCCGGCACCTGCGGCCCGGCCGGCGACGGGCGTCACGTGCGCCGGTAGGCGTAGGCGGTGTCTTCCTGCACCGCCGCAAGCGCGGTCACGCGCGCATGATGCGGCGACAGATGGCACACCGGGTCGGTCGCACGGGCGTCCCCGGTCAGGAAATAGGCCTGGCAACGGCAGCCGCCGAAATCGACCTCGCGCCGCTCGCAGGTGGCGCAAGGCGCCGGCAGGAAATCCGTGCCGCGGAATGCGTTGAAGGCGGGCGAGTTGGCCCAGATGTCGGCCAGCGAATGATCGCGGACGTTCCAGAATGCCAGCTCCGGGATCGACTCGGCGGCGTGGCACGGCAGCACCCGGCCGGACGGCGTGACGTTGAGCGAGCGGCGGCCCCAGCCGCCGACGCAGGGCTTCGGGAAATTTGCGTGATAGTCCGGCACCACCGCGTCGATGACGATGCGGCCGTGGTGCCTGCGGCGAAGCTCCTCGACCTCGGCCACGGCGCGCGCGACCTGATCGCCGGTCGGCATCAGCGCCGCGCGGTTCTTCAGCGCCCAGCCGTAATACTGTACATGCGCAATCTCGATCCGGCCGGCCTTCAGCTTGAGCGCGAGATCGACCATGCCGGAGATGCGCCCGATGTTGGCACGGTGCACGACGAGATTGACGGTGAGCGGCAGGCCGAGCCGCACCGCTTCAGCCGCCAACGCATGCTTCCTCTGGAAGGCGCCACGATAGCCGGCGATATGGTCGGACGACACCGCGTCGGCGTCCTGGATCGAGACCTGGACGTGGTCGAGGCCTGCCTCCCACAGATCGCGCATGGTGCGCGTGGTGATGCCGACGCCCGAGGTGATGAGATTGGTGTAAAGGCCGGCCTCCCGCGCGTGCGACGCGATGTCCACAAGATCGCGCCGTGCGCCCGGCTCGCCGCCGGAGAGATGCACATGCAGCACGCCGAGCCCCGCGGCTTCGATGAACACCCGGCCCCAGGTGGCGGCGTCGAGCTCGTTCTCGCGCGGGTCGAGCGCGAGCGGGTTGGAGCAATAGGGGCAGCCGAGCGGACAGCGGTGCGTCAGCTCGGCAAGCAGGCCCAGAGGTTTCGGTAGTTCCGCCACGCTAAAGCTCCAAGAGCTTCTTCTCGGCCAGTCCCGAAAGCAGCTTGCTCACGTCGGCATGAATACGCTCGCGCGGCGCGTTGAAGGTGGTCGCGAGATCGTCGACGATGGCGGAGAGCGTCGCCTCGCCGGTGCAGCGCTTGAGAATCTCGGCGGCGATGGCGTCGGCCTTGAAGATGCGCTCGGGCGCAAGCAGCACCCAGCCGCCCTGCGCCTCGCTGTGCGTCAGCCGGACGCCGCGCGGCAGCCGCGGCTTGGTATCGCCCGCTATCGCATGTTCCTCAGCCACCCGGTCTCCAATCCTGGTCGCAATGCCGGAGTTTGCGCTGCGACCGCACGTGTTATACGACACCTGCCGGGCAAAAGACCTGATTTGATAGGGAGAAAAGCATGAGGATGACGTTCTGGTACGCGGCAGCCGTCGCGATGGCGCTCAATGCGCCGGCACAGGCGCAGGACTATCCCAACAAGCCGGTCACGTTCATCACCCCCGCCGCCGCCGGCAACAGCCCGGACATAGTGACGCGGATCATCGCCGATAAGCTCACTCAGCTTTGGAAGCAGCAGATCGTCGTCATCAACCGTCCCGGCGCCGGCGGGTTGATCGCGGCGCAGGCCGCGGCCGCCAGCAACGTCGAGAAGGACGGTTACACGCTCTACATGACTCAAGCGTCGAGCTACACGGTCCTGCCGATCCAGCAGGAGGGCAAGATGCCGGTCGACATGCAAAAGGCTTTCGTGCCGGTCGGCATGGTCGGCGAGCAGCCGATCGCGGTTGCGGTCAACAAGGACGTCCCTGCCAACAGCGTCGCCGAGCTGATCGCGCTTGCCAACAAGACGCCCGGCGGGATGCTGTTCGGCGCCACCAACCGCGGCGGGCAGGCGCATCTGACCGGCGAGCTGTTCCGCGAACGCGCGAAGGCGAACATCTCTTTCGTTCACTCGGCCGGCGCCGCGACGACGGTCAATGACGTGATTGCTGGCCGCATCCCGATCGTCTTCGAGGGCCTGGCCGGTCTCGCGCCGGGCACCCAGGGCGGCGGCATCCGGCTGCTCGGCGTCGCGTCGCAAAAGCGCCTGCCCAACCTGCCGAACCTGCCGGCAACCAACGAGACCGTTCCTGGCGTAGTGTCGAGCGGCTGGATCGTGCTGATGGCGCCGGCCGGCGTGCCCGATCCGATCGTCCAGAAGCTCAATGCCGATCTCCGCAAGGTGGTCGCGCTGCCCGACGTGCAGGAGCGTTTCCACACGCTGGGCACTTACACGCGGGACCTGACCCCGGCGCAGACCGGCGAGTTCATGCGCAGCGAAGAGAGGCTGTGGTGGCCGATCGTGCGCGAGGTCAACAAGCAGCAGGCGGCGCCGGCGGCGCGTTGAGCTTCGGCAGCGAAGAAAATCACCCGCCCGGCGTGAACGCGCCGGGCGGTATTTCCTTGGGCTCGACGTAGGCGTGCTGCAGCGCGTCGCACATCGCCCATAGCACGCCGCATTTGAATTCGAGCGCGGCCAGAACCTGCTGCTGCTGCTCGGGCGTGCGCGCAGTTTTCCTGCAATAATCCAGCGCGAAATCGGAATCGCGCTGCGCCTGCGGCGGACGCTTGTCGAAATAGGCAAGCGTCTCGCGGGTGACGAACGGATAGCTCGCGAGCATCCCGTCCATCCGTTCGCTGATGATCTGCGGCGAGAACAGCTCGGTCAGCGACGAGGCGATAGCTTCGAGCAGGGTTTTCTCCCGCACGAAGCGGACATAGGCATCGACCGCGAAGCGCGTCGCCGGGAGAAGACCACGCAGCGATGTGACGTATTCGCGGTCGAGGCCGAGGCCGTCCGTCAATCGCAGCCAGCGGGCAATGCCGCCGTCATCGGCGCCCTCGCCGTCGTGATCCACCAGCCGCGAGCGCCATTCGCGGCGGATCGCGGAATCCTCGCAGCGCGCGATCAGGCTCGCGTCCTTGATCGGGATCATCGCCTGATAATAGTAGCGGTTCAGCGCCCAGGCCTGGACCTGACCCTTGGTGCACTTCCCGCCGTGCAGCAGCTTGTGGAACGGATGCAGCCGGTGATAGCGCCGCGCGCCGATGTCGCGCAGCGCGGCTTCGAGCTGGACGGGGGTGAGGAGATTCATGGTGCAGCGCTCGTGTCCCGGACGCGGTGCGGCGCGTTGGCGATGCACCGCTGATCCGGGACCGTAACAAATTCAGCATTCATTAAGGTCCCGGGTCTGCAGCGCGACATTGCATGTTGCGCTGCGCCCGGGACAAGAGGCCCCGCACTCACAACACGATCTCCATGCCGTCCCACGCGATCTCCCAGCCGGCGGCCTCGACGCGGCGGCGTTCGGGCGAGCCTTCGACCAGAACCGGATTGGTGTTGTTGATGTGCACGAAGATTTTCCGCGCGGAAAGACCGTCCAGTGCGGCGAGCGAGCCATCCGGCCCGTCGATCGGCATGTGACCCATGCGGCGGCCGGCCTTTGTGCCGGTGCCGCTGCGGATCATCTCGTCATCGGTAAACAGCGTGCCGTCGAACAGAATGACTTCGGCGCGCGACAGCCGCTCGCGTAGCGCCGGTGTGACCGACGCCGCGCCGGGCACATAGGCGAGCCGCGCCTTGCCGCAGGTCAGTTCGACGCCGACATTGGCCGCGCTCTCGGCCGCGGTCTCGGGGTCCTCGCCTTCGAGATAAAGCGGCAGCTTGCCCGGCACCATGAACAGCTCGGCCTGCATGCTATCATCGAGCGCGAATGTCTCGCCGGGCGCGGCCGCGCGCCGCGAAACCACATCGGCGGCAAGCACGCCGAACATCGGATTGTCGGCGACCGCGGCAAGCGTGGCGGCAGTGGCGATCACACTGAATGGCGAGCGCTCGCGCAGGCTGAGCAGGCCCGCGGTCTGATCGATCTCGGCGCCGGTCAGCACGACCGAATGGATCGGGCTGCCGCGCTTGCCGTCATGCGGATGCAAAACTTTGGTCGCCTGGATTTGCGCCCGCAGATCGGGCGAGGCGTTGAGCAGCGTCCAGCGCTCGCCATTCGCAGACACGGCGAGGCTCGCCTGCGTCCGCGCCCGCACGCGCGGATCGCCGGCCCAGGCGAGCCGGCAGACGTCGCAGTTGCAGTTCCATTGCGGAAAGCCGCCGCCCGCCGCCGCACCGAGCACGATGGCGGTCAGGCCCATCTAGGTGGGAAGCAGATGCGGGATCAGAATTCGGCCGGCAGATAGCCGTTGATCTCGAGGCCGACGCAAATCTCGACGAGGGTCGGGGTTGTCCAGGCCATGGTGTTTCCTCTGACGTTCGTTCGACACGAGCCCAACGCGCAAAGCGGCCGGTTCGTTGCCTGCAAGGGTAGATCGGGTTCCATTCCGAGGCAAGCCGCTGTCCCCGCCCTCCCGGCCTAGGAAGCGAGCGCAGCGGGGCTAAAGCCGGATTTCGCCCAGAAAGACGCTCGCGCCGAGGGTGGCGTCGAGCATCTTGGTGCGGCCAAGCCCCATGATTTCAATGGTGTAGCGGCCCGACCCCTCGTCCAGCCGGTCGAACTTGAAGTCCCCGTAGTTGTCGGTGGTGGCCCGGGCGACGGTCTGGCCGTCCTTGATCAGGCGGACGCTCGCGCCCTCGACGCAGTCGACCACGCCCTGCGCCTCGGTCGCGACGCTGCCGCCGATGAAGCTTTTGCTGTAGCGCCAGAGGTTGCGGTAATAGACGCGGGGTTTCGTTTCCGCCTCGGGCTTCATCACCTCGAGGCTTTCGTCGCGCGCCATGCGCACCATCTCCTCGTCCTCGACCTTGATCGCGCGCATCGCGCCGGTCGGGCAGGCCTGCTGGCCGCGGGTCTGCTGCCAGCCCTGGTCGAGCAGGTGTGCGTCGAACGGCCAGATCTGCGGAAGCTGCAATTCCTCGTTCCACCAGATGTGGCCGTAGGGGCAGCTTTCCACGAGGTCCTTGCGGCCCTTGGCCTTCTCCGGGTCGATGATGACGATGCCGTCGTCGCGCTTTTTCACCGCGTCGCCGCCCTTGGCGAGGCACGGCGCGTTGTCACAGTGGTTGCACAGGGTGGGGACAAAGGCGATGTCGATCATCGGCGCCTGCCCCCGCTCCTTCTGCTTGATGTCGATCCAGCGATGGCCATGCCGCGGCATTGGAGCTGCGACGCCCGGCCATTCGTTGCCGACGTATTCGTCCATGGCCGACAGCGCACACAACTGGCAGTTCGTGCACTCGGCCACGTCGATGATCATGTTCCATTTTTTCATCGGCTTACCCACTCGCCCTGGCGTCATCATCCGCGAAGGCGGATGATCCAGTAACCACCGGCATTCTGTGACTACTGGATGCCGGCTTTCGCGGGCATGACAGCCTGTGTTGTTGCGCGCGCATCGTCATTTCGCCGGCACGAGCTGCGCTTCCTGCAGCGCTCGCTTGATCTCCGCGAGCTCCTTGTCCTTCGCCGTAATGGAGCCCTTTTCCATCGCGGCAAAGGTCTCCGACATGTGCTCGATGCGGCCGTCCCACAGTTCGACTTGCACGATCGACTGCGCACCGGCGAGCGAATGCGTGGTCTTGGTCTGGGTCTTGTGCGGCGTCAGCAGATTGAGACAGCCGCCGCGATCGACCGATTTTCCAGGCTCCCCCATTGGCGCGTAGACCGCCGACGACTCGTAGCCGTGGCAGACGCCGCGCGACAGCCGCTGCGTCGGCAGCGCCCCGCAGATCACCGCGCCGCGATCGTTATAGATTTTGACCAGGTCGTTCTTCTTGATGCCGCGCTCCTTGGCGTCCTCGGCGTTCAGGCGCAGCACCCAGTAGTACCAGTCGCCGACCTTCACGCGATGATCGGCGATGTTGTTGAGGAACGAGCTCTTGCCGTCGCCCTGGGTGTGGAACGAATACTTCGAATGCGGCGTGAGAAGCTGCAGCGGATATTGCTTGAACTCGGGCGAGTGCGGGCCCTCCCACGACGGCTCGTATTTGACGACCGGCGGCCGCTCCGGGTCCTTGAAGCGCTTGAGGCTGTTGCATTCGAACTCGAGCTTGCCGGACTGGGTCTGCAGCCCGCTGAGATACTCCTTGTAGTCCGACGGCAACGGCTGCGCCTCCGGCACGTCTTTCTTCCGGCCCTCCCAGAACCAGCGAAACGACACCGGCGCTCTTAGCTTTTCCTTCTCCGCCGGGACGACATAGTAGCCGCGCTTCAAAAGCTTCTTGAACGAGATCACCTTCTTCAGGTCGGAGGCGAGATAGACGCGCTTGACCCAGTCGATCTCGTTGATGCCCTCGGAGAAGTAGTTCGACAGACCGAGCCGCTTGCAGATCTCGTTGAAGATCCAGTAGTCGGATTTCGACTCGCCGAGCGGCTTGATCGCCGGCGCCTGGAAGATGATGACGCGGTGGTTCAATTGCTGCTGGCCGTGGTGACCGTAGCCGCCGAGCCCCGCCCATTCCGAGATGTCGGTGCGCTCGAAGTTGGTGCACGCCGGCAGCACAACGTCGGCGAACTTCGCCTCGCCCTCAAACCAAATCGACTGGTTGACCACGAACTCAAGCTGCTCGGACTGGTACATCCGCACGTGGCGGTTGGTGTTGTTCATGGTGCCGAGGATCGAGCCGCCGTACTTGTAGAGCATCTTCACCGGCGAGGCGCCCGGCGCCGGATAGGCGAACTTGCCGAACTGATGCTCGATCGACTTGCCGACCCAGCGATAGCCCTCCGCCTTGCCGTCGTAGATCGCCTCCGGCAGCCAGATGCGCGGGATCTGCTGGCCGTTGGAGCTCATGGTCGGAAGCTGCGGCATGCGCTGGTAGAGCGCGACCGGCAGCGCCGTATTCTCCAGGTCGCCCGACATGCCGCCTTCGGAATAGCCAGGGAAATAGAAATTGAAATCGACCGGCGTGCCCCATTGCAGATTGCCCATGTTGCAGCCGGGCTTGCCCAGCCCCTGCATCGCCGACAGGCACACCATGACGCGCGCCCACTGGATGCCGGTCTGGTTGCGGCAGGCGCCCCCGTGACCGTTACCCCAGCCGCCGGGCGCGAGATAAACGCGCTTCCGGCCCCACTCGCGGGCGAGCGCGCGCACGTCCTTGGCCGGGACGCCGGTCTCCTTCTCCTGCCATTCCGGCGTCTTCGGGACGCCGTCCTCTTCGCCGGTCAGATACGCCGCCCACGTGTCGAAGCCGACCGTGTGCGTCTTCACATACTCTTTGTCGTAGAGACCTTCCTTGATCCAGACATAGGCAATGGCCATCGCCATGGCCGGCGAGGTGGTCGGCTTCGGCGCGAACCATTTTCCGGGCAGGAACTGCGCCGTGGCGTTGTAGTAGGGATCGACGTGGACGACCTTGATGCCGAGCTTGGGGTCTTTCAACCACTGCCGGCGCACGGTGCCTTCCTGCGCGCCGTAGGAGCCCGAGGTCGATTCGGGGTCGGCCGCCCACGACACCACCATGTCGCAGTTCTGCAGCAGGTCCTCGACGGTGCCGTAGGTCTCCGACTGACCCACTCGAAGGGTGTGGCCCCAGTGATGCACCGCGCCCCAGTACCAGCCCTCCCATGAATCGGGATTGTGGTGCACGCGCGTCATGCCGATGGCGTTGGAGAAGCGGAACAGCGCCGAGAGGTAGTAGCCGATGTTGCCCCAGGTGTGGTGCGAGCCGTGCGACACGGCGATGCAGCCGGGGCCGTGGGTGTACTTCTGCCGCTTGATCTCGTCGCTGACGAGCGTCAGCGCCTCGTCCCAGGAGATGCGGACGTAGCCCGACTTGCCGCGGTTCTGCGGATTGCGTGCGCCCTTCGGATCGAAGTCCACGCGCTTCATCGGATAAAGCAGCCGGTCGGGCGAATAGACGATCGACTTGGCGTTCTGGCCGTGCGGGGCGAGCGTGGTCTTGCGTGGCGGCGTGTACTTCTGGCCCTTCGCCTCGATGGTGAAGGAGGCGCCGTCGTCGTCCGCCAGATCGATCGGCGTCATGCGCACGATCTTGCCGTCCTTGACGGTGAGGAACACCGGCCCGCCGTTGGTCATGTTGCAGTAGCGCATCGAGCCGTCCGGCATCGGCGTGCCGTATTTCAGCCCGACCGTCTGCGCCATCATCACGGTCTGCGCGAACCAGTTGGCGAGGCCGTCGTCGCCCTGCACGGTAAGCTGGAATTCCTTCTGCGCGTTGATCTGGTCGAGCCAGTTGATCGGCGGCGTCAGCAGGCCCGCGCCCAGCGCGGCGTTCTTGAAAGCGACCGTCACGTCGGCGTCCTTCAGCACGCCCGAGCCGGAACTGATCCGCCCGTCCTCGATCTTGAACCAGCGGCCGATCTCCTCATCGCGCGCGATGAACTGCCCGGTGAGGTTCTTCTCCTTGAGCCGCTCGCGAAAAGCTGGGTGCCGCCACGCCTGGAATTTCAACAAGAGCGACAGGCCGAACAGGATGATCGAGAGCTTCAGAGCACCGAGATTCATGGCCGTTTCTCCCTGGAAAAGTTCTATTTCAAGTCGGCCCCTGAATCCAGATCGGGCGGGTTGCCGGCCCGGTGCAAAAGGTCAATCCTGTTGGCCGAATAGGGCACCGGACATGACGATCCCGACCAAAACGCTGGCCGTCCGGCTGTTCGAATACGGCGGGCCGGACAAGCTCGTCATCGGCGAATACGACCTGCCGCCGCTCGGCACGCGCGACGTGCTGGTGAAGAATCACGCGGGCTCAGTGTCCCGCTGGGACGTGAAGTACCGCGCCGGCGACCTGGCGCGCTATCAGATCCCCGGCCGAGCGGCCTTTCCGCTGCCCCAGCAGCTTGGCCGGGAGGCCGCCGGCGAGGTGATCGCTGCCGGCAGCGAGGCAACACGGTTCAAGCCCGGCGACCGGGTGATCGGGGTTACCCATCCCGAGGACCCAGATTCGGTTGAGACCGCGCGGGGCCTGGGCAACCTATCGCGCAATCTCGCCATTCCCGGCCATCAGGCGATGGGAAGCTACGCGCAGTATCTCGTCCGCGACGAGCGCATGTGGCTGCCTCTGCCTGACGGCGTCGACTATGAGCAGGCCGGCGTCGCGCTCTGGCCGTTCTCGTCGTCGCACCGCGTGGTGCGCGACCGGCTGCGGGTGCGCCCCGGCGACAACGTGCTGGTCACCGGCGCCTCCGGCGGCATGGGACAGGCGACGGTGCAATTGGCCAGGCTCGCAGGCGCGCGCGTGATCGCCACCACGCGGCACGAGGGCAAAGCCGCAACGCTGCTTGGACTCGGCGCCGATGGCGTCGTCGTCACCGCGGATGATGACGAGGCCTTCAAGGAGGTGTCGAAGCTCACCGGCGGCGAAGGCGTCGATCACGCTGTGGACTACACCGGCAATCCGGACCTGTTGCGGTTTATCGGCAGCGTCATGCGGCTCGGCGGCACCATCGTCGTCACCAGCGAGCAAGGCCGCGAACCTCTGCCGTTCACCGCGGCCGATCTGATCCGGCTGGAATTGAATCTGCTCGGCATCCGCGGCGCACGGATGAACGACATGCTGACGGTGCTGAAGCTGCTCGGCGAAGGCCGCATCCGGACGCGCATCGCCGCGCGCTTTCCGCTGGCAAAAGTAGGCGAGGCGCACACCTTGCTGGAGACATCGCCCGATCTGGTGGGGCGGATCGTCGTGCAGCCGTGGGCTACCGGTTGATCCAGGCCAGCACGATTCCCATCAGCACCACGCGCACGCTGTCGAACACGATCTGCTTGAGCGCGAGTGCGAACGGCACCGGAGTGACGACGTGATAGATCAGGTACATCGGGATCACCGTGAGGAACGCGATGGCGATGCCATAGCGCACCCCCTGCGCGAGCCAGGGCCTGTCCTCCTTGCCCTGCACATAGACCCAGGCGAAGGCTATTCCGAACAGCGCCTGAGCCAGGATCATGTAGGGGATCAGCTTCTGGGCTTCGGCCGGCGGCCGCATGCCGGCGGTGACCGAATAGTCTCCGCCGAGCAGAACGCCGTGCACGAAGAAGCTCAGCGCCCAGGCCATGATGAACATGACCACGGCCGAGATGATGCATTTCCGACTCATGAGTGCCTCCCCAGAAATAAAACTCACACCAACATGCGGACTGGACTTTCAATCAACGATTTAAATGCCGCCAGCAGCTCGGCGCCGAGCGCGCCGTCGACCACCCGGTGATCGCAGGACAATGTCACCGTCATCTGGCTGACGAATTTCACCGAGCCGTCTTCCGCCTCGACCGGCCGCCGCTGCGACGCCCCGACCGCCAGAATGGTAGCGTGCGGCGGGTTGATGATGGCGGAGAATTCACGGACGCCGTACATGCCGAGATTGGAAATAGCCGACGCGCCGCCCTGGTATTCGGCGGGCTTGAGTTTTTTCTCCTTGGCGCGCGCCGCGACGTCGCGCATTTCGTTGGAGATCGCCGAGAGCGATTTTTGCTCGGCGTTGCGAATCACCGGCGTGAGCAGGCCACCGTCGATCGCGACTGCGACACCGACATCGGAATGCGCGAATCGCAGGATGCGGTCCCCGGCCCACACCGCGTTGGCCGCCGGCACGCGCTGCAGCGCAAGCGCCAGCGCCTTGATGACAAAATCGTTCACCGAAAGCTTGTAGGCCACCGCATCGCCTTTGCCTGGCGCACCGGCGTTGGCCTCCTCGCGGATTTTGAGCAGCGCGTCCATCGTCACATCGGCGACGAGATAGAAGTGCGGGATGGTTTGCTTCGCTTCGACCAGACGCCGCGCGATGGTGGCGCGCATGCCGTCGAGCGGCACCTCTTCGAATTCGACGCCCTGGTAGAGCGCCTTGACCTGCGCCGCGCTGGCGCCGGTCGGTTGCGGCGCAGCGCGGGCGCCGCCCTTGGCCATCGCGGATTCGACATCCGCCGCAACGATGCGGCCGTGCGGGCCCGAGCCCGACATGCGCGACAGGTCGATGCCGTTCTCGCCCGCGAGCCGGCGCGCCAGCGGCGTGACGAACGAACCGCTGGCCAATTTCGCCGGACCGAAATTGCGGTCCGGCGTGCGCACCTCGTTGAACGGGTCGAGCGGCCCGGACGGCTGGATGGCGCGCTGCTGCGGAATCACTGCGAAGGTCGCCGGCGGCGCCTTCGGCGCGGCGGATGGCGGGGCCTTCGCTGCGGCGGGCGCCGAAGCAACCGCTCCACCCTCGCCCGCGATGACCGCGACCACGGCACCGACAAGCGCGGTCTCGCCGGCCAGCACCCTGATCTCGGCGAGCGTGCCCGTGGTGATCGACGGCACCTCCATCGACACCTTGTCGGTCTCGATCTCGAACAGGTTGTCGCCCGGCTTCACGGCATCGCCGGCCGACTTGAACCATTTCGTGATCTTGCCCTCGGCGACGGTCTCGCCAAGCTGCGGCATCAGGACGTCCATTCCCACCTCTCGTGTCCCGGGCGAGCGAAGCGAGACCCGGGACCCCGGTTTCTTCTACTTAAGCAAGCTGGGTCCCGGGTCTGCAGCGCACCACCAAGAGGTGCCGCGCTGCGCCCGGGACACGCGGTCCCTACCAATTCGTCGCGATGTACTGCGTCTCCAGAAACTCCTTCAGCCCCTCGTGCGCGCCTTCGCGGCCGATGCCGGACTGCTTCATGCCGCCGAACGGCGCTGCCGGGTCGGACACGAGGCCGCGGTTCAAGCCGATCATGCCGAAGTCGAGCTTCTCCGACACGCGCATGCCGCGCCCCAGGTCTTTCGTATAGAGGTACGCCACCAGACCGTATTCGGTGTCGTTGGCGCGCCTGATCACCTCGGCCTCGTCGGTGAAGGTCTGCAGCGAGGCGACCGGGCCGAAGATTTCCTCGTTCAGCATCTTGGCGCTGTCGGGCACGTTCGAGAGAACCGTCGCCGGATAGAAATAGCCGGTGCCGCCGGGCGCCTTGCCGCCGGTCAAAATCTTCGCGCCTTTGGCCAGCGCGTCCTCGACCAGTTCGACCACCTTGTCGCGGCCTTCGGCGTTGACCAGCGGGCCGAGCGCTACGCCGTCGTCGAGGCCGTTGCCCATCTTCAGCGCCGCCATCTTGGCGGTGAGCTTCTTCGAGAACTCGTCCTGCACCTTCTCGTGCACGTAGAAGCGATTCGCCGCGGTGCAGGCCTCGCCCATGTTGCGCATCTTCGCGATCATCGCGCCGTCTATCGCCGCGTCAATGTCGGCGTCCTCGAACACGATGAACGGCGCGTTGCCGCCCAGCTCCATCGCGGTGTTGAGCACCTGGTCGGCGGCGCTGTGCAGGAGCTTTCGCCCCACTTCGGTCGAGCCGGTGAAGGAGACCACCCGCACGCGCGGATCGTGCAGCATGGCGTCCACCACCGGACCGGAGCGGCGCGACGGGATCACGTTGACGACGCCGGCCGGCACGCCAGCCTCTTCCAGAATCGGCATCAGCGCCAGCATGGTCAGCGGCGTCTCGGAGGCGGGCTTGAGCACCACCGGGCAGCCGGCGGCAAGCGCAGGCCCAATCTTGCGGGTCGCCATCGCCGCGGGGAAATTCCACGGCGTCACCAGCACGGCGATGCCCGCGGGCTTGTGATGCACGAACATGCGCGCGCCCGACGCCGGCGCCATGCCGTTGGTGCCGAGATTGCGCACGCCCTCCTCTGCGTACCAGCGGAAGAACTCGGCGGCGTAGGCCACCTCGCCGCGCGAGTCCGACAGCGCCTTGCCGTTCTCGATGGTGATGAGCTTGGCGAGCCGCTCAGCGTCACGGATGATCAGCTCGTAGGCTTTGCGGAGAATCTCTCCGCGCTCACGCGGTTTCTTCGCAGCCCAGGCCGGGAACGCCGCCTGCGCCGCGTCGATTGCCGCCTTGGCATCATCGATGCTGGCGCTGGCGACCGAGGCGATCTTGCGCTCCGTCGCCGGATCCATCACGTCGAAGCGCGCGCCGTCGGAGGATTTTTTCCATTTTCCGCCGATCCAGAGATCGGTCGGCACGTTCGCCAGAAGATTGTCGTAGGCAGCCATAGGTCTCACTCCCTCGTTCGTCATGGCCGGGCTTGTCCCGGCCATCCCGATTCCGTGGCACCGCTGTGCCTCAGCTATCGGGATCACCGGGTCACGCCGCTTCGCGGCGGCCCGGTGATGACGGCTGTGTTAACTGTTCAACGTCCTCTTTATCCGCTCGGCGATGCGATCGACGGTCGGCAGGATGGCGTCTTCCAGAATGTCGGCCGCGGGCAGCGGGCAGTGCGGCGTGGTGATGCGAACGAGCGGGCCATCGAGATCGTAGAACGCCTCGTCGGCGATGATCGACATGATCTCGGCGCCCCAGCCGCACAGCCGCGGATTTTCCTCGACGCTGAAGCAGCGGTGGGTCTTGGCGACCGATCCGAGAATGGTCTGGGTGTCGAGCGGCACGAGCGAGCGCACGTCGATCACCTCGCAGTCGATGCCCTCTTCCTTGGCGAGCTTTTCCGCGGCGGCGAGCGCCCGCGGCACCATCAAAGCCAGCGCGACGATGGTAGCGTCCTTGCCCGGCCGCAGAATTTTTGCGGTGCCGAGCTTGTCTAAAATCTCGCCGTCCGGCACCTCGCCCTTGGTGGCATAGAGCGACTTGTGCTCGAGGAAAATCACCGGGTCGGGATCGCGCACCGAAGCGGCGAGCAGGCCGATGACGTCGATCGGGCTCGACGGCGCCACGACCTTCAATCCGGGGATCATCATGCACCAGTTCTCGACGCTCTGGCTGTGCTGCGCACCGAAGCGCGAGCCCGCGCCATTGCCGGTGCGCACCACCAGCGGACACTTGGTCTGGCCGTTGGTCATGTAGCGGCTCTTCGGGAATTCGTTGGCGATGTAGTCGAAGCAGACCGCGAAGAAATCCGAGAACATGATCTCGGCAATGGGCTTCAATCCCGTCATCGCCGCGCCCATGGCAGCGCCGAGGATCGCCTGCTCGGAAATGGGCGTATCGCGCACGCGTAGCGGCCCAAACTGCTCGTAGAGCCCCACCGTCGCCTTGAACACGCCGCCGGCCTTGGCCACGTCCTCGCCGAGGAACACCACGTCCTCGTCGCGCGCCATCTCCTGGGCGATGCCGCGGATCACGGCATCGCGATAGGTCAATTCCGCCATGCGAAGCCCCCATCCGCGTACACATCGGTCGTCAGGATATCCATCGGCGGATTGGGCGACGCCTTGCAGGCCTCCGTCGCCTCGTCGACCACGCGCTTCACGTCGGCGTCGATTTTCGCAACCACGTCGTCGCCGATGCCGAAAGCCTTGAGCCGCTCGCGGTAGATTTTGATGGGATCGCGCTCCTTCCATTTCTCCAGCTCGCCCTCGGGGCGGTACTTCGCCGGGTCGGCGCGCGAGTGGCCGCTGTGGCGGTAGGTCAGGCACTCGATCAGCGACGGGCCGCCGCCCGCGCGCGCCTTGTCGTAGGCCTTGATCGCCGCGCGGTAGACCACGTCGGCGTCGTTGCCGTCGATCACGATCTTTTCCAGGCCGTAGGCGGAGGCGCGGTCGCCGGCCGGGCTCGGCACCGCGGTGACGTCAGCGATCGGGGTGTATTCCATGTAGAGGTTGTTCTCGCAGACGAAGATCACCGGCAGCTTCCAGACCGCGGCGAAATTGAGCGCCTCGTGGAAGGCGCCGATGTTGGTGGTTCCGTCGCCGAAGAAGCACACCGAGACGTCGTCCTGCTTTTTGTATTGCGCTCGCCAGGCGGCGCCGCAGGCGATCGGCAGATGCGCGCCGATGATGGCGTAGGAGCCCATCACGCCGTGCTCCTCGGAGGTCAGATGCATCGAGCCTCCCTTGCCGCGCATCAGGCCATTGTCGCGCTGCATCAGCTCGCCCAGCACCTTCTCGACCGGCACGCCTCTGGCCAGAGTGTGCGCGTGGCCGCGGTAGGTGCAAAAGCTGAGATCGCCCTTCTTCATGGCGACGGCAAAGCCCGCCGCCACCGCCTCCTGGCCGAGCGACAGGTGGCTCGTGCCCTTCACCAGATTCTGCAGGAACAGGTCATAGGCGCGTTGCTCGGCCTCGCGGATGTTGACCTGGCTCCGGTAAAGCTCAAGCCGGGTCGCCTCCCCGATATCGTCGTTCAAGGCGGGGCTTTGGGCGGGCTTCTTCGACATGACTTATCCCTGGGCGGTCTTTTGACGGGTGGCCGGTATCAGGCGGGGCGGGGCTATTTTGTCAACCGGGCGGGGCGGGGGCAACGGTCCCCCTCACCTTGCGCTCGCGGTTGAGCAGATAAAGGCCGGAAGCGATGACAATGCAGGCCCCGGCGATGGTCCAGCGGTTGGGCACGTTGGCGAACACCAGATAGCCCAGCGTGGTTGCCCAGACGATCTGCGTGTAGATGAAGGGCGACAGCACCGAGGCGGGCGCGTTGCGGTGGGCCAGGATCAGCAGGAAATGCCCGCCCGCGCCAAAGCCGCCCACCGCCACCATCAGCACCCAGTCGATCCAGGACGGCGGCGCCGTCCACACGAACGGCAGTACCGGAACCATGACGACGAAACCGAACAGGTTGGCGTAGAACAAGGTGGTCTGGCTGGAATCGGTGGTGGAGAGCATTCGCGTTGTGATGCTGTAGCCGGCATAACAAAAGGCGCTGCCCAGCGAGAGCAGCGCCGCCCACTGCAACCCGCCCAAGCCGGGACGCACCACCACCAGCACGCCCGCGAATCCCACCATGATCGCGATCCAGCGCCGCCAGCCCACCCATTCGCCCAGGATCGGCCCGGCGAGGATCGCCACCAGGAATGGGGTCGAGAACAGAATCGCCAGCGCCTCGTCGAGCTGGAGATAGCGGAACGCCATGAAGTTAAAGACGGTCGAGCCGAGCAGCAGCACCGACCGGCCAAGCTGCAAGGCCGGCCGCCCGGTGCGCAACAGGCCGGGCCGGTTGATCGGATTGGAGAGTGCAAGCGCGATCAGGAAAGCGCTGACGTAGCGCACCCCGACCACCTGCAGCACGTCCATGTGGGTGCCGAGATATTTCGCCATGCAGTCGAGGCAGGCGAAGGCCGCCACCGCCCCGCACATCAGCGCGATGCCGATCAGCCGCTGGCGGCGTTGCTCGTGGGCCAAGTCGGTCAATAGGTGGCCCGCCCGCCGGAGATGTCGAACACGGCACCCGTCGAGAACGAGCATTCGGCCGAGGCACAGAACGCGACGAGCGCCGCAATCTCGGCCACCTCGACGAAGCGGCCGCGCGGGATTTTCGACAGCATGTAGTCGATGTGCTCCTGCGTCATCTGGTCGAAGATCGCGGTCCTGGCCGCGGCCGGCGTGATGCAATTCACCGCGATGTCGTAGGTGGCGAGCTCCTTGCCGAGCGATTTGGTCAGCGCGATGACGCCGGCCTTCGACGCCGAATAGGCGACCGCGTTCGGATTGCCCTCCTTGCCGGCGATCGAGGCGACGTTGACGATGCGGCCGTAGTTTTGCGCGATCATCAGCGGCACGATGGCGCGGCAGCAATAGAATGCACTGTCGAGGTTGACGCGCATCACCTCATGCCAGGCACCGATCGGATATTCCCAAGTCTTCGCGTTGGGGCCGGTGATGCCGGCGTTGTTCACCAGGATGTCGATCTGGCCGAACGCCTTCAACGTTGCATCGCGCGCTGCCTCGATCTCGACCAGCTTGGTGACATCGGCGGTGAATGCCGCCACCTTGCCGCTCTGTTGCAATTCACCCGCGGCCTTTTCCGCGAGCTTGCCGTCGCGGTCCCAGATCGCGACGGCCGCGCCCGATTCCAGCAATCGCTCGACGATCGCCCGGCCGATGCCCTGCGCGCCGCCGGTCACGACGGCACTGCGCCCGCACAGATCGATCTTGTTGGCCATTCCGCGAAATTAACGGAGCCTTCCCCGACTTGCGAGCGCGGAATAGGCTTGGCAGCCCTGTGCCGTGACGAAGCACGCTTGATCGCGCACCACCGATGACGTAATGATGGCGATGCGGGGCCCGCGGCGGTCGCCCCGCCTTTCCAAGGCTCGCAAGGCCCAAGCACCGCTTCCTCTGGACGGGGGAAGCCTATGCATTCTGCGAGCTATTTCATTTCACCGAACGATCTCTGGAACCTGATCGGCAGCGCGCAGGCGCCGCAGATCGTCGATACGCGCCGCCGCGATGCCTACGACGCATCGCCCGGCGTGCTGCCGACGGCGTCGTGGGGCGATGCCAAGAACGCCGACTGGATCGGATCGATCGACCGGACACGGCCGGTCGTCGTGGCCTGCAAGGCCGCCCATGAGATGAGCCAAATGGCGGCGGCCGAATTGCGAGCGAGAGGCTACCAGGCCGCCGCGCTCGCCGGCGGCTATGCCGCCTGGAGCGAAGCCAAGCTTCCGCTGATCGACAAGGCCGCGCTCGATCGCTTCGCGCCGAAGCGGCCAAGCCTTTGGGTCACGCGACGCCGTCCAAAGATCGACCGCATCGCGTGCCCGTGGCTGATCCGGCGTTTCCTCGACGCCGATGCGCGAATCCTGTTCGTCGATCCGTCCGAAGTGCCGGCGGTTGCGCGCGAGACCGGCGCGATACCGTTCGACATCGAGAACGTCGAGATTTCCCACGAGGGTCCGCGCTGCAGCTTCGACACCATGCTCAAACTGTTCGGGCTGGAGGACGAGCCGTCGCTCAACCGGCTCGCGCTGATCGTGCGCGGCGCCGATACCGCGCGGCCCGATCTCGCCCCGGAGGCCGCCGGCCTGCACGCGATTTCGCTGGGGCTGTCTGCGCTGGCCGGCGACGACGATCATGGCCTGCTGCAGCGGGGCTTCATGGTCTACGATGCGCTGGTCGCCTACCTGCGCTTCGCCGCGCAGGAGCGCCACAACTGGCCGGCCAAGGGGGCCTAGATGACTCAAGCCGAACTGACACGCCCATCGGTCGGCACGCACGCGCCGAGCTTCGGCGAATTCTTCAAGGTCTGGCTCAAGATCGGCCTCGTCAACTTCGGCGGGCCGGCCGGCCAGATCGCGATGATGCACCGCATCGTGGTCGACGAGAAGAAATGGATCGAGGAGCAGCGTTTCCTGCACGCGCTCAACTTCTGCATGCTGCTGCCGGGGCCGGAGGCCCAGAAGCTCGCGACCTACATCGGCTGGCTCCTGCACGGCGTGCGCGGCGGGCTCGTGTCCGGCATCCTGTTCGTGCTGCCGGGCGCCTTCGTCATGCTGGGCCTGAGCCTGCTCTATGCGCTCGGCCGCGGCGTTCCGCTGATCGACGGCGCGCTGTTCGGCATCAAGGCCGCCGTGCTGGTGATCGTGATCGAGGCGCTCTGGCGGATCGGCAAGCGCGCGCTCAAGACCAGCCTGCTGATGGCGTTGTCGGGCCTGGCGTTCGTCGGCATCTTCTTTCTGGCGCTGCCGTTCCCGCTGATCGTCGGCGGCGCGGCCTTGATCGGATATGTGACGGCGCGGACCGCGCAGCACCTGCTCGGCCTGTCCGGCACGGTCGAGATCGTCGCCACCTCCAGCGGCAATCCGTGGCGGCAGTTCGCGCTGGCCGCGGCCATCGGTCTGGTCGTGTGGTGGGTGCCGATCGCGCTTGCCGCCGCGACCCTCGGGCCGGACCATGTGCTGGTGAGCATCGGCACGTTCTTCTCCAAGCTCGCCGTGGTGAGCTTCGGCGGCGCCTATGCGGTGCTGGCCTATATGGCGCAGCAGGCGGTCGAGACCCATCACTGGATGACGGCGCCAGAAATGGTCGACGGCCTGGGGCTTGCGGAAACCACGCCCGGCCCGCTGATCCTGGTCACCCAGTTCGTCGGCTTTCTCGCGGCGTTTCGTGACGCCGGCCCGTTCTCGCCGGTCATGGCCGGCGTCATCGGCGCCGTTATGACGACGTGGGTCACCTTCGTGCCGTCGATGCTGTGGATTTTCGCAGGCGCGCCGTTCGTCGAGCCGCTTCGCGCCAACCGGCACCTCTCCGGCGCGCTGGCCGCCATCACCGCCGCGGTGGTCGGCGTCATTCTCAATCTGACGGTGTGGTTCGCGCTGCACGTTCTGTTCGGCCATGTGACGGAGCAGCGCACCGGATGGCTCCGCTGGTATGCGTTCGATCCGCTGGCGCTCGATCTCAAGGCATCGGCGCTGGCGGTGATTGCGGGCGTGCTGGCCTTCGGCTTCCACCGCGGGCTGATCGAGGTGGTCGCGATCATGGCCGCGCTCGGGATCGCGATGCACCTGCTGATGGGTGCGTGACCCAAATCAGCTTTCGCGCACGATCGCGCTTTCGTGCCAGCGGCGCAGCGCGAGATGCGTGAGCCACGACAACAGCGCGAAGATCGCGATGCCTGCGAGCGAGAGCAAGAGCAGCGCCGCGAACATGCGAGGGATGTTGAGCCTGTAGCCCGACTCGGCAATGCGGTAGGCGAGACCGGAGCCCGCGCCAGCGGAGCCCGCGGCGATCTCGGCCACCACCGCGCCGATCAGCGACAGGCCGCCGGCGATTTTCACGCCCGCCAGCATCTGCGGCAGCGCCGCCGGAAGCTTCAATTCGCGCAGCACCTGCCAGCGCGACGCGCCGTAGAGCCGGAACAGGTCGGCGAGATTGTGATCGACCGAGTTCAGCCCCAGCGTGGTGTTGGCGAGCACCGGGAAGAACGCCACGATCCAGGCGCAGGCCAGAACCGCGGCCTGCTGCGGCAGGTAGATCAGGAGCAGCGGGGCGACCGCGACCACCGGCGTCACCTGCAGGATCACCGCATAGGGATAGAGCGAATGCTCGATCAGCCGCGACTGGTTGAACAGCACGGCCAGGCCCACGCCGCCGATCACCGCGAGCGCCAAACCCTCGATCGTGGTCTCCAGCGTCGCCAGCAGCGACGACCACAGGATCGGCCAGTCTGAGACGAGCGTCGAAAGCACCAGGCCGGGCGACGGCAGGATGTAGGGCGGGATGCCGTTGATGCGGACGATCAGGTCCCACAGCAGGACGCCAAGCGCGAGAACGCCGGCCGGCGCAAGGATGCGGAGCGCGCGCTCGTTCATCGGGCGCATCTTTCCGGCCAATGCCTCTCAGCAGGTGTCCCGGACACGATGCACCGCGAAGCGGTGCATCGCTGATCCCGAACCCCGGTTTCTTGGGCCAACCGGGAACCCGGGTCTGCAGCGCACCACTCCGCTTCGCTTCGTGCTGCGCTGCGCCCGGGACACGAGCGGCAATGGCGCGCCATAACTCTCATGCCGCCACTCCCGCGCCGGCACTCATCGCCCGCCCCAATGCTTCCGACGCGATCCGGCAATAGCCCGCGTATTCCGCCGAGGTGCGGAATTGCGCGTCGCGGCGGGGCGCGTCGACCGCAAGCTCGCTCGACACCCGCCCCGGCCGGCTGGTCATCACCACGATGCGTTGCGAGAGATACACCGACTCGAACACCGAATGGGTGACGAACACCACCGTCATGCGCAGCTCGCGCCACAGCGCGACCAGATCGTCGTTGAGCTTGAAGCGGGTGATCTCGTCGAGCGCCGCGAACGGCTCATCCATCAGGAGGATGCGCGGCGCCGTGACCAGCGCACGCGCGATCGACACCCGCATCCGCATGCCGCCGGAGAGCTCGCGCGGATAGGCCTCGGCGAAATCGGCGAGGCCGACCCGCGAAAGCGTTTCCATGATGCGCGGCGTGGCGGCGGCCTTGTCGGCGCCCGCGAGCTTGAGCGGCAGGAAAACGTTTCCGGACACCGTGGCCCAGGGCATCAGCGTCGGTTCCTGGAACACAAAGCCGATGTGGCGGCGGGCGTCCGCGCCGTCCCGCCAAGCCACCGTGCCGCGCGACGGCTCGCTCAGGCCCGCGACGATGCGGAGCGCCGTCGACTTGCCGCAGCCGGAGGGGCCGAGCAGCGACAGGAACTCGCACTCGCGCAGGTCGAGATCGAGCCCGTCGAGCGCCAACGTGCCGGTGCCGAAAATCTTTCCGACGCCGCGCAGCGAGACAATGGGTGAGCCTGAAGTGGGAGCCATTCCCCCGTCATGCCCGGCCTTGTGCCGGGCATCCACGTCTTGTTTCGGATGAAGCCAAGTTAAAGGCGTGGATGGCCGGGACAAGCCCGGCCATGACGTTGTTGCTACTGTTTGGGCCTCAAATCCACACCCACGCCCTTGTTCACGAACTGCAGGCTGTAGGCCTTGCCAGGATCGATGCCACCCTTGACCACGCCGGACGCCACCATCTTGTCGAAGAAGCTCTTCATCCGCGCGTCGGTCATGGCGCCGATGCCGCCGCTCGTCGTCTCGCCGGAATCGACGATGCCGTATTCCTTCATCTTAGCGATGGAATAGGCGATGCGGGCGTCGGTCATCTCCGGATTGTCGCGCTTGATGCGGGCATTGGCCGCGGAATTGTCGCCGTAGAGATAATTGGCCCAGCCGACAATCGAGGCATCGACGAAGCGCTGAACGAGATCGGGCTTGTTCGCGACCAGGTCGCGGCGCGTCTCGATCAGGGTGGAGTAGCTGCCCCAGCCCTGGTCGGCGAGCAGGAATATCTTCGGCTTGAAGCCGCCTTGCGTCTCGATGGCGTAGGGCTCCGACGTCACATATCCCTGCATCGCGGTGCGTTTGTCGGCGAGGAACGGCTGCGGATTGAAGGTGTAGGGCTTCACCTGCTGCTCGCGGAAGCCCCGGTCGTGCTTCATCCATTGAAAATAGGAGGCGAGGCCCTCCTTGGAGATGAGCAGCGTCAGCTTCTTCAAGTCCTCGAATTTCTCGATGCCCTGGTCGGGATGTGCCAGCAGCACCTGCGGGTCCTTCTGGAAGATCGCAGCCACCACCAGCGTCGGGATATTCTGCGCCACCGCATCGAAGGCCTGGAGCGTGTTGGCGCTCATGTAGAACTCGACCCGGCCGGCGATGAGCTGCAGCCGGTGGTTCACGTTCGGCCCGCCCGGCATGATGGTGACGTCGAGACCGTGCCTGCGGTAGGTGCCGTCGACCAGCGCCTGGTAGAAGCCGCCGTGTTCGGCCTGCGCCACCCAGTTGGCGGCAAAGCTGACCTTGTCGAGTTGTTGCGCCTGCGCCGCCCCGGACAGCGCGGCGAAAACGGCGAAAATCCCTGTCGCGAGCTTCATTTGGTCTCCCGTGGTCTCGCTGCCCGATTCCGGGCTGTCCGGCGTGGCGAACATACCAAAAAAAAAGCCTTGAACCTTCCCGGGCCGCGCCGCGACCAAAGGGCGTATGGCGGTCGATCCCCATCGCCGCCTCAAACGATCGGCGTGAGAAGCCCCCCTTCCCCCATGCCGTTCGATCGGCCCGCCCGGTTTTGTCCCCTACCGGGCGGGCCACGCCTTTTTTCGTTGACACCCCCCGGCCTACGATTGAGCAATGGCGGCAACGCCAGTGCGCTCTTGAGTTTCCTGGGGAATTGCAATGAAAAAAGGCCTTCGGTCCCGCCTCGCCCAATACGGCGACGAGGAGTTCGCGTTTTTCCTCCGGCGCGGGTTTCTCAAGGGTGCGGGCTTCACCGACGACGCGCTCGACCTGCCGATCGTCGGCATCCTCTCGACGGCTTCCGACTTCAATCCCTGCCACAAGACTGCGCCGCAGGTGGCGGAAGCGATCTCGCGCGGCGTGCGGATGGCCGGCGCCCTGCCGTTCGTGTTCCCGACCGTGTCGCTGCACGAAGCGTTCTCGTACCCGACCTCGATGCTCTTGCGAAACCTGATGGCGATGGACGTCGAGGAGATGATCGCGGCGCTGCCGCTCGACGCCGTGGTTCTGATCGGCGGCTGCGACAAGACCATCCCCGCCGAATTAATGGGTGCGATCTCCGCCGACATGCCGGCGATCATCGTCAACGTCGGCTCGATGCTGGCAGGCAAGCACGAGGGCACGCGGCTCGGCGCCTGCACCGACTGCCGGCGGCTGTGGGCGCAGTTCCGCGCGGGCACCCTCGAAGGGCCGGATTTGAATCGCGCACACGACCAGCTCATGCCGACGTCCGGCACCTGCATGGTCATGGGCACCGCCTCGACCATGGCCTGCATGGCCGAAACGCTGGGCTTCATGCTGCCAGGCTCGGCCACCGCGCCCGCCGTGTCGTCCGACCGCTGGCGCTTCGCGGAGGCCACCGGCAAACGCGCCGCCGAGATGGCCAGGACCGGCGGGCCAAGGCCGAGCGAGCTACTCACCAAGGCGGCGTTGCGGAACGCCTCGGTGGTGCTGCAGGCAACCTCGGGCTCGACCAATGCGCTGGTTCATCTCGCCGCCATCGCCGGGCGCGCCGGCATCACCTACGACTTGCAGGAATTGGATCGCGTCGGCCGCGACGTGCCGGTGCTGCTCGATCTCAAGCCCGCCGGCATGAACTTCATGGAGGATTTTCACGCGGGCGGCAGCCTGCCCTCGCTGTGGCGGCGGCTGAAGGACCATCTCGATTTGAACGCCAAGACCGTCAACGGCGAGACCATCGGCGAGATCGTCGCGCGCTGGCCGGCCTATGTGGACGACAAGGTGATCCGGCCGCTGGACAATCCGCTGGTGAAGGGCGAGGCGATCGGGATTCTCACCGGCAACCTCGCGCCGGGCGGCGCCGCGATCAAGCTCGCCTCGGCGACGCCGGAGCTGTTCCAGCACGAGGGCGCGGCGCTGGTGTTCGAATCGCTGGAGGACCTGGAGAAGCGCATCGACGATCCGGACCTGAACGTCACGCCGCAGACCGTCATGGTGCTGCGCAACGCAGGCCCCATCGGCGCGCCGGGCATGCCCGAAGCGGGCGCACTGCCGATCCCGAAGAAGCTCGGCTCGAAGGGTCTCAAGGACATGGTGCGGCTCTCCGATGCACGGATGAGCGGCACCGCCTTCGGCACCGTCGTCCTACATGTGTCGCCGGAGGCCGCGGCCGGCGGACCGCTGGCGCTGGTTCGCGACGGCGACAGGATCGAGCTCGACACCAAGGGGCGCAAGCTCAATCTGAAGGTGGACGACGCCGAGCTTGGGAAGCGCCGCACGCAATGGAAGCCGCCACAGAAGCCCACGCGCGGATACTTGAGGCTCTACACCGACCGCGTCACGCAGGCCGAGCACGGCTGCGATTTCGATTTTCTGGCGGGGGAGAAGTAGCTTCAGGCAGTCGCACGCTCAGCTCTCTCGGTGTCATGCCCCGCGAAGGCGGGGCATCCAGTAGTCACCGTCGTCGATCATTTCGGACGCCGTGATTACTGGATCATCCGCTTTCGCGGATGATGACAACCGTGCTGGCGGCTTAAGCGCCGCCCAATTCCTTCCGCACAATCTTCGCGCCTTCGACCATGGCGCACATCTTGCCGAACGCCACTTCGCGCGGCAGATACTTCAGGCCGCAGTCCGGCGCCACCACGATCCGCTCCGGCGAAACGTAGGGCAACGCGCGGCGGATGCGCGCGGCGACCGTTTCGGGAGATTCGATCTTCATATCGGAAAGGTCGAGCGTGCCGAGGATCACCGTCTTGCCCGGCAGCTTCGCCAGCACCAAACAGTCGAGGCCGGATTGCGCGGTCTCGATCGACACCTGCTGCACGGCTGAGTTGGCGAACTCCGGCAGGAACGAATAGCCCTCGGGCCGCACGTGGATCACGGCGGCATAGCCGAAGCAGATGTGCACCGCGGTCGTGCCCTTCACGCCATCGAGCGCAGCGTTGAACGCCTTCAAGCCGTATTTGCGCGCCTTCTCCGGCCGCGCTTGCATATAGGGTTCGTCGATCTGCACGATGTCGGCGCCGGCCGCGAACAGGTCCTTGATCTCGGCGTTGACGGCGGCGGCGTAGTCGAGCGCCATCTCCTCCTCGTCCTGGTAGAAATCGTTCTGCGCCTGGCACGACATGGTGAAGGGGCCGGGCACGGTGATCTTGATGTGCGCGTGGTGTTGGCGCGGAGAAATCTGATGTCATCGACCTCGACCGGATGCTTGCGCCTCACCTTCCCGGCGACGCGCGGCACCGGATTGGGATGGCCGGAGCGGTCGAGCGCGGTGCCTGGGTTATCGATGTCGACGCCTTCGAGCGCGGTGGCAAAGCGGTTGGAGTAGCTTTCGCGGCGCATCTCGCCGTCGGTGATGATGTCGAGGCCGGCGCGCTCCTGGTCATGGATCGCGAGCAACGTCGCGTCGTCCTGCGCATCGCTGAGCCACTCCGGCGCGACCCGCCACAATTCCCTGGCGCGCACGCGCGGCGGAAAGCGACCGGCGAGTTTCTTGCGGTCGATCAGCCATTCCGGCTGGGCGTAGGAGCCGACCAGCGAGGTCGGCAGCAAAGGCAATGGCATGGCATTCCTCCCGGCGGAGACGTCGTCATTGGAGACTCATCGCCAGCACGCGCGCAACATGAATCGCCTCGCGCCCGGTGCCGTCGTGGATCTGGTGGCGGCAGGAGGTGCCGTCGGCGACGATGATCGTGCCTGCATCCACCTTGCGGATGGCGGGGAGAAGCGACAATTCGCCCATCGCCTTCGACACATCGATGGTGTCAGCCGCGTAACCGAAGGCCCCGGCCATGCCGCAGCAGCTCGATTCGATGGGCTCGACCTCGAGACCGGGCACGAGCCGCAGCACGGTCTCGACCGCGCCGAAGGCATCGAACGCCTTCTGATGGCAATGGCCGTGAACCATGGCCCGGTCGGCGATCTTCTTCAGAGGAAGGTTAAGCCGCCCCGCCTTCGCCTCGCGCGCCAGGAATTCCTCGAAGGTCAGGGCAAGCTCTGCAAGCCGCCGGGCGCCCTCGTCCTTCACCATCGCCGGCACCTCGTCGCGGAAGCTGAGCAGGCAGCTTGGCTCAAGCCCGACCACAGGCACGCCACGCGACACGAACGGCTCAAGCGCGGCCAGCGTGCGTAGCGCCTCGACACGCGCCTCGTCCACCTTGCCGATGGAGAGGAAGGTGCGGCCGCAGCACAGGGGACGCGAAGAGCCGTCCGCAGGCTTTGCGAGATGCACCCGATAACCGCCGGCATTCAATACGGCCAAGGCCGCGTCCAGATTCTCGCGCTCGAAATAGCGGTTGAAGGTATCGGCGAAGAGGACGACTTCACGCTCGCCGCCCTTTGACGTGGCAGCGTCGGCGAAAACATCCGAGCGCCAGCGCGGCAGAGAACGCCCCGCGCTGAAACCAGCGATAGTCTCGGATAATTTCGCCGCGCCGGGCAGCGCATCGCGCAGATTGAGCAGCCACGGCACTTTGGCCGCATAAGGCGCGTAGCGCGGCAAATAGCCCACCAATCGGTCGTGCAGCGACAGGCCATGCTTCTCCGCCCGCGCCGCCTGCACTTCGATCTTCATCTTCGCCATGTCGACGCCGGTCGGGCACTCGCGGCGGCAGCCCTTGCAGGAGACGCAGAGCTTCATCGTCTCCGCCATCTCGTCCGACGTGAGCGCGTCCGGGCCGAGCTGGCCGGTGATCGCCAGCCGCAGCGTGTTGGCGCGGCCGCGCGTGACGTCGCGCTCCTCGCGGGTGACGCGATAGCTCGGGCACATCACGCCGCCTGCCGATGAGCGGCAGGCGCCGTTGTTGTTGCACATCTCGACCGCGCCCTGGAAACCGCGGCCCTCCCCGGTATAGGCCGACCAGTCGAGCTGTGTTGTCATCGCATCCGCGCGATAGTCCGGCCCGTAACGGAAGTTCGTCCGGTCGTCGAACTTCGGCGCGCGCACGATCTTGCCGGGATTGAACAGCCCGTCCGGGTCGAAGCGGTCCTTGACCTCCTCAAACGCGCGCACGAGGCGCTTGCCGAACATGAACTCGTGGAATTCCGAGCGCACGATCCCGTCGCCGTGCTCGCCGGAGTGCGAGCCCTTGTATTCGCGGACGAATGCGAAGGCCTGCTCGGCGATGGCGCGCATCGCATGCACGTCCTTGTCGAGCCGCAGGTTGAGGATCGGCCGCACGTGCAGGCAGCCGACCGAAGCGTGCGCGTACCAGGTGCCGCTGGTGCCGTTCTTCTCGAACACCTCGGTCAACCGCGACGTGTAGTCGGCGAGGTGCTCCAGCGGCACCGCGCAATCCTCGACGAAGGAGATCGGCTTGCCGGCCTCCTTCATCGACATCATGATGTTGAGGCCCGCGGTGCGAAGTTCGGTGATCGCCGCCTGGAGTTTTGGATCGAGCACATCGACGACACCGCCCCAATACCCGCCGCTGTGGCTCCAGTTCAATCCGAGATCGCCGATCAGCTCGTGCAGGAGCCGCAGGCGGCGCTCGTTTTCGTCCGGCTCCTCGGCGAACTCGACCAGCAGCAGCGCCGCGGGCTCGTCTCGCACGAAGGCTTCAAGCGTCGGCCGGAACATGGCGATGTCGCGGGCGAGGCCGATCATCGTCGAGTCCACCAGCTCAACCGCGATGGGTGCGAGCTTGACGATGTGCTGCGCCGCCGCCATCGCAGTATGGAACGAGCCGAAGTGGCAGGCGCCGACCGCGCGCTTGCCCAGCACCGGTGACAGCTTCAATTCAATCGCGGTCGAGAAGGCAAGCGTGCCTTCGGAGCCGACCAGAATGTGCGCGAGGTTGACGTCGTTCCTGCCCGGCACCAGCGCGTCGATGTTGTAGCCGCCGACCCGGCGCTGCACCTTGGGGAAGCGCGCGGCAATCTCGCTGGCCTCGCGCTCGCCGAGTGCAAACAGATCGCGCGCCAACGGGCGCAGCGCCGAATTCGCCTCCAGGTCGGAAAGGTCCGCCGCCACCGGACCGAAACGCGCCTTCGATCCATCCGCGAGCATGGCGTCGATCGACAGAACATTCTCGCGGGTGTTGCCGTAGCGGAGCGAGCGCCCGCCGCAGGAGTTGTTCGCGGTCATACCGCCGATGGTGGCGCGCGAAGCGGTCGAGACATCGACGGGAAACCACAGCCCGTGGGCCTTGAGCTGGCGATTGAGATCGTCGAGCACGATGCCGGGCTCGACGCGGGCGCGGCGGCCGGCGACGTCGAGATCGAGAATGCGGTTGAGATGCTTCGAGCAATCGACGATCACCGACGAATTGACCGTCTGCCCGGCCTGCGACGAGCCGCCGCCGCGCGGCGTCACCGCCACGCCCTCCGCGCGGCAGATTTCTATCGCCCGTTCGGCTTCTTCTATCGTGCGCGGCGTGACCACGCCGAGCGGCATGATCTGGTAGTGCGAGGCGTCGGTTGAATAGCGGCCGCGAGTGAAGCGCCCGAAATTGGCGCCACCGCCGAGTTCGGCCTTGAGGCGCCGCTCCAGTCCGGGCAACAGGCGTTCGGCCACAATCGTCTCCGTCGTGAGGATTCCGCCTGTTTTTCAGGTTACTGGATGCCCTGTCTTGCCGGGCACTGACAATAGGGCCTGGCATCGCCTAAATAGGCTTGACCGCGTTGCCGCATTCTAGTTCAACGCCCGCAGCCGGGCCGTCATAGCCCAACAAAAACAGCCGTTATAGGAGCCGTTCGATGGCCCAGAACTCCGTGCGCAATCCCGGGCGCCATTTCCTGCAGATTCCAGGGCCGACGCCGCTGCCCGACCGCGTGCTGCGGGCGATGGACACGCCGATAATCGACCATCGCGGTCCGGAGTTCTCCAAGCTCGCCAAGCGCGCCCTCGAAGGCATCAAGACGATCTTCAAGACCACCAATCCGGTCATCATCTACACGGCAACCGGCACCGGCGCCTGGGAAGGCGCGCTGGTGAACACGCTGTCGCCCGGCGACCGCGTGCTGATGGTCGAGACCGGCCAGTTCGCCACGCTGTGGAAGAAGATGGCCGAGCGGCTCGGGCTGAAGCCGGAGTTCATCGCCACCGACTGGCGCCAGGGCATCGACCCGAAGGCGGTCGAAGCCAGGCTCCGCGAGGACAAGAACAAGGAGATCAAGGCGGTCTGCGTGCTGCACAACGAGACCTCGACCGGCGCGCTCACCCCGATCGCAGACATCCGCAAGGCGATCGATGCGGCCGGCCACCCGGCCCTGTTCATGGTCGACACCATCTCGTCGCTCGCCTCGGCCGACTACCGCCATGACGAGTGGGGCGTCGACGTCTCCATCGGCGGCGCGCAGAAGGGTCTGATGCTGCCGCCTGGCATGTCGTTCAACGCGATCAGCGACAAGGCGCTGGCGGCAAACAAAACCTCGGCCATGCCGAAATCTTTCTTTGCCTGGGACGACATGCTTACCATGAACAAGGTCGGCTTCTTTCCTTACACGCCCGGCACCCAGATGCTGCACGGTCTCGTGGTCGGCATCGAGATGCTGCACGAGGAAGGGCTCGACAACGTGTTCGCGCGGCACAACCGGCTCGCGGAGGCCACTCGCCGCGCGGTGAAGGCGTGGGGTCTCGAAAACCTGAACAAGAACGCGAGCCAGCTCTCGCCGACCATCACCGCGATCCTGCTGCCGGAGGGACACGACGCCGACAAGTTCCGCGCGCTGGCGCTCGACACGTTCAACATCGCCTACGGCGCGAGCTTCGGTCCCTACACCGGCAAGTATTTCCGAATCGGCCATCTCGGCGACATCAACGACGGCACGCTGATCGGCGCGCTCGGCATCACCGAAATGGCGCTGGCGCTGGCCGGCATCCCGCACAAGAAGGGCGGCGTCCAGGCGGCGATCGACTATATCGTCTCCGCCCATGCGGACGAGAAGCGTGCCGCGGCCGAATAGCCTGACATTGTGACGCGGCGATTTCCCGGCGGCCGGCCCAAGTGAAACCTTGTGCCGGCCGTTATCGTCTGTTTTGTTAGAGGGCAATCCCGGTCGTAGTCCGGGCGCGACGGGAGGATCTACAATGTCTCGCTTATTGATTGCGATCACGCTCGCAGTGCTGTCGGCCTCGACCGCACTCGCGCAGGACTATCCCAACCGGCCGCTCCGCCTGATCGTGCCGTTCCCCGCCGGCGGCGGCGTCGACAACATGGCCCGCATCCTGGCCCAGAAGCTCACCGATGTCGTCAAGCAGACGGTGCTCGTCGAACACAAACCAGGGGCCGGCGGCAATGTCGGGTCCGATTTGGTCGCCAAGTCCGCACCCGACGGCTACACGATGCTGCTCAACGTCAACGGCATCGCGATCAGCCCATCGCTTTACCGCAAGCTGCCATTCGACCCGCTCAAGGACCTGGTGGGGGTGACGCAGGTGGCGGCGACGCAGTTCGTCCTGACCGGTTCGCCGAAAATGGAGGCAAAGACCGTCCAGGAGGTGATCGCGCTTGCGCGCTCCAAGCCGGGCGGACTCAACTACGGTTCGAGCGGGGTTGGCGCGCCGCTGCATCTGCAGGCGGAAATCTTCAAGCATGCCGCAGGCGGCCTCGAAATCATGCACATTCCCTATCGCGGCGACGCGCCGATGCTGACCGCTCTGCTTTCCGGCGACATCCAGATGGCCTTCATGCCGCAGAGCACCGGCTCGATGCAGGTGCAGGGCGGCCAGATCAGGGGCCTCGCCGTCACCGGCCGCAAGCGCTGGCCGTCGATCCCCAACGTACCGACGATGACGGAGGCGGGCGTGAAGGGCATGGAGGACGGCAGCTGGTACGGCCTGTTCGTCCCCACCGGAACATCTCCCGCGATCGTGCAGACACTGCAGCAGGCAATGGCGAAGACGCTCGCGGATCCTGAGGTGAGCACCCGCATCCGGTCCACAGGACAAGAGCCGGTCGGCAGCCCGACCGCGGAATTCCAGGCCTTCTTCAAGTCCGAAGTCGAGCGCTTTGCTCGCGTGATCGAAGTGGCGAAAATTCCGAAAATCGACTGAACAAGGCCGATATCGTCAGGTTTGAAAAAACATCGCCGACGCGAAAATTCCGAAATTGGACTGAGCGTGGCGGGTGGCCGGGCGAAGGCCGCCGATGGACGCACAAGACATCACGCTGGGAGAACAACAATGATAAAGCCATTGATTGCGCTTTCGATGGCGCTGGCCGCATTCGGTCTCGCGGACACCGCGTCGGCGCAAGGCTATCCCAACCGGCCGATCCGCATCGTCGTGCCTTATGCGGCGGGCGGCGGCGTGAGCATCCTCGGCCAGATCATCGGCAACAAGATGTCCGAGGTGATGAAGCAGACGATCATCATCGACAACCGGCCCGGCGCCGGCGGCAATATCGGCGCCGACATGGTCGCCAAGTCCCCGCCCGACGGCTACACCATCCTGCTGCACACCAGTGCGATGTCCAGCGCCTCGTCGCTCTACAGCAAGCTACCATTCGACCCGGTGAAGGACTTCGTCCCGGTGTCCATGGTGATCTCGACGCAATTCGTGATCGCGGGCTCTCAGAAAACTCCGGCGACGAATTTGCGCGAGCTGATCGCGCTCGCCAAGGAGAAGCCCGGCGCCCTGAACTACGGATCGAGCGGACCCGGCTCCTCGCTGCATATCTTCGCCGAGATGTTCAAGAGCGCAGCGGGCGTGGACCTTGTGCACGTCACCTATCGTAGCGACGCGCAGATGGTGACCGCCCTGATCGGCGGCGATATCCAGCTTGCGTTCCTGCCACAGGCGAACGGCATCGCCAACGTCCAGAACAACCAGATTCGCGGGCTCGGGGTCACGGGCACCAAGCGGATGAACGCGCTGCCCAACGTGCCAACGGCCCTGGAGCAGGGTATCAAGGGACTCGAGGTCGGAAGCTGGAACGCGATGTTCGTGCCGGCCGGCACGCCGCCGGACATCGTGCTGACCATTCAGCAGGCGCTGGCAAAGACGCTGGCCGATCCGCAGGTGCGCGAACGGCTGGTGTCGACGGGCCAGGAGCCGGTCGGCGACGCGCCCGCCGAGTTCGCCGCCACGTTCAAGTCGGATATCGCGCGCTTCGCCAGGGCTATCGAGCAGGCGAAGATTCCGAAGCTGGATTGAGAGAGCGCTACTGCGGCTCGATTCCGGCGTCCTTGACCACCTTCGCCCACTTGGCGATCTCGGCCGGGATGAATTTTTCCAGCTCTTCCGGCGTGCTGGTGAGCGGCGTGATCGCCAGCGCGTTGAGCCGGCCCTGCACTTCGGGGCGCTTGAGATAAGACATCAGCACGCCGTTGAGCTTGTCGATGATCGGACGCGGCGTGCCCGCGGCCACCACCACCGAAAACCAGCCGTTCGTGCCGTAGCCCGGCAGGCCCGCTTCCGCGATCGTCGGCAGATCGGGCATCGCCTTGATGCGGTTCGGCGAGGTGACGCCGTAAACCTTGACCTTGCCTTCCCGGATCGCACCCATCGCCACAGCAAGATCGACCATCATGAACGGGATCTGCCCGGAGATAACGTCGGTCAGCGCTGGGACGCTGCCGCGATAGGGCACATGCTGCGCCTTGGCGCCAATCTGATGCAGAAACATTTCCATCAGCAGATGGTGCGGCGTCGAAGCGCCGGAGGTGCCGTAGCTCATCTGGCCGTTCTTGGCTTTGACCAGCGCGATCAGATCCGGCAGCGTCGGCGCGCCGATGTTCGGATTGGCGACGAGGGCGAACTGCGCCGAGCCGACGAGGCCTACCGGAGCGAAGTCCTTCACCGTGTCGTAGGGCAGCTTCTTGTAGATGGCCGGGCCGATCGCCAGCGTGGTCACCGGCGCGAGAAACAGCGTGTAGCCGTCCGGCGGAGATTTCGCGACCGCGCTTGCGGCAATCACCGTGCCGGCGCCGACCCGGTTGTCGACGATCACCGGGCGCTTGAGTTTGTCCTGCAACTCGGCCGCGAGCAGGCGCACCAGGATGTCGGTGCCACCGCCGCCGGGGAATGGGCAGATGAACGTGACCGTCCGGCTCGGATAGTCGTCGGTCTGGGCCAAGGCCGGGGCCACCCCGCCGGCGCATCCATAACCGATGAGCGCCAAACCAAGGCAGACGCCAAGAATCGCCGTCCGTCTCATCGCCATCCTCCCCTATAGGCCGCCGTTCCAGCGTGCGCTTCGATGCTAATCCCTTTGCCAGAAAATGCCCATACGACGCGTCCGGATCTGCCGCCAATCCGCAGCGGCAGGCCGTCAAAAACCATTCAAATTTGAATCAATCTTGCCGATCCATCCCACCTATGTTTGCAACAAATATCGTCTATCCCTGTCGCCACGGTGAACCCAACTCCGGCAACAAGCCCGGATGAATGCGGACCTTGCCATGCCGATCGGTTCAATTTCGCTTTTCAGCTTTACCCCCCTCAGCCGCTCGCTACTGGCGGGTTCGCCGCGCGCCGACGCAAACTCCGGCAGCGCCTCGCTGTTGGCGAATCGGCCGGGCGCACGGCAAGGCTCCGGCGCGGCCGACAGCCTGGATCGGCTGTTCAGCGCGCTCGGCGAGAGCCTGAAGTCCCTGGATCTGCGACAGGGCGCCGTCGACAAGATCAAAGCAGAACTGACGAAGCTCCGCGACGTCGTCCAGGCGTCCCGCAGTCAGGGCTCGTTTGCGGCGGGCCGGCCCGATCTGCGCGCGGTTTTCCGGGACATCGAACAGACGGTTGCAAAGGCCGTGTACGCCACGCGGGATGTCACCGAATCGCAGGCGGTTTATGAGACGCAAAACGTCTACGCAACGCGCGACGTCATTTCGACCCGCGACACCTACGGCACGCGCGACGTCTACGGCACGCGCGATGTCTATGCGACCCAGCCGGTGTACGAGCAGCAGGACATCCTCGCCACGTCGGTGACGGGGACGCGAACGCTCACAGGCTATTCGAGCACCGCAAGCGCCGGGATTAACACCGACAACGACTTCTCAGTCCAGGTCGGCGGCGGTGCCATGGCCACGGTCGAGTTCAGGAGTTCCACCAGGATCAGGGTCACAGTCAACGGAAGCTCCACGAATTTCAATTTCTCCTCCAGCGGAGGTGCCTGGCGGACCGGACTCGTCAATGCGCTCAACCATAGTACTCGACGCAGTTGGATAAGGCGTTGAGTTGATTCATAAAAGCGATTCTTTGTCTGGCAGCGAAGGATCGCACTCATGCAATCGATATTCTCGAGCGCCTTATCAACGGCGGTAGCAAAACACATCGACCTGTCGGTCAC
>CAMAWG010000017.1 GCA_945861855.1 Rhodoplanes serenus
TCAGGTCACTCGGGTATCGCAACTTGCTGCGGTCGTAACGTCCGCGGTTCTTCGCCGTCCACATCGGTGACCCTCCTCGAATCAGGCCACCACTCTTGAATCACAACTGATTCAAGGAATTCAAATTGTTCCCGGACAGACACTTAGAACGGAACCTTTGTAAAGGAAGCCAATAGACCAATTTCCGGAAAAAAACATCCCTGGATTCACCTCTTTAGTTGGTCTATGGCTTCGCCGCCGGTGCGCCGCATCAGTTCGCCGTTCGCGCGGATTTCGACCCGGAGGGGATGTTGAAAGTCGAGAGCGTCAAGCCACCCAAGGCGGCCGCGGACCCCGGATCGCTGCACAAGAAGATGATGCAGCTTCTCTCGAGCCTGTGGGTCACGCACGCCATTGGGACGTTTGCCCGCCTCGGGCTTGCGGATGCGATGGAAGCCGGCGCCGACAACGCCGAAGCGATCGCCAGGCCCCGCGGCCTCGTCACCGACCGCGTCTATCGCCTGCTGCGCGCGCTCTCGACCTGCGGCATCGTCACCGAAAGCGCCGGCGGCACGTTCGCGCTGACGCCGCTCGGGCGCATGCTGACGTCGAACGCGCCGAACTCCATGCGCACGTCGGCGGAGCTGCTCACCGAATACAACGGCGAAATCTGGGGCCACCTCGATGGCGCGCTGGAAGGCGGGATCGCGTTCGAGGCGCTGAAGGGCAAGCCGCTGTTCAACTGGCTGCACGCCAATCCCGAGGAAGGCGCGCGCTTTCAGCGCATGATGGTCGAGGTGCATTCGCCGGAGACGCCGGCCATCGTCGCTGCCTACGACTTCTCGCAGTTCAAGCACATCATCGACGTCGGCGGCGGGCACGGCATGCTGCTGTCGGCGATCATCGCCGCGCATCCCGACGTGCGCGGCACGCTGTTCGATCTGCAGGAGGGCGTCGACGCGGCCTTGCGCGGCGCGGGCGGTCCGCTGCCCGGCGTGACGTTCACCGCCGGCGACGTGTTCGATTCGGTGCCGGAGGGGGCCGACGCCTATCTGTTCCGCCACTTGCTGCACGACTACGACGACGACGACTGTATCAAGGTGCTCAAGAACGTGCGCCGCGCCATGAAGCCCGCTTCGCGTGTGCTTGTATTGGAAAAGACCGTGCCGACCGACGATACGCCCGGTCCCGGCCGCTGGCTCGATCTGCATGTGATGCTGCTGACCGGCGGCCGCGAGCGCACCGTGCCGGAGTATGCCGCGCTGTTCGGCAAGTCCGGACTCCGTCTTGAGCGCGTCCTGCCGACCGCGCATCCGGCGGTCGAGATCATCGAAGTGGTCGCCGCTTCATGAGCGCGCGCCGTCCGCAATGAATGCTGTCGAGTACTGCCTGCTCCACGGGCTCAAGGTCGCGGGGCCCGAGCATCCGGCGCTCCTGAGCGCGGGCGAGACCCTGAGCTACGGCGCGCTGGCCGCGCGCGTGAGCCAGTTCGCGGCGGGACTGCGCGGGGAGGGCGTGCGCCCCGGCGATCGCGTCGCCATGCTGATGCTGGACACGCCCGACATCGTTGCGATGCATCTTGCCGCTATGGCCGCGGGCGCCGTCGCCGTCGCGGTGTCGAGCCGCGCCAGCGCCGAGGAGCTGAAACAGATTCTCAGCATCGTCCGGCCTGCGGTGCTGACGATCGACGGTGAATTCGAAGGTCTTGCCGCGCCCGCCATCGCCGCGGCCTCGCCGCGGACGAAGTCGATCCGGCGCGAGCGCGAGCTTGCCGCATGGAAGTCCGCGCCCGCCGCTCCGCTCGTGCCGGTGCCGCGCAAGCCCGGCGATGCGGCGTTCTGGGTGATGACCTCGGGCACGACAGGCGTGACCAAGGCGGTCGAGCATCATCACCGCAACGTCGGCATGTGCGGGGAGTACTACGAGCAGGTGCTCGGCTGCACCGCGAACGACCGACTGTTCGCGACCTCGCGCTTTCATTTCGCCTATGCGATCGGCAACATGTTCGCGGGCCTGCGGATGGGGGCGGGCAATGTCCTGCTGGAGCGCTGGGCCACCGCGCCAAGCGTCGCCGAGACCGTGGAGCGCTTCAGGCCGACCGTGCTGCTCAGCGTTCCTGCCGTCTATCACCGGCTGCTCGAAGCGGGACTCGCTTCGACCGCGCCGTTCCGCGCGCTACGCCATTTCGTCTCGGCCGGCGAGCGCATGCCGCCGCAGATCTGGACGGCGTGGGAAGAGGCGAGCGGCCATCCGATCCTCGACGGGCTGGGCTGCTCGGAATGCGTCTACATGATCATCGGCAACGCGCCGGCGCGCCGGAAGCCCGGCTCGTCCGGCCATGCCATGCCGAGCGTGGAGCTTCGCATCGTCGACGAAGGCGGCGCGCTCGTCGGCGCGGCCGACACCACGGGCCGCCTCGAAGTGCGCATGCCCTCGATCTGCGAAGGCTACCGCCTGGCCGAACCGAAGGCCGGAGAAGCGCCGCAGCGGCCGGCCGAGCAGTTCCGGCCGGACGGCTGGTTCGCGACCGGCGACGAGTATCTGCGCGACGCCGAGGGCTTCTACCATCACCGCGGCCGCACCGGCGACATGCTGCGCGTTTCCGGCATCTGGATTTCGCCGGCTGAGATCGAGGACGCGCTCGCGGGTCAGGCCGGGGTCGCCGAGAGCGCTGCCGTGCTGGGCGAGAGCGAGATCGGGCTTGCCGAGATCGTGCTTTATGTCGTGCCGGCGGCAGGCGCGGAGGATACGGCTGCGACGGGCGCGGCGCGCGAATGCCTCGCGCGGGTGCTGCCGGGCTACAAGCAGCCGCGGCGCTTCGAGGCGGTCGCCGATCTGCCGCGCACCGCCACCGGCAAGGTCCAGCGCCACAAGCTGCGCGAGCGGCTGCGGCGCGATCCGCATTGAGGCTGGCGATGGCTGCGACGACCGATGGCAGCGCAGATGCTTTGATCCGGCGGCGGCATGTCCTCTACGTCGAGGGCTACGATCCGCAGGGCGCGGAGGGCTATCACAATCTGTTCAGCCGCTCGTTCCGGCGCTTCCTGAAGAACTGGCCGCTGCAGACCGCCATCGGCGACCTCAAGATCGATTCCGAAGACCTCGCGCACTGGACCGTCGACGCCGCCGGGCCGAACTGGCAGGTCGCGACCCGCTACGATTTCCTGCGCCAGGAGCAGATGATTCGCGCCAACATGGCGGAGCCAATGTGGCGGCAGGTGCCGCGCGCGCTCGGCTGGGCGCTGAATTATCTCTTCACCGGCACATTGTTTCGCGCGTACCGCGCCTCGCACCAGTACGGCATCGCGCTGACGCTGTTCCAGGCGATGCTGTTCTGGTGGCTCGCGCTCTCCGGATTGGCCGGCTGGCTCATCGCGTGGCTAGCGATGCGGTTCGCGGAGGCGCCGCTCGCGCTCGGCGTGGCGATCGGCATCGCGGCGGCGCTCGTCTGCTTTCGGCTGCTGCGTCCCTTGGCGAACCGATTGTTCGTGGTGCAGATCAACAGCCACTGGCCGTATCTCCTGGAATACGCGCGAGACCAACGGCCGTCCTGCTGGGATCGCTGCATCGAAGCGGGCGCCGCCCGCCTCGTCGCGGTCGCCCGCGCCAACGCGGCCGACGAGATCGTGGTGGTCGGCCACTCCGGCGGCGGCGTCACCGGCCCCGCGGTGGTGGCGCGCGCGCTCGAACTCGATCCGGACCTGGGCCGCCACGGCCCGCGCGTCGTGTTGCTGACGCCAGGCTCGCTGATGCCGGGGATCGGGCTGCACCGCGCGGCCACCCGGGTGCACCGCGACATCGCCCGCATCGCGGTCGAGCCGTCGATCCTCTGGATCGACGTGCAGGCGCGCGCCGACGTGCTGAACTTCTACCTGTTCGATCCGGTGGCCGGGATCGGCATCGATGCAGGCCCCGCGCGCTGCAATCCGCTCATCTGGGTCGTGCGGCTGCGCGATATGCTGGCGCCGGAGTTCTTCGACAAGCTGCGCCGCAGCGTGTTTCGCATGCACTACCAGTTCATCATGGCGAACGACATCCGGGCGCCCTACGAATACATGATGCTGGTGTGCGGGCCCGTTCCGGTCGAGCAATGGGCGCGGCGCGGCTCCGAGATTCTCGCGCGCTTTGCCGACGACGCGACCTATCGCTCGCCTACTTGAGATCGGAGCGGGTGGCGGCGCGCGTCAGCCCGAGCACCAGCCGCCGCGGCAGCAGACGCGCCAGCAGCGCCGCGATCTTGTTGCCGGAGCCCGGCAGCACGACGCGCTTGCCGCGCATCAGCCCGTCATAGCCGTCGCGCGCGACGCGGAGCGCGGTGCGCGACAGGAGGTGCGGGAAATGGTTCTCGGGGATGCCCGCCCGCGCCATGAATTCGGTCTCGACCGGGCCGGGGCACAGCGCCGTGACCCGCACACCCCGGTGGGCCAGCTCGCGGTGCAGCGCCTCGCTGAACGACAGCACATAGGCCTTGGTGGCGTGATAGACGGCCATCCCCGGCCCCGGCATGAAGCTCGCGACCGAGGCGACGTTGAGAATGCCGCCGTTGTGGCGCGCGAGGCTCTCGACGAAGCGCAGCGACAGGTCGGTCAGCACGCGCACATTGACGTCGATCATCGAAAGCTGCTGCTTGCGATCGAGGCTCGCCGCGGCGCCCATCAGACCGAAGCCCGCGTTGTTGACCACGAACCGCGGCTCAAGCCCGCTCTCGCGCAATTCATCCTCGATCCGCGCGGCGGCGTCGGGCAGCGCGAGATCGATGGCGATGACATGCGGCCGGGCGTGGCCGCGCTCCTCGATCTTGTCGGCCAGCATTTTGAGCTGCGGCGCGCGGCGCGCGACCAGCACCAGCGCATGGCCGTTGTCGGCGAACACGCCGGCCAGCGCCGCGCCGATGCCGGCGGACGCGCCGGTGATCAGGGCGACGGGTTTGAGGTCCGGCATGACGTTACGCTCCCGCGAACTTCGCGATCACCTCTTGCGGGATGGGCTTGGCGCGGATCTTTTCCGGATCGTCGGGATTGCGCTCGGCCCAGACGCGGGTGTCGAGGCACTCGACGCAAAGCTCACCATTCAGCGTGATGCGGTGCTGCACGTCGAAGCTCGAGCGGCGGAATTCCGTGACCTTGGTCTCGATCACCACGTCGTCGCCGAACTTGGTGGGCTTGAGGAAGCGCGCCCGCGTGTCCACCATTGGATAGCCCTGGAACTCGTAGTGGCGGGTGAACTGGTACTTGCTCATGCCCAGCGCCTGGGAGAACAGCGCGGTGGTGCAGGAATCGAACATTGCGAAATAGCGCGGGAAGAACACGATTCCAGCCGGGTCGCAGTCGCCCCATTCGATGCGCGCGTTTCGCGTGTAGATCATCATCCGCTTGATCTCACCGCGGCGCCATGCGGAGCGCGCCGTCGAGCCGGATCACCTCGCCGTTGAGGTAGTTGCTGCGCAGGATGAACAGCACGAGCTCGGCGTATTCGCGCGGCTCGCCGAGGCGCTTGGGAAACGGCACCGAGGCGCCGAGCGAGTCCTGCGCCGCCTGCGGCAGCGCTTTGAGCATCGGCGTGCCGAAGATGCCCGGCGCGATCGCCATCACCCGGATGCCGAACTGCGACAGCTCGCGCGCCACGGGAATGGTCAGCGCGGCGACCCCGCCCTTGGAGGCGGCGTAGGGCGCCTGGCCGATCTGGCCCTCGTAGGCCGCGACCGAGGCGGTCGAGACGATCACGCCGCGCTCGCCGTCGGCGAGCGGCGTCACGTTCTGCATGTCGGCTGCGACCAGCCGCATCATGTTGAAGGTGCCGGTGAGGTTGACCGCGATGATCTTCTCGAAATCGGACAGCGGCATCGGCCCGTCGCGGCCGACCATGCGCTTGGCAGGTCCGACGCCGGCGCAATTGATCAGGATGCGCGCCGGGCCGTTTTTGTCGCGCGCCTCCTTGAGCGCGGCCACGGCGGCGTCGGAGCTCGTGACGTCGCAGCGGATGGCGATGCCGCCGATTTTCGCGGCCACCTCCTTCGCGCCGTCCAGGTTGATGTCGAGGCAGGCGACCTTGACGCCGGCCGTCGCGAGATGCGCCGCGGTCTCGGCGCCGAGGCCGGAGGCTGCTCCGGTGACGATGGCGGCGTGTCCTTTGGGGTCCATTTCAGGCCTCTTGTCCCGGACGCGGTGCAGCGTGAGCGCGAAGCGCGAAACGACGCACCGCCGATCCGGGACCGTTCCAAACTCCGCGCTTGCAACGATCCCGGGTCTGCAGCGCATCACTTCGCTTCGCTCGTGCAGCGCTGCGCCCGGGACACATGCTGCACTTCACTGCGTTCATTTCATTCTCCAATCGCGATCACGTTGGGAGACGGCGCGCTGGCATACAGTTCCTCGACCAGTGCCGCGCGGCGGGTCAGCACCGCGCGCTGGTTGATCGAGCCCTTGTCGGTGGCTTCGCCGGCGTCGAGCGAGGGCGGCTCGGCCATCAGGATCATCCGGCAGATGCGGGTCGAGCCGCCGGTGCTCTGCCGCGCCAGCGCATTGAGCAGCCGCCGGAACTCGCCGCGCAGCTTCGCGTCGGCCAGCACCGCGGCGGGCGATGCGTCGGCGCCAAGGCCCGCAAGCCTACGGCAGGCCTCGACATCGGGAAACACCAGCGCGGCGATGTCGTCGCGATTGATGCCGGCGATCACCGCGTCGCGCACGAGCGGCGCGCAGTGATCGACGAACTGCGCGCGGAGCGCGCCGGCGCTGACCCAGGTGCCGCTCGCGAGCTTGAAGTCTTCGGCGAGGCGGCCGTCGAACAGCAGGCCCTGGCTTGGATCGGACTCGTCGACGAACTTGAGCGCGTCACCCATCTTGTAGAAGCCCTCGTCGTCGAAGGCCTCCTTGGTGAGGTCCGGCCGCCGCCAATAGCCGGGCGTGACGTTCGGCCCCTTGTAGCGGGCTTCGAGCTTGCCGTCGTGCGGCACGAGCTTCAGTTCCACGCCGCGCATGGGCACCCCGATATTGCCGGGCTGTTCGGACTCCCAGGTGCGTGCGAGAGCCGCGGGCGCCGTCTCGGTAGAGCCCAGGCTCGACAGGAAGATGATGCGCTCGCCCGTGGTCGCGACCGCCATCTGCTGAAGTTCGTCCCAGACATGCCGCGCAAGACCTGCGCCTGCGTAGAACAGCACCTTGAGCTGGCTGAAAAAGTTTTGCCGCAATGCCGCGTCGCTGCGCAGATACGGCAGCAGCGTCTCGAAGCCCTTGGGAACGTTGAGATGGATGGTCGGCGCGATCTCGCGCAGGTTGCGCACGGTGGCTTCGATGGCGCCAGGCAAAGGCTTGCCTTCGTCGATGTAGAACGAGCCGCCATTGTGCAGCACCATGCCGAAATCGTGGTTGCCGCCGAACGTATGGTTCCATGGTGGCCAGTCGACCAGGACCGGCGGCTCGTCGGTAATGAAGGCCAGGGTCGTGCAGATCATCGCTTGGTTCGAGCACAGCATGCGTTGCGTGTTGATGACGCCCTTGGGGTAGCCGGTGGAGCCCGAGGTGAACAGGATTTTTGCCACGGTGTCGGGATCGACCTTCGCGTGAGCCGCCTCAACCGCGGCTGTCGGCTTTGCCGTGAGCAGATCGGCGAACAGCGTGGCGGGCCGCTCCGCCTGCGGGTTGGCCGTGATGGCGATCTCGACGTCGCGGGGGACTGTCGCTTCCAGCGCGCGTGCGAACGGCTTGCCGTCGGCGGCGAAGACAAGGCCGGGGGTGAGGATTTCGATGATGGCTTTGAGCTTGCCGAAGTCGCTCGAAATCAGCGAGTAGGGCACCGAGATCGGTGCATAGGGAACGCCGATCATCATCGCCGCCAGCCCGAGCAAGGCGTGCTCGATGTCGTTGCCCGAGAGGATCGCAATCGGCCGCTCGGCCGAAAGCGGGCGCTGCAGCAGCGCTTGCGCGATGCTCCGCACCTGCGACAGCGTCTGCGCATACGTGAGCTTTCGCCACGATCCATCTGCGGCGCGCTGCGCCAGGAACACGCGGTCGGGCGCGGCCCCGGCCCAGTGCTCCAGGCGTTGTGTCAGCCGGTCAGGATAGGCTTCGAGCTTGTGCGGCGAGCGCAGAAGGATCGTGCCGTCGGCCTTGCGGTCGAGCAGCACGTCGGCCGGCCCGAGCCGCACTGGGCGGAGCGGAGCGTCGGCTGCCTTCACCTCTCGCATCGCTTCAGCCATGGATCATCCGCGAAGCACCTTCTTGCCGCGTTTCTCCAGAAAATCCTTCAGCCGCGATTTCGCATCGTCGCTGCCCTGCGCGATCGCCGCCATCAGCGATTCGGTAAGCAGCCCGCTCGCCGGATCGCTCTCGGCGATGCGCGGCAGAACGTGCATCACCGCGAAATTGGACAGCGGCGCGTTGGTGGCGATGCGCTCGGCCAACTCGATGCCCTTGGCGAGCCCTGCGCCGTCGTCGGCCAGGACATGCGAGAGGCCGTAGGTCTGGCCTTCCTCCGCGCCGTAGGTGGCGCCGGTCAGCATCAGCTCCATCACCCGCGAAACACCGATGAGCCGCGGCAGCCGCATCGAGCCGCCGCCGCCGAGGAAGATGCCGCGGCTGCCCTCCGGCAGCGCGTAATAGGCCGAGCGCTCGGCGATGCGGATGTGGCACGCCGCCGCGAACTCTAGCCCGCCGCCGACCACGGCGCCGTGCAGCACGGCCACCACCGGCACCTTGCCGAACTGGATCGCATCGAACACGCGATGCCACATGCGCGAGTGCTGCACGCCTTCCGCGACGTCGCGCTCGGTCAGTTCGCCCAGGTCGAGGCCCGCGGAGAAATGCTGGCCCTGGCCATGCACGACCACCGCCTTGATGTCCTTCGGCAGGGCTTCGAAGAATGACTCGATGCCGAGGATGGTGGCGTCGTCCAGCGCGTTGCGCTTCTGTGGCCGGGACAGCCGGAGGATCGCGATGCTGCCCCGCCGTTTCGCGGTCAGCGAGGGCGGCAGTTTGGGCGCGAAGGGCTTTTTGGATGGTTTTGGCATCGACGGTCCCGGGCGTTTCCGATCAAAGTCATGCGGGGTCCGACCGGGCCGGTCAAGCGGGCTCAGAGGCTCGTGTCCCGGGCGCAGCGCAGCACGTGAGTGGTGCGCTGCAGACCCGGGACCCAGCTTTCTTTTGAAATTAACCGGGGTCCCGGATCAGCGGTGCACCGCTCCGCTGCGCTACGCGCTGCACCGCGTCCGGGACACGGGTGGCAAGGTCGCGGGCCAAATTCACAGCACCTCGAAAACCTCGATCCGCACCGCACCCTTCATTCGAGCGCCGCGGCCGATGGCGAGGATGCGGTTGAGCCAGGCCGCCGCCGGGTCGGCGGTCTCGAACCGCATGAAGGTGCGGAAATAATACAGCGCCGGATCGACTGTCTCGTCGCGGGCGAGCCGGTCCATCACCTCGGCCGGGCCGTGACGATAGCCCTCGGCGTCGATCAGGACTTGCCCGCCGGTCTCGGTCTCGACGGTGTAGCGGGCCTGCAGATGCACCACGCCGTCCGATCGCACGATCTGCCAGTCGGCGCCGCCGGGCAGCACCTTGCCCTTGAGCTTTTCGCCTTCGACCGTGCCGCCGAGGATGTTGATGATGCGCCGCTCGCCATAGGGCGTGTTGCCGAGCCGCTGAATGCCCCCAAGCGGGGAGTGAATGGAAAAAATGGGCTTCTCGGACAGGAGCGGCATGGTTGTTTGACCCCATCGGCGATGACACCTAAATTCGCGCATGAAAATGCCGCGCAATCAATGCGCGCGGAATAAATGTTTGGTGGAGACGACGATGCCCGAAGCCTTCATCTGCGATGGAATCCGCACGCCGATCGGCCGCTATGCCGGCGGGCTCGCCAAGGTGCGCACCGACGATCTCGGCGCCATTCCGATCAAGGCGCTGATGAAGCGGCACCCGAAGGTGGACTGGGCTGCGCTCGACGAGGTCTATTTCGGCTGCGCCAACCAGGCCGGCGAGGACAACCGCAACGTCGCGCGCATGGCGCTGCTGCTCGCGGGCCTGCCGGATTCGATTCCGGGCATCACTATCAACCGGCTGTGCTCGTCGGGCCTGAACGCGGTGGGGCTGGCCGCGCAGGGCATCCGCGCGGGCGAGATCGACTTCGCCATCGCCGGCGGCGTCGAGTCGATGACGCGCGCGCCGCTCGTCATGGGCAAGGCGCAGGAGGCGTTCCAGCGGAGCGCGCAGGTCGAGGACACGACGATCGGCTGGCGCTTCATCAATCCGCTGATGAAGCAGCAGTACGGCGTCGATGCGATGCCGGAAACCGCCGAGAACGTCGCCGAGGACTATCAGGTGGCGCGCAAGGACCAGGACGCGTTTGCGCTGCGCTCGCAGCAGCGCGCGGCGAAGTCGCAGGCCGCCGGTTTCTTCTCGGAAGAAATCGAGCCGGTGATCGTGCCGGGCGGCAAGGCCGGCCCCGTCACCGTGGACAAGGACGAGCATCTGCGGCCCGACACAACGGCGGAGGGGCTCTCCAAGCTCAAGCCCTTCGTGCGCCAGCCGGGTACCATCACCGCGGGCAACGCGTCCGGCGTCAACGACGGCGCCGCCGCCATGCTGATTGCGTCCGAGGCCGCGGTGAAGAAGCATGGGCTCACGCCCTATGCCCGCATCACCGGCATGGCCTCGGCTGGCGTGCCGCCGCGCGTCATGGGCATCGGGCCGGTGCCAAGCACGCAAAAGCTCATGGCGCGCTACGGGCTCAAGATCGGCGACTTCGACGTGGTTGAGTTGAACGAGGCCTTCGCGTCTCAGGCGCTGGCCTGCATGCGGCAGCTTGGCCTCGCGGATGACGCCGAACACGTCAATCCGAACGGCGGGGCCATCGCGCTGGGCCATCCGCTCGGCATGTCGGGCACGCGGCTTGCGATCACCGCGGCGCACCAAATGGTGAAACAGGGCGGCAAGCGCGCGCTCGCCAGCATGTGCGTCGGCGTCGGCCAGGGCGTTTCGCTGGCAATCGAGCGGGTCTGACGAAAAGTTCCGCTCGCGCGACAGGCGCACGCAAGCCGGCGTCGCAAATCCAGCGATCGATCCCTATATGATCGATATCGGGATTCAACAGCTTGCGGGGGTCGAACGAGCGACAGGGATTATTGCAGTGAATGAGAGTCATATGGCCGATGAAGGCGAAGGGCCGAGCCTGATCGGCGCCATGAGCTGGCAGCAGTTCCTTGACGTTGCGAATGCCGACACCGCCCGGGCCAAGCGCTACCGAAATCCGCTGAGCTGTCTCCTGATCGAAGTCGTTCATTTCAAGCCGGCCGACGACACTCAAGGCCACGCCGCCGAACATCTGGTGCTTCAGCACTTTGTGTCGATCTGCAAGGCAACGCTGCGGGCGCCCGACTACATCGGCCGGATCTGCGGCGGGGAATTCGCGATCATGCTTCCGGAAACGCTATTGCTCCAAGCACTCGGAGTTGCGGAGCGCATTCTGGAAAACCTTGCGGCATCGACCAGCGACGTGTCGCGGCATCATTTGGCGGCCACGACCAGCATCGGTGTCGCGGAATATGACGATCAAACGTGGTCCGTCGATCAGTTCCTGCATGCGGCCCGTGCGGCGATGCACGACGCCAGGCAGAACGGCCGTAACCAGGCCGCCTGCTATCTCGACGATCTGCAACTGATGTCGGACGCTCCATTCGTCAACTGATCGGTATCGCGCATTTGCGCCGCCGCTTTGACGAACAGGCCGGCCCTGATAAACCTCCAGGCGACCACGCGATGAGGGAGACATCCAACGTGCCCATGAGTGCCGGCTACATCCCGTTCCATCCCAACCCGTCGAAGCCGAAGTACCAGCCGCCCGCGGGCGCGGTCGATGCGCATTGCCATGTGTTCGGGCCGGAGGCGAAGTTTCCGTTCGCGCCCAAGCGCAAGTACACGCCCTGCGACGCGCCGAAGGAGACGCTGTGGCAGCGCCGGGATTTCCTCGGCTTCGACAAGAACGTGATCGTGCAGGCGACCTGCCACGACACCGACAACCGCGCGCTGGTCGACGCGCTGGTCACCTCCAACAACAAGGCCAGGGGCGTGGCCTTCGTCGGCGAGGAAATCACCGACGCCGGTTTGAAGGAGCTGGACGACGCAGGCGTGAAGGGCGTGCGCTTCAACTTCATCAAGCGGCTTGTCGATTCCACGCCGAAGGACGTGATGCAGCGGATCGCCGCGCGCATCGCCAAGCTCGGCTGGCATGTCGTGGTCTATTTCGAGCACGCCGACCTCGACGAGATGGGGCCGTTCCTGAAATCGCTGCCGACCACGCTGGTGTTCGACCACATGGCCTGCCCGGACGTGAAAGAGGGTGTGAACGGCAAGTACTTCCAGAACTGGCTCAAGGCGCTCGACACCAACAAGAGCTGGATCACGAAAGTGACCTGCCCGGAGCGCTTCACGCTGACCGGCCCGCCTTACGACGACGTCGTGCCGTTCGCCCGCGCCATCGTCGAGCGCTTTCCGGATCGGGTGATCTGGGGCACCGACTGGCCGCATCCCAACATGCCGAAGGAGGCGCCGGACGAGGGCGTGCTGGTCGACATGATCCCGAAGATCGCGCCGACCGCGGAATTGCAGAAAAAGCTGCTCGTGGACAATCCGATGAAGCTGTATTGGAGCTGAGATATCGGACCTCATCCTGAGGAGGCGCAAAGCGCCGTCTCGAAGGATGGGCGGCGAGTCGGAGCGTGTGGCCCATCCTTCGAGACGCGGTCCTTCGGACCGCTCCTCAGGATGAGGCCAAAACTGGAGTTGGGCCTGACAAACGGGGCGTAAGATGGCGGATTATTATGTCCATCGCCTGCAGATCAGCATGCCGCTCGCTGTGGCGGAGAAGATCGTCGATGGCGCGCTGAAAGCCGGCGCCGACGCGGGGCTCCTGCCGCTCACCGTCGCGGTGCTCGACGTCGGCGGCCATGTGGTTCTGCTCAAGCGCGAGGACGGCTCGGGCAATCTCCGCGCCGACATCGCTATCGGCAAGGCTGCGGGTGCACTCGGCATGGGCATTTCCAGCCGCACCATCCGCGACCGGTTGAAGGACCGCCCGGCGTTTCAATCCGCCATCGCTGCCGCCTCCGACGGCCGCTTCATTCCCGTGCCGGGCGGGGTATTGGCGTTGAACGACAAGGGCGACGTGATCGGTGCGGTGGGCATTTCCGGCGACGCCTCCGACAAGGACGAATACGCCGCCATCGCCGGCGTGCACGGCGCGGGATTGAAAAGCCATCCCGAAGAGCCGGCGCCGAATTGGCGTGAGGCGGGGTTGTAGCTGCGGATCCTGTGTCCCGGGCGCGGTGCAGCGCGAGCGTAGCGAAGCGGTGCGCCGCAGACCCGGGACCGTTCCAGGCTCATCGTCCGTCCGTAACGGCCCCGGATCAGCGGTGCACCACGACGCTTCGCGTCGCATTGCACCGCATCCGGGGCACGCCGTCGCAACCGCCCGCCGTTGCAATGACCCGGGGTGGTGGATATATCATCGATATATCAGCCTTTTCGCAGGTCCTTCGGACCTCGGCCGGAGCAGCACCGATGGCGGCGAAAAAAATTGCCGAGAAGGACTACGACGACATCCCCGGCACCTACGTGTTCGATGCCGACCGCTCGCGGCAGGGATACCATCTCAACATGTTCTGCATGTCGCTGATGAAGGCGGAGAACCGCAAGGCCTTCAAGGCCGACGAGGCGAAGTACCTCGACCAGTTTCCGCTGACACCCGATCAGCGCGAGGCGATCCTCAAGCGCCAGTACAACCGCATGCTCGAACTGGGCGGCAACATCTACTTCACCGCGAAGCTCGGCGCGACCGACGGCCATCCGTTCCAGCATCTTGCGGCCGTGATGACCGGTTCGACCCAGCAGGACTACGCCGACCTCATGCTGCGCGGCGGCCGCAACGTCGAGGGCAACCGCAGCAGGTCGGGCAAATACGCCAAGGCCGGGTCGAGCATCGTCAAGGAAAGCAAGCCGAAGTCCAGCAAGGGAAAGCAACGCCGTGGCTAGGATCATCGCAGGAGTGACGTCGTCGCATGTGCCGGCGATCGGCGCCGCGATCGACAATCACCGCACCGGAGAGCCGTACTGGCAGCGGGTGTTCGAAGGCTTCGAGCGCTCCAAGGAGTGGATCGCCAAGGCCAAGCCCGATGTCGTCATCGGCGTCTACAACGACCACGCTTCGGCGTTCTCGGTGGAGATCATCCCGACCTTCGCGCTCGGCACCGCGGCGGAATTCCCCATCGCCGACGAGGGCTGGGGGCCGCGCCCTGTGCCGGCGGTGAAGGGCCACCCGGAGTTGGCCGCCCATATCGCCCAGTCGGTGATCCTCGACGAGTTCGATCTCACGCTGTGCAACAAGATGGAGGTCGATCATGGCCTCACCGTGCCGCTGAACCTGATGTTCGGCACGCCGAAGGAGTGGCCGTGCCCGGTGATCCCGCTGGCCGTGAACGTGGTGCAATATCCGCCGCCGACCGGCAACCGCTGCTACATGCTCGGCAAGGCGATCCGCAGGGCGGTCGAGTCCTATCCCGAGGATTTGAAGGTCGTGATCTTCGGCACCGGCGGCATGTCCCACCAGATCAGCGGCCAGCGCGCCGGCCTGATCAACTCGAAGTTCGACCACGCCTTCCTCGACAACCTCACCAAAAACCCGAAGAAGCTCACGCGCCTGTCGCATCTCGAATTGATGCGCGAGGCGGGCGCCGAGGGCGTCGAAATGGTGATGTGGCTGATCATGCGCGGCGCGCTCGACGACAAGGTCGACGAGGTCTATCGGTTCTACACCGTGCCGGCGTCCAACACCGCGGTCGGCCACATCATCCTGGCGAACCGCGTGAAGTCGTCGAAGAAGTCCGCGGGCAAGAAGGCGCCCGCAAAATTGAAGCGCGCCGCCGCGCGCCAGAAAATCCAACGTATCCGCAGCTAACGGTATGCCGACAGCCCCTCCGTCCGTCATTCCGGACGCCGCGAAGCGGCGATCCGGAATCCATAACCCCTGTGCCGGTGACTTGATTGCTGCGGGTCATGGATTCCGGGTTCGCGAGCTTCGCTCGCGGCCCGGAATGACGTAGATATTCAACGCCAGCCATAAGAGGTTTCCATGAAAATCTGTGTCGCCGGCCAAGGCGCCTTTGGCCAGAAGCATCTCGATGCGTTGAAGCGGATTCCGGGCGTGGAGGTTACCTCCCTGGTCGGGGGCAATCAGGACTCCACAGCGGCCATCGCCAAGAAATACGGCGTGCCGCATTACACCGGCGACCTCTCCGAAGGCATCAAGCGCGCCGACGCGGTGATCCTGACGACGCCGACCAAGATGCATTTCCGCCAGGGGGAGCAGGTGATGCGTGCCGGCAAGCACGTGCTGGTCGAAATCCCGGTGACCGACTCGGTCGAGGACGCCGAAAACCTCGCGAAGATCGCCAAGGAGACCGGCGCCACCGCGATGGGCGGCCATGTGCGGCGCTTCAACCCGAGCCACCAGTACATCCACAAGAAGATCTTCGGCGGCGAGCTGAAGATCCAGCAGATGGACGTGCAGACTTACTTCTTCCGGCGCAAGAATATCAACGCGGCGGGCAATGCGCGGAGCTGGACCGATCATCTCTTGTGGCACCACGCCGCCCACACCATCGACCTGTTCCAGTACCAGGTGGGCGAGAACATCTCCGACTGCTACGCGGTGCAGGGGCCGATCCATCCGCAGCTCAACATCGCGATGGACATGGGCATCGTCGCGCGCACGCCGTCGGGCTCGATGCTGACGCTCTCGCTGTCGTTCAACAACGACGGGCCGCTTGGCTCGTTCTTCCGCTACATCTGCGACAACGGCACCTTCAAGGCGTTCTACGACGATCTCAGCGACGATAAGGACAACAAGATCGACGTTTCGAAGGTGGATGTGTCGATGGACGGCATCGAGCTGGAGGATCGCGAGTTCATCAAGGCGATCCAGGAGAAGCGCGAGCCGAACGGCAGCCTGCAGCAGTTGCTGCCCTGCATGCACGTACTCGGCAAGCTGGAGAAGATCATCGACCCGCAGCGCAAGGCGCATGCGTAGGGCTGGGCTTCGCGCTTCAGCGGCGCACGCCATCCTTTCAACATCATGGCCGGGCTTGTCCCGGCCATCTCGATTCCTAGGGCACGGCTGTGCCTAGATTGTCGGGATCACCGGGACGCGCGCCTTCGGCGCGGCCCAGTGATGACGGTGGAAATTTCAATCCGCCTTGATCCCGGCGGCCTTCACCACCTTGCCCCACTTCTCGGTCTCCGCCGCCATCAGCGCGGCAAACTCCGCAGCCGTCCCCGGCAGCGGCGCGCCGCCGGTGTCGGCGAGCTTCGCCTTCATCGCCGCATCGGCGAAGGCCAGTTGCACCGCCTTGTTCAGCGCCTGGACGATCTCCGGCGGTGTGCCCTTCGGCACACCGATGCCGGTCACCGCGCTCGCCTCGTAGCCGGGGACGAATTCGCGCATGGGCGGCACGTCCGGCAGCGCCGACGAGCGCTCGCTGGTGGTCACCGCCAGCGCGCGCAGCTTGCCGCTCCGCACCGGCTCGATCGACGCCGACATCGGCTCGAACATCATCTGCGCCTCGCCGGCGATCATCGCCTTCAGCGCCGGGCCGCCGCCGCCGTAGTGGACGACTTCGAGGTTCAGTCCGGCCGTCTGCTTGAACAGCTCGCCGGTGACATGCGGCGAGCTGCCGTTGCCGGTCGAGGCCATCTTGATCTTGTCGAGGTTGCCCTTGGCGTAGGCGATGAACTCCGGGACCGTCGTCGCCGGCACTGAAGGATGCACCACCATCACCAGCGCCTCGCGGGTGATGCCCGCGACCGGAACGATGTCGCGCAGGAAGTTGAAGCTCAGGTTCGGATAGAGCGAGCCGCCGATCGCGTTCGCCGGGCCGCACAGCAGGACGGTGTATCCATCGGCCGGCGCACGCACGGCCATCTCGGTCGCGATGTTGCCGGACCGGCCGCCCTTGTTCTCGACATTGAACGGCTGGCCGAGCTTCTCGGACAGCCACCGCGCGGCGATGCGGCCGAGGATGTCGTTCGGCCCGCCGGCAGGGAAGCCGATGAGGAAGCGCACCGGTTTCGACGGATAGCTTTGTGCGTGAGCCATGTGCGGCCATCCCGGAAGCGTAGCGAGCGCGGCAAGCTGAAGGAATCGGCGCCGTAAAAGGGTCATGGCGTTGCTACTCCGACACCCCGATAATCTTCGCCAGCCGCTCCGGATCGTCGCGGAGGGCGGCCGACGCGCCGTCATAGACGATGCGGCCCTTGTCCAGCACCACGCTGCGGTCGGAGAATTCGAAGGCCACGCGGCTGTTCTGCTCGACCAGGATGATCGACAACTGGCTCTCGCTGCGGAGCTTCAAAAGCACCGCGGTCAGCGCCTCGACGATCACCGGCGCGAGACCCTCCGTCGGCTCGTCCATCAAAAGCACCGTCGGATTGGTCAGCAGCGCGCGCGCGATCGAAAGCATCTGCTGCTCGCCGCCGGAGAGCTGGTTGCCGCGGTTGTCCAGGCGCTCCTTGAGGTTCGGGAACAGCTCGAACACCCGCTCCTTGGTCCAGTGGCCGGGCCGCGCGCCGACGTCGAGATTCTCCAGCACGCTGAGCGAGGGAAATATTTCGCGCTCCTGTGGCACGAAGCCCAGGCCCGCCGCCGCGCGCCGGAACACCGGTACGCGGTTGAGGCTCCTGCCCGACAGCAGCACCTCGCCCTTGTGCAGGGTGGTGTGACCCATGATGGTCGCGAGCAGCGTGGTCTTGCCGACGCCGTTTCGCCCGATCACGCTGATGCTCTCGCCGGGCGCGATGGACAGGTTGACGTCCTCCAGCACCACGGTCTCGCCGTAGCCGGCCGACACGTCCTTGAGTTCCACCGCGTTAGCCATGCGCGGCCTGCCCGAGATAGACGGCGCGCACGTCGGGGTTGGCGCCGATCTCCTTCGGCGTGCCCTCGGCGAACACCGCGCCGCGAACCAGCACGGTGATCTTCTTGGCGAAACGGAACACCAGATCCATGTCGTGATCGATGATCAGCACGCCGATGTTCTTCGGCAGCGCGTCGATCGCGTCGAGGATGATATGGCTCTCGGCGCTCGGCACGCCGGCGGCGGGCTCGTCGAGCAGCAGCACCTGCGGCTTGAGACCGAGCGTGATGGCAAGCTCGACCAGCCGCTGGCGGCCGTAGGGTAGTTCCGGAATGGCCTTGTGGGCGATGTCGGCAAGCTTGAGCCGGGTCAACAGCTCCATCGACTCGTCGATCACGTCCTGCCGCTTACCGGCGGGGCGGAACATGTCGGGCGCCGCTCCGACGCGCTCGGCGATCGCCATGTAGACGTTCTCCAGCACCGTGAGGCCGCGGAACAGCCGGTTGATCTGGAACGTGCGCGCGATGCCGAGTTTGACGCGTTCGGCCTGCTCGACCTGCGTGATGTCGTGGCCCTTCAGCAGCACCTCGCCGGCGCTCGGCGCCAGCACCCCGGTGAGCAGGTTGATGAAGGTGGTCTTGCCGGCGCCGTTGGGTCCGATCAGCGCGTGTCGCGCGCCTTCCTCCAGCGTGAAGCTGACGTCGCGCGTGGCGAGCAGCGCGCCGAAGCTTTTGCTGAGCGAGCGCGTTTCCAGCAGCGCGGTCATGGCGACGGGCGCCTTCGGCCGAACCAGCGCAGCAGAGTCTCGCCAACGCCGAGGATACCGCCACGCGCGAAGAGCGCGATGATCACCAGCAGCAGGCCCAGGCCGAGCTGCCAGGCGGTCGGATAGATCTTGGCCAGCAGGTGCGAGAGCACCATGTAGGCCACCGCGCCGACGAATGCGCCATACAGCCGGCCGTAGCCGCCGAGCACGAGGATAATGAGGACCGTCGCGGCGCGATCGAGGCCGAGCGTGCTCAGGTTGACGTAGGCGTTGGCCTGCGCCCACAGGCCGCCGGCGATGCCCGCGATCGCCGCCGAGATCGTGTAGCAGACGATCAGCCGCATCCGCACCGGCGCGCCGACCGCGTGCATGCGGAGCGTGTTCTCGCGGATGCCGGTCAGGCTCTGGCCGAATGGCGAGTACACCAGGACGCGCACGAATACGAAGCAGATGAACAGCACGCCAAGCGCGTAGAGGTATTGCGTGTTCGGATAAAGCGGGTTGAATTCGAACAGGCCGAACAACGGCGGAATCGCGATGCTCGGCAGCCCGTCGAACCCCCCGGTCCAGTCGTGGGCGAGGTTTGCGGCTTCTTCCAGCAGCGCCATGGTGCAGAGCGTGAGCATGAGCAGCGTCAGCCCGGTCGTGCGCAGCAGCACGAGGCCCGAGAGCAGCCCGACCAGCGCCGCCACCGCGGCTGCCGCGATCAGGCTGGTGATCGGCTCGGCCCAGATGCCGTGAAACGCCAGCATTCCCACCGTGTAGGCGCCGGCGCCGAAGAACGCGGCATGGCCGAGCGTGACGATGCCGGCATAGCCGAGCACGAGGTCGAGCGAGATCGCAAACAGGATGGTGACGAGGAGATCGGTGCCGAACCCGAGGTAGGTCGGGAACGCGACGTAGAACGCAAGCGCCAGCAGCCACGGCAACGGCTCCCACAGGCGGAGCCGATGACGCCCGGCGAGCGCGCGCGCCGCGGGATGATCGGTTGCGGTCGGGAATACACTCACGCCGATTTTCCAAACAAGCCCTGCGGCCGCCACAGCAGCAGCAGGATGGTGAGCGCGTAGATGAACAGCGTACCGCCCTGCGGCACGTATTTCTTCAGCACGAAATCGAGCACGCCGATCAGCACCGCCGCGTAGAATGCGCCGATGATTCGTCCAGGGCCGCCGACGGCAACCACGATCAGGAAGTACACCAGATACTTCAACGGATACTGCGGATCGAGGCCGAGGAATTCGGCGCCGAGACCGCCGCCCAGCGCGGCCATGCCGCTGCCGAAGGCGAAGGTGATGGTGAACAGCCGGTCGATGTTGATGCCGAGCGATTCCGCCATTTGGCGATTATCGACCGCGGCGCGGATCTGCGCGCCCATGCGGGTGCGCTCGAAGCCAAGCCACAGCCCGATCACGATCACGATGCCGACTACGATCAGGAAAATGCTGTAGGTGCGATACTCGATGAAGCCGAGATTGAGCTGGCCCCTCAGCGCGTCCGGCAGCATCAGCGGCTGGTTCTCCGGTCCGATCAGCACCGTCACCGAGGCGATGATGACGAACACCAGCCCGATGGTGAACAGCACCTGGTCGAGCTCGGGCGCACGGTAAAGCCGCGCATACAGCAGCCGTTCGAATACCGCGCTCACGGCCGCGGTGACGACGAATCCGATCGCTAGCGCGGGCGCAAAGCCCACGCCCCAATTGCGCATCGCCAGGACGATCACGTAGCCGCCGAGCATGGCGAAGGCGCCGTGGGCGAGGTTGACGAAGCCCATCAGCCCCATGGTGACGGACAGGCCGACCGAAACGATGAACAGCACCATGCCCGCGGCCAAGCCGCCAAGCACCATGCTGGCGATGTCGATGCCGAAAATCACAGGCGGTCCCGCCCGATTGGAGCGCCGAGCGCCACCGCGCGCGAATGTTTCATTCGAATTCCCCCCGACCGGTTCGGCCGGTCATGTTTTGCCGGATTCTAGGTGGAACGCGACAAACTGCAAGCGAAGCCGTCCCGCCCCAGGCAGCAGATGCCCGGAAAGCGCGACCGCCGCCCCAATCGGGGGCGGCGGCCCGCATCGCGGATGAGACGTGTAGCGGCTTCGCGCTCAGGCGCAGGGGCCGACCTTCAGCGCCTTGCAGGCGTCCTTCACGGCGTCGATCTTGCCGAGCAGCTTCTGGTGCAGCCTGCCGTCCTTGCCCTTCACCACCTCGACCAGGTACTCGTTCATGACGATGTCGCGGGTTTCGGGGTCAATGCTGATCGGACCGCGCGGGCTGTTGAACTTCCAGCCCAGGAGCGAGGCGAGCGCCTTGTCCGGATCCATCGTTCCCTTGGTCGCATGGGCCGCGTGCACGATCGCAGCCATGCCGTCGTAGCCGCCAACGGCGGTGAAGTCGGGCGTCGTATCCGGGCCGTAGGCCGTCTTCCATGCGCCGACGAAGCGCTTGTTCTCGGCGTTTTCGAGATCGGCGTTGTAGTGGTGCATGGTGATGAGGCCGACCGCGGCGTCGCCCATCGACTGCAGTTTGATGTCCTGGGTGATGTCGCCGGGGCCGATCAGCTTGATGCCGGCCTGGCGCATGCCGAGTGCGGCGTAGGTCCTGACAACCGCCACGGCGTGGTCGCCGGCCGGGACGAACACGAAGAGCACGTCTGGCTTCTTGTCCTTGACGCGCTGGAAGAACGGCGTCATGTCCGGCACCGCGGCCGCGCCGCCCATCGGGATCTCGTCGATCACCTTGCCGCCATGGGCCTCGAAGCCGCGCTTGAACGCGTTCAAGCTGTCCTTGCCGGGCGGGAAATCGGTGTAGCCGACCGCCGCGGTCTTGGCGTTGAGCTGCTTGGCGGAAGCCTCGCCCAACGCGAACGCGGCGTGCCACATGCTGAAGGAGGTTCGCACGAAGTTCGGCGCCATCTTGGTGATGTGCGCGGTGCCGGCGTTCATGATCACCGCGAGCTTCTTGCCGGCGGCGACGATCGGCGCGGAGGCGATGGCGTTCGGCGAGTAGACCCACCCGCCCAGCACATCGACCTTGTCCTGCGTCAGCAACTCCTGCGTTGCGATCTTGGCGTCGGCGCCGCCTGGGTTCTTGGCGTCACGCTTCACCAGCGTGATCTTGTAGGGCTTCACCTTGTCGGCATTGAGCTTGAGGTAGGTCTCCATGCCGCGGTCGACCTGTTGACCGAATTCGGCGCCGATGCCGGTGTACGGCAGCACGATGCCGACCTTCACCTCCTGCGCCTGCGCCAGGCAGGTCGACAAGACGAACGCTGTGGAGATTGCAAGGATACGCTTGACCATGGCTTCCCCCCGGTTAAATGCGCGCGATGGCGCCATTGCTGCTAAAATAAAATAATCCGGAGCAAATATTACGGCGCGGAGTGCCACGCTGCATAGGGGCGGCGGCTGCAGCCGATTGTCGCTCAAAGCAAGGCCGCCGCCCAAACGGGGCGGCGGCCCAACTTTTCGATATGCCGTCGGGATCGCGGTCAGGCGCAGGGCGCGATTTTCTGAGCCTTGCAGGCGTCCTTCACGTTGTCGATCTTGCCGATCACCTTCTGATGCAGCTTGCCATCGCTGCCTTTCACCACCTCGGACAGATACTCGTTCATGATGATGTCGCGGGTGTCCGGATCGACCGAGATCGGCCCGCGCGGGCTGTTGAATTTCCAGCCCTTGATGGAGGCAAGCGCCTTGTCGGTGTCGATGTTGCCCTTGAGCTGCTGCACCACATGCGCGATGAGCGCCATGCCGTCGTAGCCGCCGACCGCCATGAAGTCGGGTGTCGTATTGGCGCCGTATTCCTTCTTCCAGGCGGCGACGAAGCGCTTGTTCTCGGCGTTGTCGAGATCGGCGTGGTAGTGGTGCATGGTGATCAGGCCGACCGCGGCGTCGCCCATCGCCTGGAGCTTGGTGTCCTGGGTGATGTCGCCCGGCCCGATCAGCTTGATGCCGGCCTGGCGCATGCCGAGCGCGCCGTAGGTCTTGGTCACCGCGGCGGCGTGGTCGCCGGCCGGGACGAAGACGAAGAACACGTCGGGCTTCTTGTCCTTGGCGCGCTGGAAGAACGGCGTCATGTCCGGAACCGCGCCGGCGCCGCCCATCGGGATTTCGTCGATCACCTTGCCTCCGTTGGCCTCGAACGAGCGCTTGAAGGCGGCGAGGCTGTCCTTGCCGGGCGGGAAGTCGGTGTAGCCGACCACCGCGGTCTTGGCCTTGAGCTGCTTGGCCGCGGCTTCGCCGATGGCGTAGCCGGCGTGCCACATGCTGAAGGAGGTCCGCACGTAGTACGGTGACATGTTGGTGATGTGCGCCGTGCCCGCGTTCATGATGACGGACAATTTCTTGCCGGCGGTCACGATCGGCGCCGACGCAATCGCGTTCGGCGAATAGACCCAGCCTGCGAGAATGTCGACCTTCTCCTGAGTCAGGAGCTCCTGGGTCACGATCTTGGCATCGGCGCCGCCCGGGTTCTTGGCGTCGCGCTTGATCAGCGTGATCTTGTAGGGCTTCACCTTGTCGGCATTGAGCTTGAGGTACATCTCCATGCCGCGGTCGATCAACTGCGCGAACTCGGCGCCGATGCCGGTGTACGGCAGATTGACCCCGACCTTGACCTCCTGCGCGTGGGCCAGTGAGGCTGAAATTGCCAGTGCGGCCGATGCCGCGACAATGCGTCTGATCATTCGTTTCCCTCCTATGGGTGATTTGAACCGGGTGGACCTTGCGCTCGGCCGGTTTCGGCCCGGATAGTACGGCGGAAGCCGGAGCACCCGCAAGCGAGTGGGCCGTCGGGAAGTGCAGTGTTTCGGCGCGTTTGGCGCGAGAATGGCCATTCAACCCGGCTTCCGTCCCAGTCGCCCCATCCGCACCGTGGCGATGGGACCAGTCCCACGGAGCCGCGATGCCAGCTTGCTCGCCAACGCGGGGGATTGACGGCGCCGCCGGTTCTCGACCAGTAACGGCGGCCCGTGCGATGCTTTGTCCAGCGCACGCAACAAGACTTCGAGTGAGGAGACGGTCCCATGAAAAGAACCACGCCCCCCTTTCGCGCCGATCACGTCGGCAGCTATCTGCGCTCCGCTGCGATCACCGAGGCGCGTGCGAAGCGCGACAAGGGCCAGATCAGCGCGGCCGACCTGAAGAAGGTCGAGGACCAGGAAATCCCGAAGGTCATCAAGAAGCAGGAAGAGGTCGGGTTGCAGTGCGCGACCGACGGCGAATACCGCCGCATGTTCTGGCACTACGATTTCTATGACGGTCTCGACAATGTCGAGATCTACGAGATGGACCACGGCATCCAGTTCCAGGGCGTGCAGACCAAGCCGAAGGGTATCCGCATCACGGGCAAGATCGATTTCAGCAATCACCCGATGCTCGACCACTTCAGGTTCGTGAAACAGCACACCAAGGTGATGCCGAAGATGTGCATCCCTTCACCGACGGTGCTGCATTTCCGCCTCGAGCCTAATGCCGTCGTCGACAAGAAGACCTACCCGAACAACGACGCGATCTTCTCCGACCTGTCGGCGGCGTACCGCAAGGCGGTCAAGGCGTTCTACGACGCCGGCTGCCGCTATCTGCAGTTCGACGACACCGCCTGGGCCTACCTGTGCTCTGACGTCGAGATGAAGAAAGCGAAGGAACGCGGCATGAACACGGCGACCATCGCCGACGACTACACCCGCGTCATCAACGACTCCCTCAAGGACAAGCCCGCCGACATGGTCATCACCACCCATGTCTGCCGCGGCAATTTCCGCTCCACCTGGATTTCGTCGGGCGGCTACGAGCCGGTGGCCGAAAAGATGCTCGCCGGATGCAACTACGACGGCTACTTCCTCGAATACGACAGCGAGCGCGCCGGCGGATTCGAGCCGCTGCGCTTCCTACCGAAGGGCAAGAAGATCGCGGTGGTGGGAGTCATCACCTCGAAGAGCGGCACGCTGGAGAGCAAGGACACGGTCAAGCGCCGCATCGACGAGGCTTCGAAGTTCGTCCCGCTCGAGCAATTGGCGCTGAGCCCGCAGTGCGGCTTCGCCTCGACCGAGGAAGGCAACGTGCTGACCGAGGAGCAGCAGTGGGCGAAGATGCGCGAGGTGGTCGAGGTCGCGGAAGAGATTTGGGGGAAGTAGAGGCCTGGTGTCCCGGGCGTGGCGCGGCATGAAATGACGCGCCGCAGACCCGGGACCATTATGCACTCGGAATCTGGAGCTGTCCCGGATCAGCGGAGCACCGTTTCGCGCTTCGCGCTCACGCTGCACCGCGTCCGGGACAAGCAAGAAAGTAGGACAACATGAAACGCACCAAAGCACCGTTCCGCGCCGACCATGTCGGCAGCCTGTTGCGCACCGCGCCCTTGAAGGACGCGCGCGCGAAGCATGCCAAGGGTGAGATCACGGCCGAGCAGCTTCGCCAGGTCGAGGATCGCGAGATCGAAACAATCGTGAGGAAGCAGGAGGAGGTCGGCCTGCAGCTCGCGACCGACGGCGAGTTCCGCCGCTCGTGGTGGCAGTTCGATTTCTACAAGGACCTCGACGGCGTCGAGATGTACACGGTCGGCGAGGGCATCAAGTTCGCCGGCGTCACCACCAAGGCCGAGAGCGTGCGGGTGATCGACAAGGTCGGCTTCTCCACCCATCCGCATGTCGATCACTTCAAGTTCCTGAAGGCGCACACCAAGGTGACGCCGAAGATGACCATTCCGGCGCCGAGCACGCTGCACTTCAGGCAGGGGCGGGGATCGATCGACAAGAAGACCTATCCCGAGCTCGACGCCTACTTCGACGACGTCGCCAAGGCCTACCGGGGCGCGATCCGCGCCTTCTACGACGCCGGCTGCCGCTATCTGCAGATGGACGACACCGCCTGGTCGATGCTGTGCGATCCGGGCGAGCGCGAGAAGTCGAAAGGCCGCGGCGACGACCCGGATTCGCTGCCGGCCAGGTATGCGGCGATGACCAACAAGGCGCTCGAAGGCAAGCCCGCCGACATGGTGATTACGCTGCACTCATGCCGCGGCAACTTCCGCTCGACCTTCATCGCCAGCGGCGGCTATGAGCCGATCGCCGAGCGGCTGCTGGGCGAGGTCAAGCTCGACGGCTATTTCCTCGAATACGACAGCGACCGCGCCGGCGGGTTCGAGCCGCTGCGCTTCCTCCCCAAGGGCAACAAGATCGTCGTGCTCGGCGTCGTCACCTCCAAGAGCGGCAAGCTCGAAAGCAAGGACGCGATCAAGCGGCGGATCGACGAGGCCACGAAATACGTCGCGCTCGACCAGCTCTGCCTGTCGCCGCAATGCGGCTTCGCCTCGACCGAGGAGGGCAACGTGCTGGCCGAGGACGAGCAGTGGGCGAAGCTGCGGATGATCGTGGAACTGGCCGACGAGGTTTGGGGGAAGTGACCCGCGGCTGTCATCGCCCGCGAAGGCGGGCGATCCAGTAATCGCAGACGTGGAAGTATGGCCGTTATTGCAGGGGTTACTGGATGCCCCGCCTTCGCGGGGCATGACAGGAGCGAGTGAGTTGCAAAGAACCAAACCCCCGTTCCGTGCCGACCACGTCGGCAGCCTGCTGCGCTCCTCGGCGCTGAAGGACGCGCGATCCAAACGCGAGACCAACGAAATCACCGCCGAGCAGCTCAAGGCCATCGAGGATCGCGAGATCGAGGCGATCATCGAGAAGCAGGAGGCGGTGGGGCTCAAGTCGATCACCGACGGCGAATACCGCCGCGCGTTCTGGAACTACGACTTTCTCGGCAAGCTCGACGGCGTCGAGGCCTATCTCGGCGAGCGCAAGATCAAGTTCCAGGGCAAGCAGCCCAAGCCGATGATGCTGCGCGTCATCGGCAAGCTCGGCTCGTATTCGACCCATCCGATGATCGAGCATTTCAAGTTCGTCCAGTCGCATACGAAGCAGACGGCAAAGATGACGATCCCGTCGCCGTCGTCGCTGCACTTCCGCTACGGCCGCTCGGCGGTGCCGGAGGCGATCTATCCCGACATGGCGGATTTTTATCGCGATCTCGGCGAGAGCTACCGCAAGGCCGTTCGCGCCTTCGCCGACGCCGGCTGCCGCTACATCCAGCTCGACGAGGTGAACTTCACATACCTTTGCGATCCGAAATTGCGCCAGCAGGTCACCGAGCGCGGCGACGATCCGAACAAGATGCCGCATGACTACGCCAGGATGATCAACGCGGCGATTTCCGACGTGCCGCCGGACATGATGACGGCGATGCATCTGTGCCGCGGCAACTTCCAGTCGACCTTCGTCGCGTCCGGCGGCTACGAGCCGGTGGCGGAAATCCTGTTCAACGAGATCGACATCCAGGCCTATTTCATGGAGTACGATTCGGAGCGCGCCGGTGGCTTCGAGCCGCTGCGCTTCGTGCCGAAGGGCAAGATGGTGGTGCTGGGCCTCGTCACCTCGAAGTCCGGCACGCTGGAATCCCGGGACGAGCTCAAGCGCCGCATCGATGAGGCGGCGAAGTACATCTCGCTCGACCAGCTCTGCCTCTCGCCGCAGTGCGGCTTTGCTTCCACGGAAGAGGGCAACATCCTGGCCGAGGACGAGCAGTGGGCGAAGCTGCGGATGATCGTGGAACTGTCGGAAGAGGTTTGGGGGAAGTGAGACTCGTGTCCCGGGCGCAGCGCGGCATGAGATGTCGCGCTGCAGACCCGGGACCGTTACACATTCCAAGTTTGGAACGGTCCCGGATCGGCGGTGCAGCACTTCGTGCCGCACCGCGTCCGGGACAAGAAAGAGAAACGATGCAGCGTACCAAGCCCCCCTTCCGCGCCGATCATGTCGGCAGCCTGCTGCGCTCGGCCGCGCTGAAAGACGCCCGCGCGAAAAAGGAGCGCGGCGAGATCGCGCCCGAGCAGCTAAAGGCGGTCGAGGACCGCGAGATCGAAATCTTGATCGAGAAGCAGGAGGCGACAGGCCTCAAATCTATCACCGACGGCGAGAACCGCCGGAAGTCATGGCAGATTGATTTCATCGCGGCGCTGCCGGGTATCGAGATGTACAAGGGCCAGCGCAAGGTCGCCTTCCAGGGCGGGATTCAGCCGAAGCAAGACCTCATCCGCGTTGCGCGCAAGCTCGGCGACTTCGACACCCATCCGATGATCGAGCACTTCAAGTTCCTGAAGGCACACACCCGGCAGACGCCCAAGATGACGATCCCGTCGCCCTCGGCGGTGCACTTCCGCGACGGCCGCGACGCCGTGCCGGCTGCGATCTACCCCGACATGGAGGATTTCTACCGCGACCTCGGCCAGACCTACCGCAAGGCGGTGCGTGCCTTCGCCGACGCCGGCTGCCGCTACCTGCAGCTCGACGAGGTGAACCTGACCTATCTCTGCGATCCGAAGCTCATTCAGCAGGTGCGCGACCGCGGCGAAAATCCGGAGGAGTTGCCCGCCGCCTACGCCCGGATGATCAATGCGGCGATGTCGGACATTCCCGCCGACATGACCATCACCATGCATCTGTGCCGCGGCAACTTCCGCTCCACCTTCATCGCCTCGGGCGGCTACGAGCCGGTGGCGGAGACGCTGTTTAACACCATCAACGTCCACGGCTACTTCATGGAATACGATTCCGACCGCGCCGGTGGCTTCGAGCCGCTGCGTTTCGTGCCGAAGGGCAAGCAGGTGGTGCTCGGCCTCGTCACCTCGAAGACCGGCACGCTGGAATCGAAAGACGAGATCAAGCGCCGCATCGACGAGGCGGCGAAGTACGTGCCCCTCGACCAGCTCTGCCTGTCGCCGCAATGCGGATTTGCGTCGAGCGAGGAGGGCAACATCCTCGCGGAAGAGGAACAATGGGCGAAGCTCCGCATGATCGTGGAGATAGCAGATGAGGTGTGGGGCAGGTAGGGCCTCGTGTCCCGGGCGCAGCGCGGCATGAAATGACGCGCTGCAGACCCGGGACCCAGCTTTCTTAAGTAACCGGGGTCCCGGATCAGCGGGGCAGCACGTCGTGCCGCACCGCGTCCGGGACAAGCAAGAGAAGCGACCATGAACCGTACAAAGCCCCCCTTCCGCGCCGACCACGTCGGCAGCCTGCTGCGCCCCGCCTCGCTCCATGAGGCGCGGGCGAAGCGCGCCAGTGACGAGATCGGCGCCGACGCTCTGAAAGCGATCGAGGATCGCGAGATCGAGCGCATCATCAAGAAGCAGGAGGAGATGGGCCTCCACGCCATCACCGACGGCGAGTTTCGCCGCTCGTGGTGGCACCTCGACTTCCTCTGGGGCCTCGACGGCGCCGAGAAGCACATCATGGACGCGGGCGTGAAGTTCGCGGCCGTGAACACGCGGAACGAAGGCGTCCAGGTCACGGGCAAGCTCGGCATGGCAGGTCCCCATCCGATGGTCGAGCATTTCAAGTTCGTCGCCGCGCACACCCAGCGCACGCCGAAGATCACCATCCCGGCGCCGTCGGCGATCTACGGCCGGCCGATGATGACGCCGATCGACAAGCAGGTTTATCCGGGGATGGATGCTTTCTTCTCCGATCTCGGCCAGGCCTACAAGAAAGCCGTGCGCGGTTTTGCCGACGCCGGCTGCCGCTATCTCCAGCTCGACGAGGTGTTCATCGCCATGCTGTGCGATCCGAAGTATCGCGAGCAGATGACAAAACGGGGCGACGATCCGGAAAAGCTCGGACCGCTCTACGCCGATCTGATCAACGTGGCGATGTCGGACATTCCCGCCGACATGACCGTCACGATGCATCTGTGCCGGGGCAACTACAAATCGACCTTCATGGGGGCGGGCAGCTACGAGGCCGAGGCCGAGGTGCTGTTCCACCGCACCAACGTGCACGGCTATTTCATGGAGTACGACAGCGAGCGTGCCGGCGGCTTCGAGCCGCTGCGGCTCGTTCCCAAGGGCAAGATCGTCGTGCTCGGCCTCGTCACCACCAAGACCGGAAAGCTCGAATCCAAGGACGCGATCAAGCGCCGCATCGACGAGGCTTCAAAATTCGTCCCGCTCGATCAGCTCGCGCTGTCGCCGCAATGCGGTTTCGCCTCGACCGAGGAGGGCAACACGCTCACCGAGGATGAGCAATGGGCGAAGCTTCGGATGATCGTCGAGGTGGCGGACGAGGTGTGGGGCTAAGGCGCTGCCGTTGCCCCGTCATGGCCGGGCTTGTCCCGGCCATCCACGCCTTTAAAAGGATAGGCGAGTAAGGCGTGGATGCCCGGCACAAGGCCGGGCATGACGTGGAGGGATCAGTGCCAGGGATTGTTCAAGATAAAGTCGCCATCGTCACCGGGGCGGGCCGCGGCATTGGCCGCGCCATCGCCATGCTGATGGCGGAGGAGGGCGCCAAGGTTCTGGTCAACGACGTGGGCGCGGCGCTCGATGGTTCGGGCGGCGACGCGGGGCCGGCGCAGGAGGTGGTCGACGAGATCAAGAAGGCGGGCGGCCAGGCAATCGCCTCGACGCTCTCGATCGGCGAGCCCGCGAACGGCGACAAGGTCGTGCAGGCGGCGCTTGACGCCTTCGGCCGCGTCGACATCCTGGTCAACAACGCCGGCATCCTGCGCGACAAGATCTTCCATCGCATGAGCTGGTCGGACTGGTCCGACGTGATCATGGTGCATTTGCACGGCTCGTTCAGCATGAGCCGCGCCTGCGCGACGCACTTCCGCGAGCAGAACTCCGGCTCGATGATCCACATGACATCGACGTCGGGCCTGATCGGCAACTTCGGCCAGGCCAATTACATGGCGGCGAAGATGGGCATCGTCGGCCTGTCGCGCGGCATCGCGCTCGACATGCAGCGCTTCAACGTGCGCTCCAACGCCATCGCGCCGTTCGCCTGGGGCCGCATGATCGGCTCGATCCCGACCGAGACCGACGCCGAGAAGGAGCGGGTGGCGCGGCTGCAGCAGATGACGCCGGAAAAGATCGCGCCACTCGCGGTCTATCTCGGCTCCGAAAAGGCCGCAGGCATCTCCGGGCAGATTTTTTCCGTGCGCAACAACGAGGTGTTCCTGTTCAACCAGACGCGGCCGATCCGCTCGATCCATCGCTCCGACGGATGGACGCCGGACAAGCTCGATGCGCAGCTCAAGGGAGCGTTCGGCCCCTCGTTCACGCCGCTCGACCGCTCGGGCGACGTTTTCTCGTGGGACCCGATATGATGTGAGGCCTCACCACGGCGTCATGCCCGGCCTTGTGCCGGGCATCCACGCCTTTAGGCTGGCAATAGAGCAAGGCGTGGATGGCCGGGACAAGCCCGGCCATGACGGAAGCACCGATGACGATAAATTACGAAAAGCTCATGGCGTTGAAAATTCCCGACGCCGAACACAGCTACGGCGAAAAGGACACGATGCTCTACGCGCTGGGCGTCGGCCTCGGCCATGATCCGACCGACCGCGCGCAACTCGACTTCGTCTACGAAAAAAACCTTAAGGCGCTGCCGTCGTTTGCCTGCCTGCTTGGCTACCCCGGCTTCTGGGTCAAGGACCTCAACACCGGCATCGACTGGGTGCGTATCGTCAACGGCGAGCAGGGCTTCACGCTGAACGCGCCGGTGAAGCCGCGCGGCACCGTCGTCGGCAAGACGCGCATCCTGGAGGTCATCGACAAGGGCGAGGGCAAGGGCGCCGTCGTCTACACTGAGCGCCGGATCACCGACAAGGCGAGCGGCGAATTGATCGCGACCGTGACGCAGACCACGTTCGCCCGCGCCGACGGCGGCTTCGGCGGGCCGCCGCGCGAAAGCCCGCCGACGCACAAGCTGCCCGAGCGCGCTTCCGATCTTGTGTGCGATCTCGGCACGCGGCCGGAGATGGCCCTGGTCTACCGCCTCTCCGCCGACCTCAATCCGCTGCACGCCGATCTCGATGTGGCGAAGGCCGCGGGGTTCCCGCGGCCGATCCTGCACGGGCTCGGCACCTTCGGCGTGGTCAGCCACGCGCTCCTGAAAAGCGTCTGCGGCTACGATCCCTCGCGCATGACCGCGATGAGCGGGCGCTTCTCCGCGCCGGTGTTCCCCGGCGAGACCATCCGCACCGAAATCTGGCGCGACGGCAACGTGGTGAGCTTCCGCGCGCTGGTGCCGGAGCGCAACATCGTGGCGATGAGCAACGGCCGCGCCGAGATCAGGGGATGAGCCCGCGCGCCGCCAGCGACGCCGAGCTTGAGCCGATCCGCGAGGCGGTGCGCGCCCTGTGCGCGGAATTCCCCGGCGAATACTGGCGCATGGTCGATCGCGAGCGCGACTATCCGACCGCGTTCGTCCAGGCGCTGACCAAGGCGGGCTTTCTCGCGGCGCTGATCCCCGAGGAGTACGGCGGCAGCGGGCTGACCATGTCGGCGGCGGCGGCAATCATGGAGGAAATCCATCACGCCGGCTGCAACGGCGCCGCCTGCCACGCGCAGATGTACACCATGGGCACGGTGCTGCGGCATGGCAGCGCCGAACAGAAGCAGAAGTATCTGCCCGGCATCGCCAAGGGCGAGTTGCGGCTGCAGGCATTCGGCGTGACCGAGCCGACCTCGGGCACCGACACGCTGAGTTTGCGGACCACCGCGGTGCGCGAAGGCAACAGCGACTACGTGGTCAACGGCCAGAAGATATGGACCTCGCGCGCCGAGCATTCCGACCTGATGCTGCTCTTGGCGCGCACCACGCCGCGCGAGCAGATCAAGAAGCGCACCGAAGGTCTTTCCGTGTTCCTCGTCGACATGCGGACCGTGAAGGACAAGGGCCTCACCATCCGCCCGATCCGCACCATGATGAACCACGCCACCACCGAGGTGTTCTTCGACAACATGAAGGTGCCGGCGGAGAACCTGATCGGCGAGGAGGGCAAGGGCTTTCGCTACATCATCTCCGGCATGAACGCCGAGCGCATCCTCATCGCCGCCGAGTGCATCGGCGACGCGAAGTGGTTCATCGACCGGGCATCCGCGTATGCAAAAGAGCGCTCCGTGTTCGGCCGGCCGATCGGCCAGAACCAGGGCGTGCAGTTCCCGATCGCGCGCTGCTACATGCAGATGCGCGCGGCCGAGTTGATGGTGCGCGAGGCCGCCGCGCTCTACGAGGCGGGCGAGGATTGCGGCGAGCAGGCCAACATGGCGAAGCAGCTCGCCGCCGAGGCGTCCTGGGCCGCGGCCGATATGTGCGTGCAGACCTACGGCGGCTTCGGCTTCGCCGAGGAGTTCGACATCGAACGCAAGTTCCGCGAGACGCGGCTGTATACGGTGGCGCCGATCTCGACCAATCTGGTGCTGTCCTACATCGCCGAGCACGTGCTCGGATTGCCCAGGTCGTATTGACGTTGGTTGGGCACAGCGCACGCCCATTCACCACCGTCATGGCCGGGCTTGTCCCGGCCATCCACGCCTTTACAAGTAAGGAAGGCGTGGATGCCCGGCATGAAGCCGGGCATGACGAACTATAGGTCTGAGCATGACCCTCCCGCTCTCAGGCATCCTCGTCGTCTCGCTGGAGCAGGCCGTCGCCGCGCCGATGTGCTCGTGCCGGCTGGCGGACGCTGGCGCTCGCGTCATCAAGATCGAGCGGCCAGAGGGCGATTTCGCGCGCGGCTACGACGCGCTCGCGCAGGGGCAGAGCACCTACTTTGTCTGGCTCAACCGCGGCAAGGAGTCGTTGGTTCTTGATCTCGCGAAGCAAGAAGACAAGGCGTTGCTCGAAGCGATGCTGGCGAAGGCCGACGTGTTCATCCAGAACCTCAAGCCCGGCGCGGTGGGCAAGCTCGGGTTTCCCGTCGAGCGCCTGCGCCGCGATTACCCCAAGCTGATCGTCTGCTCGGTGTCAGGCTACGGCGACACCGGGCCTTACGCCGCACGCAAGGCCTACGACATGCTGATCCAGGCCGAGGCAGGCCTGGCCTCGGTCACCGGCGGGCCCGAGGCGCCGGCCCGCGTCGGCGTCTCGGTCTGCGACATCGGCGCCGGCATGAATGCCTACGAGGCGATTCTCGAAGCGCTGATCGCGCGCACCCGCAGCGGCGAGGGCGCGGCGATTTCGGTGTCGATGTTCGACGGCATGGCCGACTGGATGACCACGCCGCTCTTGCAGCACGAGGGCGGCGTGCCGCCCAAGCGCATCGGCCTCGCGCACACCTCGATCGCGCCCTATGGCGTGTTCAAGTCGAAGGACGGCGCTGACATCCTGATCTCGATCCAGAGCGATCGGGAGTGGCGGGAGCTGGCGGCGAAGGTTCTGGGCGACACGGCGCTCGCCGCCGATCCGAACTTCGCGACCAACATCGAGCGGGTGAAACGGCGGGCTGAAACCGACGGCAAGGTCGCTGCGGCGTTCGGCGCGCTCGACGTCGATGCGCTGGTTGAGAAGCTCGCCGCGGCCGACATCGCCTTCGGCCGCGTCAACGGCCCGGGCGAGCTTGCCAACCATCCGCATCTGCGCCGCATCGACGTCGGCTCCCCAGGCGGCCCGCTTTCCTATCCCGCGCCGGCTGCGCATTGGGCCGGCGCGCCGCGAAAGTACGGGCCGGTGCCGGGCATCGGCGAGCACAGCGAAAAGGTGCGTGCCGAATTTGCGCCGAATGCTGGTAAGGTCTCGAACAAATAACTCGCACTGTCTTCGGAGGAAACTGAAATGGAAATCGGATTCATCGGCCTCGGCAACATGGGCGGCCCGATGAGCCGGCGCCTCATCGAGGCCGGCCACAAGCTCACCGTGTTCGACGCGCGCAAGGAGGCGATGGAGTCGCTGGTCAAGCTCGGCGCGGACGCCGCACGCTCGCCGGCCGAGGTCGCCGACCGGGTCGAGACGATCATGACGAGCCTGCCCTCGCTCGACATCGGCCTGAAGGTGGTAAGCGGCGACGACGGCCTGATCCGCGGCAACCGCGTGCGGCGCTACGTCGATCTCTCCACCACCGGCTCGCGCGCGGCGGTCAAGACCGCGGAGATTCTCAAGGCCCGCAACATCGTGCAGATCGACTGCCCGGTGAGCGGCGGCGTGGCCGGCGCGGAGAAGGGCACGCTCGCGGTGATGGTGTCCGGTCCGAAGGAGGAGGTGGAGCCCATCCGCTCCGCGCTCGAAGTGTTCGGCAAGGTGTTCTATTGCGGCGACAAGCCCGGCATGGCGCAGAGCATGAAGCTCGCCAACAACTTCCTCTCCGCCACCGGCATGGCGGCAAGCTCCGAGGCGATCGCCATGGGCGTGAAGGCCGGGCTCGATCCGGGCCTGATGTGCGACGTGATCAACGCCGGCAGCGGCATGAACACCGCGACCACGCAGAAGTTTCCCCGCTCGGTGCTGCCGGGCACGTTCGACTACGGCTTCGGCATGGCCCTGATGGTGAAGGACGTGCGGCTGTTCCTGGCGGAGGCCGAGGATTACGGAATTCCGCTCGAGGTGGCGAAGGCGGTCGGCAGCCTGTGGGAGGCGGCGCTTGCCGAGCACGGCGCGAACTCCGATTTCACGGAGCTTGCCAAGACGGTGGAGAAGCGCGCCGGCGTGCAGATGCGCGCCAAGAAGAAATAGGAGGGCGGCCATGAGCGACGATATCTGGGAGGTCTACGCGGTCCGCTACGCCGAGCATCAGCGCAAGGCCGCGGAGAACTACATTGGCGGCGATCCGCACGACGTGCTGCAGCCGCTCGACTATTTCGTCTGGGTGATCAAGAACGACAAGCGCACCTTCCTGGTCGACACCGGCTTCGATCAGCCGGTTGGGACCAGGCGCGGCCGCACCGTCATCACCCCGATCGACCAGGGTCTGAAACGGCTCGGCGTCGAGCCGGACAAGGTCGAAGACATCATCATCAGCCACATGCACTACGACCACTGCGGCAACGTCGATATGTTCCCGCGCGCCCGCTACCACGTGCAGGACAAGGAGATGAACTACTGCACCGGACGCTGCATGTGCCACAAGCAGCTCCGCAACTCGTATGAAGAGGGCTACGTCGTCTCGATGCTGAGCAAGGTGTTCGCCGGCCGCGTCACCTTCCACGACGGCGTGAGCGAGCTTGCGCCGGGCATCACGCTGCACCACATCGGCGGCCACGCCATGGGCCTGCAGAGCATCCGGGTGAAGACCAAGCGCGGCTTCGTCATGCTCGCCGCCGACGCGGTTCATCTGTTCCCGCATCTCGACGAGGCGCGCATCTTCCCGACCACATACAATCTCGGCGAGGTTCTCGAAGGCTACGAGACCTTGAAAAGGCTCGCATCCTCGCGCAACCACATCGTGCCCGGCCACGACCCGGCGGTGATGAAGATCTATCCGGCGGCGTCGCCGCAGCTTACGGGGCTTGTCATCCGTCTCGACGTCGATCCGAAGGTGTGAGCCTCGTGTCCCGGGCGCAGCGCGGCATGAAATGACGCGCTGCAGACCCGGGACCCCGGTTGCTTGGTGAAAGGAACCGGGGTCCCGCATCTGCGGTGCACCGCTAACGCGCTGCACCGCGTGCGGGACACGCCGCGGCTAAACCAATCCCAATTCCGCGAGTGCATTGATGTGATGGTCTGCTGACTCGTTCGAAAAGCAGCAGAACACCACCCGCTCGATGCCGCGCGGATCGGCGGAGATTTCCGACACCACCGTTCCCACCGCGATCCGACCCGCGAGGCCCGCCGGGAAGCGATACACCCCGGTCGAGATCGCCGGGAATGCGATGGATTGCAGGCCGTGCTCAGCGGCGAGATCGAGCGCCGTGCGATAGCAGGAGGCGAGCAGATCCGGCTCGCCGCTCTCGCCGCCGCTCCATACCGGGCCGACGGCATGGATGACGTGCCTGGCCGGCAGACCATAGCCGCGCGTGATCCTGGCGCCGCCGGTCGCGCAGCCGCCGAGCGCCCGGCATTCATCGAGAAGCTCTCGCCCCGCGGCGCGGTGGATCGCGCCATCGACCCCGCCGCCGCCCAGCAGCGAAGCGTTGGCGGCGTTGACGATGGCGTCGACCGCGAGCGTGACGATGTCGGCGACCGTGACCTCGATCTGCGCCGGTCCGATCTCCGCGGTGACAAGCGGGGGCTGCATCCCCACCAGTGTATCATGCAGCCGCACAAATCATGCGCTTGACCGGACGCCGCTGGGCGCGTTTTCTGTCAGAATAAAATCGGCGAAAAGCCGGAACCGTCTTGGGAGGGACAGCATGCAAAACCTTGCGATCAGAATCGCATTGGCCGCCGCGGCATTTGCGGCGCTGCCGGCATCACCGGCCGCGGCGCAGGATGCCTGGCCGTCGCGGCCGATCCGCATGATGGTGGGCTTCGGCGCCGGCGGCGGCACCGACGTCGCCACCCGCATCGTCGCCGAGCCCCTGGGCGACGCGCTCGGCCAGCGCATCGTGGTGGAGAACAAGCCCGGCGCCGGCGGCACCATCGCCGGCGATCTCGTCGCGAAGGGCACCAAGGACGGCTACAACGCGCTGATGATCTCGACCGGCCACACGGTGGCGGCCGCCATGATCAAGTCGCAGGCCTACGACGCGGTGAAGGACTTCGAGCCGGTCGGCATCATCGCCAATTCCGCCATCGCCATCGTCGCGCAAAAGGACTTTCCGGCGAACGACCTGAAAGGCCTGATCGAGGTCATCAAGAAGGAGCCGGGAAAATACAACTACGCCACGGTCGGCGTGGGCTCGACGCAGCATCTCACCGCCGAGCTGTTTCGCCAGCGCGCGGGCTTGCAGGCGCAGGCCGTGTCGTTCCGCACCACCGGCGAGGTGGTGACGGCGCTTCTGCGCAAGGACGTGGCCTATGCGGTCGATCTCGCCCACGCGGTGCGCGGGCAGGTCGCCTCGGGCGAGCTCAAGCTCATCGCGCTCGCCACCGGCAAGCGCTTTCCCTCCATGCCCAACGTGCCGACCATGATCGAATCCGGCATGCCGGGCTTCGAGGTGAACGGCTGGTACGGCATGGTCTATCCGGCGGGCGTGCCGAAGGAGATCGTCGCGAGGACGCACAAGGCGCTGACCGAGGTTCTGTCGCGCGACAGTGTGAAGAAGCAGCTCGAGAACATCGGCGCGGAGGCGGCGCTGTCGTCGCCGGAGGCGTTCGGCAAGCTGATCGCCGAGGAGGTGGTCCGCTGGCGCGACGTGGCGAAGACCGCGGGGCTGGAGGCGCAGTAGTTAGACCTCTCGGTTGTCATTCCGGACGCCGCGAAGCGGCGATCCGGAATCCATAACCCCCTGTGCTTGCGACTCAGATACTGCGGGTTATAGATTCCGGGTTCGCGCCGTCGGCGCGCCCCGGAATGACGTGGCGAGGGTTACCGCGCCAGCCGGTCCACGCCCGCCGGCAGTTCCTCGCCGCCCTCGGCGCGCATTTCGTCGCGCAGGTCGATCGTCGAGCGCACGCCGATGTCGTCGAAATGCCGGTCGAGGAAGCGGCGGCCCGAGCGGCGGCCGGCGCGATGCAGCATCTCGAAAAAATCGTAGTCGGTGTTCAGCCGGCTCTCCGGCGTCAGCTTCTTGCCGACGAAGCCCAGATCGACCCGGTGCACGTTGATGCGCCGGTATTCGCCCGGCCCGGTGCCGTGCTTCAGCGCGCCCTCGTCGATCAGCCGCCGCACGAACTCGATGGCGCGATACTCGGAGATGAGCGACGCGTTGAACGTGATCTCGTTGATGCGGTTGACGATCTCCTGCGAGGTCTTGGGCGTCGACGCACGCAGCACCGGATTGATCTGCACCACCAGCACGTCCTCGCTGTCGGTGGTGCGGAAGAACGGATAGATCGGCGGGTTGGCGGTGTAGCCGCCATCCCAGTAGGGCACGCCCTCGATCTCGACCGCCTTGAACACGTAGGGCAGCGCCGCGGATGCCATCACCACTTCGGCGTCGATCCTGTCGCAGGGAAACACGCGCAGTCGGCCGGTGTGCACGTTGGTCGCCGCGATGAAGAGCGGCATTCCGCTTTTCTTCACCGCTTCGAAGTCGACGAAGCGGACGATGAGGTCTTTCAGCGGATTGATGTTGAGCGGGTTGACGTCGTAGGGCGAGAGATAGCTCGCCATCGTGTCGAACCAGGCCTTCACCGGCCCGCCGGCGATCGGGATGAGCGAGAACAGCCGTTCGGAGATGGCGCGATTGAACCTCGACATGTCGCCGTCCCGGCTTGCCGCACGCCAGAAATCGCCGAGGCGCTTGCGCGCTTCCGCCGGGCCGCCGCGGGCGAGCCCGTCGGCCACCATCACCGCGTTGACCGCGCCGGCCGACGTGCCAGAAATCCCCTCGATTTCGATCCGCCCGTCCTCCAGCAACTCGTCGAGCACGCCCCAGGTGAACGCGCCGTGGGCGCCGCCGCCCTGCAACGCGAGGTTGATGCGCTTCCTGCCGTTGCCGGGCTTGGTCCGGCCGGTGCGGCCGAGGGCGCGGGAGAAAATGTTCATCAAGCGCGGTCCTGTGTTCCTTAAGCCGTTGATAAATCGAATTAAAATATCATGTGCCGATGATGTCGGAGGCCTCCGGCAGGGTGCGATGCGAACGTGGTGATGCTATTGCTGAATTGCAACATTAAATTTTCAAGGCGTCAATTTGCTGCGATTGGGGCCGGACCGGCTACAATCCCCTGGCCGGCACCCACAATCGTCCGGCTTATATCCTCCTGATGTCGCAACCGGTCTTCCACGCCCCCGATCACGACCATGAGCGGTGCACCGCCGACGCGCTGGCGCACGCCGAGACGCTGTGCGCGCAGCGCTCGCAGCGGCTCACTCCGATCCGCCGCCAGGTGCTGGAGGTGCTGCTCGAAAGTCACAAGCCGCTCGGCGCCTACGAGATCATGGACCGCGCCGCGGTAAGCGGCGCGAGGCCGGCGCCGATCACCATCTATCGAGCGCTCGATTTCCTCCGCGACAACGGCCTCGTGCATCGCATCGAGAGCCGCAACGCCTTCGTCGCCTGCGTCAACAACCACGACACCGGCGACCTCGTGGTGTTCCTGATCTGTGAGCATTGCGGGGCGGTGGGCGAGGCCGCCTCCGCCGGCGTGACCGATCAACTCAAGGCCGCCGCGCGCGCGGCGGGCTTCACGCCCAAGGCGCCGGTGATCGAGATCGGCGGCGTCTGCGCGCACTGCCGGCAGCACGACCATTCCTGATGGCGGAAGTCCCGGCGAGTCACACGCGGTCGCTCGACGCCGCCAGCATGGTGCTGGTGGTGTTCATTTGCCTCACCTGGGGCTTCAACCAGCCGGCGGTGAAGCTCGCGATTCACGAGGTGCCGCCGCTCACCCAATGCGCGATCCGCTCGGCGCTGGCGACGCTGATGGTGCTCGGCATCATGCGGTGGCGCGGCCTGCAGATTGCGGCGCGGGACGGCACGCTCATGGCCGGGCTCATGGCGGGCGCGCTGTTTGGCCTCGAATTTCTCCTGATCTACCGCGGGCTTCTCTACACCACGGCGTCGCGGGCGGTGCTGTTCATCTATCTCGCGCCGTTCTTCGTGACGATCGGCGCGCGCTGGTTTTTTCCCGGCGATCGCTTCGGGTTGATGCAGTGGCTTGGGCTGCTGATGGCCTTCGTCGGCATGCTGGTGGCGTTCGGCGTGCCGGCGCCGGCGTCCTCGCCCGATCAACTGCTGGGCGATGTGATGATGGCCTTCGCCGCCGCAGGTTGGGCCGCCACCACGCTCATCATCAAGGCGAGCACGTTGGCCCGCGTCTCGCCGGAAAAGACGCTGCTTTATCAGATCGGGATTGGCGCCCTGGTCGCGGCGGCCGGCGCGCTCGCCTTCGGCGAGCGCATTGCGGCCATGCCGTCGGCGGTGGCGCTGGGTTCGCTCGCCTACCAGACCCTCGTGGTCGGCACGACGTTCAGCCTGTGGTTCGCGCTGATCGTCAAATTCTCGGCCAGCCGGCTCTCGGCCTTCACCTTTTTGACCCCGCTTTTCGGAGTGGCGGCGGGTCATCTGGTGCTGGGCGAGCCGCTGACCCCCGCTTTTGCCCTGGCGGTGGTGCTGGTGGCGGCGGGGCTGATACTCGTCAACCGGCCCCGGTAAGGCTATATATCTGCCATGGAACAAGCGATGCCAGAGGCTGGAATGCAGGCGGTGCGGCGCCAATCGGTGCCGGTCCGGGTCGGCAATGTGACGGTGGGCGGCGGCGCCCCGGTCGTCGTCCAGTCGATGACCAACACCGACACCGCCGATATCGACGGGACCGTCCGCCAGGTGGCGGCGCTGGCTAACGCCGGCTCGGAAATCGTCCGCATCACGGTCGACCGCGACGAGGCCGCCGCGGCGGTGCCGAAGATCAAGGAGCGCCTGCTCAAGATCGGCTGCGAAGTGCCGATCGTCGGCGACTTCCACTACATCGGCCACAAGCTGCTCGCCGACCATCCCGGCTGCGCCGAGGCGCTGGACAAGTACCGCATCAATCCCGGCAACGTCGGCTTCAAGGACAAGAAGGACCGCCAGTTCTCCGCCATCGTCGAGATGGCGATCAAGCACAACAAGCCGGTTCGCATCGGCGCCAACTGGGGCTCGCTCGATCAGGAGTTGCTGACGCACCTGATGGACGAGAACTCCAAGTCGAACACGCCGGTCGAGGCGCGCGCGGTCACCCGCGAGGCGATGGTGCAGTCGGCACTCTTGTCGGCGGCGCGCGCCGAGGAGATCGGCCTGCCGCGCAACCGCATCATCCTGTCGGCCAAGGTCTCGGCGGTGCAGGATCTGGTGCAGGTCTATCTCGATCTCGGCAGGCGATCCGATTACGCGATCCATCTCGGCCTCACCGAAGCCGGAATGGGCTCGAAGGGCATCGTTGCGTCTTCGGCGGCGCTCGGAATCCTGTTGCAGCAGGGCGTCGGTGACACCATCCGCGTCTCGCTCACGCCCGAGCCGAACGGCGACCGCACGCTCGAGGTCAAGGTCGCGCAGGAAATCCTGCAGACCATGGGCTTTCGCACCTTCGTGCCGCTGGTTGCGGCTTGCCCGGGCTGCGGCCGCACCACCTCGACCACGTTCCAGGAACTGGCCGGCAGCATCCAGTCGTTCATCCGCGACTCGATGCCGGAGTGGAAGAAGCGCTATCCGGGCGTCGAGGGATTGAACGTCGCGGTGATGGGCTGCATCGTCAACGGCCCGGGCGAGTCCAAGCACGCCGACATCGGCATCTCTCTGCCCGGCACCGGCGAGACTCCGGCGGCGCCGGTGTTCATCGACGGCAAGAAGGCGGTGACCCTGCGCGGCGCGACGGTCTCCCAGGATTTCCAGAAGCTCGTGATCGACTACATCGAACGCCGTTACGGCGCAGGCAGTGTGGGGCGGACTGCGGCGGAGTAGGGGCCACGTTCTTTTTGTTTCGGCCAGCAGCTTTCAAAACTTGAATGCCAAAGGCGAAGATCAAAGTCGGTGACACTGTCACGCTGAAAAGCGGCGGTCACCTAATGACGATTGTGGCCATGGACGGCCGCGACGTGCAATGCCGGTGGTCGGTCAAAGAGGATGTTAAAGGCGAGACTTTCCCCGCCAAAGCCTTGGTCAAAGCTGACAAGCCGCTCACGTTAGCAGAGCTTGTTCTGCGAAGTTACAAAGAACCGCAGTCGTAAAGGTGTGGTCAAAGGCGCGAAGCGCCGCAATCGTCGCCATAAAGCTTCTGACAAAGGCGGTGGGCTTCGCTCCGTCCAGTTCACCTTAAAAACTATTGCCTACTCTATAAACGCGCGGATTTTGTTTTCGCGGGTAGCCGGAGCAAAGCACTCCAAAATTGGAGCCGTTGCGGTACATCCAGGTGTCCACTCAAATTTGAACCCGCGAGATTCCATGCAGTGAAGAACGAACATGTTACCCGGCGCGGTTTGGCTTCTTGCGCTAAATTCCATTCTGCAATAGCCAAGTGCCTGCTGCTTTGTCTCGCCAACGCATCCACATAATGTCGCGCCAATGGTCCAAGCGAGCGTAGCCCGCAGGGTGAAATAGCCGGGCGCAATCCGCCTCTCTGCGTCAAAATCAGCGCAATATGCTTCGCTATTGCGCCCCATAGCTCTGCCCTTCGTATTGTTAAGCGAAAAAGTTAGTCGGCCCGCTCATGCCCGGCTCCGGGGCCGACAATCGAACAAGTGCACGTAGTGCACTTCTTGCACCCTGCTCGTGCAACGCACAGCCACAAACTTTCTCTGCCGCATCTTTTGCGCTGTCTGCCCAAACCTTGACGTATCCGACTTTATGATTCCGCCAGTCTTTCACTCGGTATTGGTTCATTTGACGGGAATGTCCCGATCAATGTTGAAATAGGAGGAGCGGCGTTGCTCGCCTTGAGCCGGTAGGCTCGGGGTGTCGAATCCACGAAAGGAAAGCAACGCCATGAAGAGAATTACCACGATTGCGACTGGATTGCCGCCTGTCCCTGTGGGC
>CAMAWG010000018.1 GCA_945861855.1 Rhodoplanes serenus
CGGCGGCGCGATGGTGGGTCTGCAGGCCACGGGCATCAAGAACCAGCTCGGCAGCTTGCTGAACGGCTGGACCAACTACGAGACGTGGGTGCCGGACAAGAAGATGTACTTTGAGGGCACCGAGGCGTTCTTCAAGACATACCAGGCGCGCGCGCAGGCGGCCGGCGTGGATGCGCTCGGCTACTACCTCGGCGGCTGGGGCTATGCTTACGCTCAGGTGCTCGAGCAGGCCGTGCAGGGCGCGAAGACCCTGAACGACGCGCAGCTTGCCGACTACATCAAAAAGAACAAGTTCAAGACCATCCACGGCGATATCGAGTTCGGTGCCAACGGCGAGTGGAAGAAGTCCGGCATGCTGCAGGTGCAGTATCACAGCATCAAGCAGGGCCCGCCCACCGTCGAAACCTGGCGCGGCATGGACTACCAGACCGTGCTGATGCCCAATGAGTTGAAGACCGGCAACCTCGTCTATCCATACGAGAAGGCGAAGTAGCGCCCAGTCGATCGGCGCCGCGCGGATCGTTCCGCGCGGCGTTATTCATTCAAGCGACCGATAAGAGGGTGCCATGCAAGTCACCGGCCTGTTCCACGTCGCGATCAAGACCAACGACCTCGATGCGACGGTGAAGTTCTACACCGAGGTGCTGGGCATGAAGCTCGTGCACCGCCCGGACTTCGGCTTCCCCGGCGCCTGGATCGCGGCGGGCGACAGCATTCCGATCATCCACATCTATGCCGGCGGGCCGGCGCTCGGCGCCGACGGCAAGACGCCCTACGGCACCTCCGCGCTCGATCACGTCAGCCTCACGATCAAGGGCTGGGACGAGTGCCTCGAACGGGTGAAGCGGCTCGGCTACGACTGGCGCGCGGCGATCGTGCCGGGAACGTCGCTGTGGCAGATTTTCGTGCACGATCCGAGCGGCGTCATGATGGAGCTCACCTTCGACGGCAAGGCCGAGGGACGGCCGACCCCGGAGATTCCCGCCGACCGCGTCTATATGGCCGGCCAGCCGTTCGGTAACGCCAGGGCCAAGGCGGCGTAACGCTCCTTCGATAGAGACGAGGACAAACTGTCCCGGCCTCATGCTGAGGAGCATCGCGAAGCGATGCGTCTCGAAGCATGGGGCCGCCCCATCCTTCGAGACGCGGTCCTTCGGACCGCTCATCAGGATGAGGCGGAACGAGCGCTATAAAACCGCTCACAACCCCAGATAAAACTTCCGGATCAGATCGTTGTTGTTGAGCTCGTCTGTGGAGCCGCCGTGGAAGGCGATCTTGCCGTGCACGATGACATAGCCGCGGTCGGCGATGCGGATCGCCTGCGTGAAGTTCTGCTCCGCCATCAGCACCGTCAGGTTCAGCCGCTCCTTGAGCTCCTTGATCTTGTCGATGGTCCGGCTCACCAGGATCGGGGCGAGGCCCACCGACGGCTCGTCCACCAGCAGGATTTTCGGCGCTAGCATCAGCGCGCGGCCGAGCGCCAGCATCTGCTGCTCGCCGCCCGACATCGAGCCGGCGAGCTGGGAACGCCGCTCGGCGAGCCGCGGAAACGTCTCGAAGCAGGCTTCGAGGTTCTGCTTCATCTGCGCGCGGGCGGTCGGCCGGAACGCGCCGAGCGCGAGGTTTTCCTCGACCGTGAGCTTGGGGAACAGCCGCCGCCCTTCAGGCACCAGCGCGATGCCGAGGTCGACGATCTGCTCGGTGCTGAGGCTTGTCAGGTCGTGCTGCACGCCGTCGATCGCCGCCATGATGCGGCCCGCGCTCGGCCGCACGATGCCCATGATGCATTTCATGAGCGTGCTCTTTCCGTTGCCGTTGGTGCCGAGCAGCACCACGGTCTCGCCGGCCTTGACGTCGATCGTGACCTCTTCGAGGACGCGGACCGCCCCGTAGGCAGCATCGACATTCTCGATGGTGATGCTACTGGCCAAGATAGGCTCCGATCACCTCGGGATTGTTGACGACGTCGTCCGGCTTGCCGTCGGCGATCTTCTTGCCGGACACCAGCACCACGAGCCGCTGCGAAAAGCTCATCACCGCACGCATGATGTGCTCGATCAGGATGATGGTGACACCGCGCTCATTGAGCTTGATGAGCAGTTCGACGATGTCGCCGACCTCGGATTGCGACAGGCCGGCCATCGCCTCGTCCGCGATCAGCAGCTTGGGCTCGGCGGCCATGGCGCGCGCGAGTTCGAGCTTGCGCATCTCGACCTGGGTGAGGTCGCGCGGCAGCTTGTCCGCCTTGGCCGCGAGCCCGACCAGCCCGGTGAGCTCTTCGCAGCGTGCGGTGATTTCCGCGGGCGAGAGGTGAGTGCCGCGCCGGGTGTTGGCGGTGTAGAGCAGCGGTACGCGCAGATTTTCCGCGACCGACAGCGTCGTGAACGGCCGCGGCAACTGGAAGCTTCGCGCCATGCCGCGATGCGTGCGCTGATGGGCGGCAAGCCCGTCCACCACATGGCCGTCGAAGCGCACGCTGCCGGTCTCGTTCTGCAAGGTGCCGCACATGCAGTTGACCAGGGTCGACTTGCCCGAGCCGTTGGGGCCGATCAGGCCGAGGCGCTCGCCTTGCGTCACCGACAGGTTGATGCCGTCGAGGGCGACGAAGCCGCCGAAGCGCTTGCCCAGGTTATCGACTTGGAGGAGCGGCTCGGCCATCAGCGCGCTCCCGGCCGCATGTTGGCGAAAATGGCCAGCCGCGAGCGCCATGTCGGCCGCCCCTCGTCCGAGGCGCGGGCGCGCATGAAGTCCTGCACCAGCCCGACGATGCCCTTGGGGGCGACGATGACGAAGCCGACCAGCAGCAGGCCGACGATCAGCAGGTTGACCGCCGAGGAAATCGTGACGGTCGCGACCTGCTGAATGATGCCGAGCAGCAGCGCACCCACCAGCGGGCCGACCCAGCTCGTGGTGCCGCCGATCATCGGCATGGCGATGGAATTGACCGCATAGGCGAGGCCGAACGCGGAGCCGGGTTCGAGGTAGCCGATGTAGTAGGGGAACGGCGCCCCGGCCATGCCCATCAATGCGCCGGAGATCGTGGTCGCAATCAGCTTCAGCCGCAGCGTCGGCACGCCGCAGGCCTCGGCCGCAAGCTCGTCGTCGCGGATGGTCGCAAATCCATAGCCGAGCCGCGAACGCTCGATCATGCGCGCCACCGTCAGTGCGAGGACCGACAGCACGACCATGATCAGGAACAGGTATTGGATGTAGCTGCCGATGATCGGCACGGACTGGGGGCGTATGATGTAGGCGCCGCGCGAGCCGCCGACGAAGTCCCAGTTGACGATCAGCGTCTGCAGCACGACCGCGAGCGCGAGCGTGGCGATGGCGAAGAACGCGCCGCGCAGCCGCAGCGTCAGATAGCCCGTGCCCAATCCGATGAGGCCCGAGCAGATGCCGCCGAAGATGATGAGCGTCGGGATGTTCAGCGGCAGGACGATCTTGGCGAGGCCGACGAGCGCTTCCGGAAAATAGCGGTCGACGCCGGCCGCGAGCTTGTGCAGCGCCACCGACGAATAGGCCCCCACGGCGAAGAACGCCGCCGACCCGAAGTTCACGTAGCCGCAATAGCCGCCGAGGATGTTCCAGGCGGTCGCCAGCACGATGAACTGCAGAACGGTATAGCCGGCGAAGAAGAGGTAGTCGTTGGCGACCCACCGGATGCCGAAGAAGAACAGGGCGCCGACCAGTGTCGCGACGAGGAAGAAGAATAAGGATGATCGCACGATGGCCTCGCCCTAGCGTCCCAACAGACCGGCGGGCCGGAAGGCCAGCGTCAGCAACAGAAACCCGAAGGATACCGCCGGCGCCCACGACGGGCCGTAGAAGGTCGCGGTGATGCTCTCGACCACGCCGAGCAGCATCGCGGCGATCACCGTGCCGGGCAGGCTTTGCAGGCCGCCGAGCACGCAGATCGCAAACACGCGGCCGATGTATTCGCGGCCGACCGAAGGCTCGACCGGCTGAATCACGATCAGCAGCGCGCCGGCGATCGATGCGGTGGCAATCGCGATGGCAAAGGCGGTCCGCTTGACCTTGATCGGGTCGGCGGCCATGAGTTGGAGAGCCAGTTGATCCTGCGACACCGCCATGATCGCGCGTCCGGTAAACGTCCGCGACAGAAAGAGCTGCAACAGGCCAACCATCAAAAGCCCCATGACGCATGGAACGAGCATGCGGAACGGAATATCCATGAAACTGATGTGCCAAGTGTATTCGATGTAAGCCGCCTGCACGTAACGATAGTCCACGCCGAACACGAGGATCAGCATGACCTCGGTCACGAACAGCAGGCCGAAGAAGAACGCGAGCCCGCGGAGCGCGTCCTGGCCGCGTTTTTCGAACGAGGCGTAATAAACCTGATAGACCGCTGCCCCGAGCGCGTAAAACGCCGGCAGCGCGATGATGGCGGTGAGAATCGGATCGACGCCAAACGTCTGGTTGCAGATGTAGGCGATGTAGGAGCCGAGGATGATGAACGCCGGGTGCGCGATGTTGACGATGTCGAGGATGCCGAAGGAAATCGAGATTCCGACCGTCACCGCGGCATAGAAGCCGCCGAGCAGCAGTCCGGCGATAATCGCATTGATGAGCAGTTCGGCCTGCAAGCTCGCTCCCCCGGCGCTGCCGTTTCCGGCTTATTCTGACGTTTCCTCAACAGCTTGTTGGCGGCAGTGTGCAGGATGGACGGCGGCTTGGCTAGCAGGAATTGCTGAGGCCCCTCAGTTGTCATTCCGGGGCGCGCCCATAAGCGCGTTTACGCGCGTCTTCGACGCGCTATGGGCGCGAACCCGGAATCCATACCCCCTGCGTTGCCACAATCATTGGGACAGGGGTTATGGATTCCCGATCGCCGCTTCGCGGCGTCCGGAATGACGACGGCGGCGTCAATTGTGGGTTAGCCGCACCCCAACGGGCACCGGCAGCGGCGGGTTGGCGCTGTCGAGGAACTCGATGGTGTTGAAGATCATCTCCTTGTCGCCCAGGTTTTCCAGATCGTGCACCTTGTACTCGCCAGGGCCGTAGGTCTCGTGCCGTGTCTCGCCCGGCGCGTAGCTGTGTTCGACCGTCGTTCCGTCCATCAGATGCTGGCGGCCGCGCCCGCCGTTCACCGAAGTCCAAAAATAGTTCAGCACATGGCGGTGGAAGCCGATCCGCTCGCCCGGCTGGAGGCGGATGATCCAGATGCGGACCTTGTCGGTCTCCGACAGGAGCTGGCTGCCGACGCAGGGGTTGGGATTGCGGCTTTCGCGCTCGAACTCGGCCTTGATCTCGGCCGGCCATTCGCTGCGGTCCTCCTGGACGGCCTTCTTGTCCAACATGGTCAGAGCCATGGCATTCCTCCAGCGGTTGTCCGCGCAGTATAGTCCATTCTTTAGAAGGGAAAAATGGCCGGGGCAAATTCCAATAGACGGGCCGTCGTGATCGGCGGCTCGATGAGCGGCCTGCTCGCCGGTCTGCAATTGCGGGCGCGCGGCTTCGCGGTCGACATCTACGAGCGCGTCGAGAGCGAGCTTTCGGGGCGCGGCGCCGGCATCGTCGCCCAGCCCGCGGTGATCGGGGCGCTGCGCGGCCTCGGCATCGCCACCGCCGGCCTCGGCGTGGAGATGACGCGCCGCAAGATCCTCGATGCCGAGGGCCGGATCGTCTGCGAGATCGACTGCCCGCAGACGCTGACCGCCTGGGAGCGGCTCTACCGGCTGCTGCGCGACGCCTTTCCGGCGGAGCATTATCGTCGCGGCGTGGGGCTGAAGGGCTTCGAGCAGAGCAGCCGTTCGGTGGTGTCGCATTTCAGCGACGGCAGCCGCGCCGAGGCGGACCTCCTGATCGGCGCCGACGGCATCCGCTCGACCGTGCGCCAGCAACTCCTGCCCGATCTCAACCCGCTGTACGCTGGCTATGTCGCCTGGCGCGCGCTCATCCCCGAGCAGGCCATTCCGCCCGCGATCCATCGCGAGCTGTTCGATTACATGGGCTTTTGCCTGCCGCCGGGCGAGCAGTTCCTCGGCTATCCGGTGGCGGGGCCGGACAACGACCTGCGGCCCGGCCATCGCCGCTACAACGTGGTCTGGTACAGACCTGCGGAGGAGCGCACCGAGTTGAAACGGCTCCTGACCGACGAAACCGGCGTCACGCATTCGATCTCGATCCCGCCACCGCTCATTCGCCACGAACACATCGCCGCGATGCGCGCCGCGGCCGAGCGGCTCGTGGCGCCGCAGTTTCGCGCCATCGCCCGGCTGATGGACGAGCCGGTGCTGCAGCCGATCTACGATCTGGAAACCCCGCGCATGGCGTTCGGCCGCGTCGCCGTCATCGGCGATGCTGCCTTCGTCGCCCGCCCCCACGTCGGCGCCGGCGTGTCAAAGGCCTCCGACGACGCGCTCGCTCTGGCCGACGCGCTTGCTGCCGACGAGGTCGCGCCGGCGCTGATGTGCTTCGAGGCGCAGCGGTTGTCCATCGGCCGCCGCATCATCGAGCGCGCACGCCATCTCGGCGCCTATCTCCAGGCGACCCAGACCGAGGAGGAGCGCGCCCACGCCGGGCGCTACAGCACCGCCCAGGCGGTGATCGAGGAAACCGCGCTGATCGATTTCCTCGAAGCGTAGTCAAATCCCCAACAGCTTCTTCGCGTTGCCGCCGACGATCGCCGCGGTGGTCGAGGCGTCGAATCCGGTCGACACCACATGCTCGACCGGATCGAAGTCCGCCATGTCGAACGGATAATCGGTGCCCAACACCACATGGTCGGCGCCGAAGGTCTTCACCAGCGCCTCGAGCTGGATCGGCGTGAACACCACCGTGTCGAAATAGATATTCTTCAGATACTCGCTCGGCGGTTTCGGCAGGCTCCCGTGCGCATCCGAGCGCGCGCCCCAGGCGTGGTCGATGCGGCCGGAGTAGCCGCCGAGATAGCCGCCGCCGTGCACGGTGAAGATTTTCAGGTTGGGATGGCGCTCCAGCATGCCGTCGAAAATGAGGTAGTGCAGCGCGATGGTGGTATCGAGCGGATTGCCGATGACGTTGTTGAAGTAGAAACGCGTCAGGCGGCTCGCCTCCGTGAAGCCGTTGGGATGGATCATCACCAGGGCGCCCAGCTCCTCGGCCTTCTTCCAGAACGGCGCGAAGGCGGGATCGGACAATTCCTTGCCGGCCACATTGGTCAGGATTTCCACGCCCTTGAACTTGAGCTCTTTCATGCAGCGCTCAAGCTCCTTGGCCGCCTCGTTGCCGTCGGCCATCGGCACGCCGCCGAGCGCGACCAGCCGGTCGGGGTGCTTGCCGACATATTCGGCGATGCCGTCGTTCAGCGCCCGCGTGGCCTGCACCGCGATGTCGAGCGGCACGGTGTAATAGAGCTGCGGCGGCCCGGGCGAGATGAGCTGCATGTCCACGCCCATGTCGTCCATGACGCGGAACCGCGCGTCGGTGTTGCGGATGCGATCGCCGATGTCGCTCGCCTGCTTGGCCATGATGGCCTTGGTTTCGCCGTTGGAGAAAGGATCGAGCGGGACCTTGGACGGGTCGAGATGCGGGCCCGCGATCTCGCCCGCGCGGGGAATGGCGACATGGGCGTGCATGTCGATGGTGATGCTCTTCGGCCGCGATTCGCGCCCCGGCTTGCCGCGCTTGCGCGCCGCCGTCGGCTCGTACTTGTTCCACATTTCCGCCATTTCTCGTTTCTCCCTATCCGCGAATTACGACGGTCCTCACCCTGAGGAGGCGGCGTAGCCGCCGTCTCGAAGGGTGTAGCACCGGGCCATCCTCATCCTTCGAGACGCGCCTTCGGCGCTCCTCAGGATGAGGATGGAGCACTGCCTGCGCTCTGCTTCAAAACACTCCCAAGTGCTGGGAAACGATAGCGTCGTCAAGCTTGATGGCTTTGGCGTCGCCTTTGTGAACCACCACTCCGGTGTTGATGATCGCGATGTCGTCGGCGAGTTCGAGCGCGAGCCTGATGTTCTGCTCCACCAGCACGATCGACTGGCCCTCGGCCTTGAGCTGCGCGATGATGCGGCCGACCTCGGCCACGATCTGCGGCGCGAGCCCCTCGGACGGCTCGTCCATCAGGAGCACGCGCGGATTGCCCATCAGCGCGCGGCCGATCGCCAGCATCTGCTGCTCGCCGCCGGAGAGCGAGCCTGCGAATTGGGCGTGACGCTCTTTCAGCCGCGGGAACAGATCGAACACCCGGTCCATGGTCCAGCCCGGCCTGCCGCCCGCGCCCCGCGTGCGCTGCGCCGCGACCATCAGGTTCTCGCGCACGGTCAGCGAGCGAAACATGCGGCGGCCCTGCGGCACGAGGCAGATGCCCTTCCGCGCGATCGTGTCCGGCGCCAGCCCGCCGACGTGCTCGCCGAACAGGCTGATCGAGCCGCGCTTCGGCTTGAGGAAGCCCATAATCGTGTTCATGCAGGTGGTCTTGCCGGCGCCGTTGCGTCCAAGCAGGCCGAGCAGCCGTCCGGGCCTGAGCGTGAAGGAAACGCCGTGCAGCACATGGCTGTCGCCGTAGAAGGCGTCGATGCCGGCGATGTCGAGCGCGTCAGTCGCCAAATCAGTCGCCAAGATAGACCTCCCGCGTGCGCGGGTCCGCGACCACCTCGGCGCGCGTGCCTTCAAGGATCACCTCGCCGTAGTGCAGGAGCGTGATGCGCTCGGCGAAGCCCAGCGCCGTATCCATGTCGTGTTCGATCATCACGATGGTCACGCCCCGGGGGACCTTGTCGAGCAGGCTGCGCACGCTCTGCCGCTCGCCCTGGGAGAGCCCGGCCAGCGGCTCGTCAAGCAGCAGAACCTTGGGCTTTTGCGCCAGCGCCATGGCCAGCTCCAGCCTGCGGCGTTCGCCGTAGGAGGTTTCGGCGACGATGCGCTCGGCGCTGTCGGCCAGCCCGACCTGCGCCAGCGCCTCGCGCGCCTGTTCGTACAGGTGACGATGCCCGGTCAGCACCGCCCAGGGGTTCCATCGCAGCTTGTCGAGGCCGAGCAGCGCCAGCACCACGTTGTGCACGAGCTTTTCGCGGGGAAACAGCGTCAGGATCTGGTAGGTGCGGGCGAGCCCCCGATGCACGCGGTCGGGCGTGCGCATGCCCATTAATTCCTGCCCGAACAGCTTGACCGAGCCGCTGTCGGCGGAGAGGTCGCCGGTGACCAGATTGAACAGCGTGGTCTTGCCCGCGCCGTTCGGACCGATGATCAGCCGGCGCTCGCCGGGCATGACCTGGAGCGAGACGTCCCTGGTCGCCGGCAGGCCGCCGAAGCGCTTGTTGAGGCCCGCGATTTCGAGCGCCGGCGCGGTCATGGGGCGGGCTCCGAAGCGGACTTCGTCTCAGGCGCAGGGGCTTTGCGTCTGCTCTGAATGGATTGCCACAACTGGCGGCAGCCGGGAACGAGGCCGTTGGGCATGAACATGATGACGATGACGAAGATCAAGCCGAGCAGAATGTTCCAGCGCTCGATGTACGTGCTGACGACGTTCTTCACGATCGTGATGATGACGGCGCCGACAATGGGTCCCGAGAGTGTGGTCGCGCCGCCGAGAATCGCCATTAGCAGCGCCTCGGCCGACTGCTGCAGCGAGATCGCGTGGGGGCTCATGAACAGGTTGTAGTAGATGTAGAGCAGGCCCGAAATCGATCCCCAGAACGAAGCGATCACGAAGGTGAGCCACTGGATCATCCACACATTGTGGCCGAGCATGGACATACGCCGCGGCTGATCGCGGGTGCCGCAAAGTGCGGCGCCGAATGGCGAGCGCGTCATCCGCCAGATGCAGAACAGGGCGATCGCGAACACGATCAGCGTGAAATGGTAGAAGTTCGACGCCGAATTGATGTCGATGCCGAACGGGACCGGGCGCGCAGGAAGGGTGAGGCCGTTGTCGCCGCCGGTCAGCTCGTTGGCGCGATAGGCGATACCCCAGACGATCTGGCCAAGCGCCAGCGTGATCATCAGGAAGCCGATGCCGGAGGCGCGCAAGGCCAGCACCCCGAACAGCGCGCCGCAGGCGGTCGAGAACACGACCGACAGGATCGCTGTCGTGAGTTGATCGTGGCCGGCCAGCACAAGCAGGATGGTCGAATATCCGGTCAGTCCAAGAAAAGCTGCGTGCCCCAGCGACACCATGCCGCCGTAACCGAGCAGCAGGTTGAGGCTGAGCGCAAGCAGCGCGTAGATAAGGATCTGGCTCGCCAGATTGACGAAGTAGTCGTTGGTGATGATCCACGGCACGGCGGCGCACGCCGTTGCACCGATGGCGACCGCGATGGATTTGCGATTCATGGCGCGGCCCGCCCGAACAAGCCCTGCGGCATGAACACGAGCACCAGCAACATCGGCAGGAACAGGATGAAGTAGGCGAGGTCTGGAAACAAAGCGATACCGAAATTGTAGAGAAATCCGACGATGAAGCTGCCGACGAAGGCGCCAAGCAGGGAGCCAGCGCCGCCAAGGATGACCACGATCAAGGCCAGCGGCAGCATGTCCGCATCGAGCCCTGGATAGGCATTCAGGATCGGCCCGCCGAATGCCCCGGCGGCGCCGGCCAGAACGGCGCCGAGCAGGAACACGACCGTGAACAGCAGCGAGACGGGAATGCCGACGCCGCGCGCCATCTCCATGTCGTCCACACCGGCGCGAATCATGGCGCCCAGCCGCGTGCGCTCCATGAGAAAGTAGAGAGCGACCGCCGCGACCAGCGCGATGACGACCACGACCAGCCGGTAGGTTGGAAAGGCGAATCCGGCCACCAGCAGCGGCCGGCGCATCGCGGGCGGCGCGGGTACCGTCCACGGATCTCCAGTCCACACCAGAAGGCAGACGTCCGCAATGATGAAGGAAATGCCCAGCGTCACCAGCACCTGGCCTTGGACATTTCCGGCGAGCGGACGCAGGATGAAGCGTTCCAGCGCGATGCCGACGATGCCGACGCCCACACCGGCGGCGAGCGCCGCGAGCCAGAAATCTCCGCCGAAGTAGACGACGGTGGCGCCGAAATAGGCGCCGAGCATGAAGAACGCGCCGTGGGCGAGGTTCGGTATCCGCATCAAGCCGAACGCCAGAGAAAAACCCGACGACAGCAGAAACAGCAGGCCCCCAAAGGACACGCTGTTCAGCGTCTGGACGATCCAGAACTGCCACTGCATCGGTTCATTGCTCGCATGCAGGAATGGACGCGGGCCGGACTGACGTTACCCGGGGCTCCCGCGAAGGATAAAGATCGGTCGCGAAATCGCTTCAGCAGGCCGAGCGCGAGGTCCTTGGCGCCGGCCCGGCGGTTGCGAAACACATCCAATCTCCCCCATGGATTGGCGTTGCGATTCGGCCGCCGGCCGCGTGAACGCAAGCTCACGCGGCTGGCGCCGTCCTTGGCCGCCTATCTTTCAAGATAGCGTGCCGGCGGGTTGTCGCGCGAATAGACCGGGTTCTTCAGGAACTCGTCCTTGTTGTAAGTCCAGAACTGGCTCACGTTCGGATAGGTCTTTACGACCGCGTTGACATATTTGGTCCCGACTTTGTCGACGCGGCGGATGTAGATGTTGCCGACCACGTTGCCGAATTCGTCGAAGTGCATCGGTCCGCGCACCGAGTTTTGCAGCTTCACGGCGCGGATCGCCTTCTGGAAGGCTTCCTTGTCCTCGACCTTGCCGCCCACCGCCTTGACGGCGGCGTCCAGGACCTCGCCGAACAGATAGGTGCTGGCGGCGTAGACGCCGGGATCGACCTTGTAGTCGCGGCGCATCAGTTCGACGAACTTCTTGTTCTCCGGGAAATCCAGCTCGGCGGAGTACCAGTTGCCGGTGTGGGCTCCGAGTCCGTCGTCGCCGATCTGCTGGAGCAGCGATTCGTCGATCGGGGTAAATCCACCGACGACCTTGAGCTTGCCCTTCAGTCCGTATTCGGACAATTGACGCATGATCTTCAGCCCATTCGAACCGGCATGACCGGTGTAGATGCCGTCGAGATCGGGCTTGAGCTGCGAGATGTAGGTGCCGTAGTCGGGCGCGTTGAGCGGGGTCCACAACTTCTGGATCACCTTTCCGCCCGCATCTTCGAAGGTGCGCTGGAAGCCGGCGACATTCTCGTGACCGAAGGCGAAGTCGTCGGCAATGGTGGCCACGCGCTTGAGCTTGAGATCCTTGGCGGCAAAGTCGGCCACAGCGTGGCTCGGCTGCGCCGAGGTCGCGCCCGGCCGCGTGAACCACGCATTGGGCTTGCGCTGCGTGAGATCCTCGGCGCCGGCGACGGCGAGCGTCGGCGTGCGCGATGACCGGATGTAGTCGTCGATCGCCAGCGCCTCGAAGGCGGCCAGCGGTCCGAGCACGCAGGAAACGTTGAAGCGCTCCACCAGTTCCTGCATCTTGGTGCGGCAGACCGCGGGGTTGCCGGTGGTATCGGCGGTGGTGAGTTCGACCGTCCGGCCGCCCAGCATGTTGTTGCGGTCCTTGAGGTAGGTGAGAAGCCCCTGCTCCATCTGCAGGCCGCCCGAAGCGAGCGGGCCGGTCTTGACGGTGAGAAAGCCGACGCGCATCGGCGCGGCCTGTGCCTGGACGTAAGGCGCCTTCAAAACTGCGAGGCTTGCGCCCGACGCGGCGATACCCTTCAGAACTTTACGGCGATGCATTGCCATGGTGGCTCCCTCCTCTGGCTGAATGTCCGTTCGGACTTGTTCTTCGTTGGCGCGCAGCATGCCGTGATTTGGCGTTCACCGCTACTCCCTTCGGGCCGGTGGGCCGCCGGTGGGCGCGTCGGATGGGCACAAGGCGGAAACCGGTTGCCCTCATCCGGTCGCCCGGCATGCGACAGAAGCGTGACTATCGAGGTCTCCGGCCGGCTGTTATAGTTCCAGCAAGCGCCGATGAACGTGCGTCATTCACACATTCCAGGGAGGGCATCATGAAGAAAATTGCGACGACGGTAGCGTTCGCGGTCGGAGCCGCGCTGATGGCTTCGACGGCTTATGCCCAGCAGCAAATCGATCTGACAGTCGCCGCCGGCCAACCGCTGCGCGCCATGAAGCCGCTGGCGATGGTGAGCGAATTCTTCATTCCAGAGGTTGAGAAGCGGATCAAGGCCGCCAACCTGAACATCAAGATCAACTGGAAGGAGGCCTATGCTGGCTCGCTGCTCAAGCCGACTTTCGTGCTCAAGGGTGTGCAGGACGGCATCGCCGACATCGGTTTTGAGCCGACCATCTTCCACCCCGACAAGCTGCCGCTGGAACAGATTTCCTTCATCACGCCGTTCGCAACCAGCGATGTCGTGCTGGTTGGCAAGTCCATCGACAAGTTGCACGAGATGTTCCCCGAATATCGAGCGCAATACGACAAGTTCGATGTGATTCGGCTCGCCGGATCGAGCTACGATTCGTATGAGCTATTCTCGACCTTCCCGGTGCAGAAGTTCGACGACATCAAGGGCAAGAAGATCGCCACCGCCGGCGCCGCGCTGCAATGGCTGCGCGGCACCGGCGCGACCCCGGTCCAGAGCAACATGACGCTCTACTACAACAATTCCAAGACCGGCGTCATCGATGGCTTCATCATCTTCCCGTCGTCGATCCCGGGCATGAAATTCCCCGAGGCCGCGCCCTTCGTCACCAAGGTCGGCTTCGGCGCGCAGTATGCTGCGGCGCTGATCGTCAACAAGAATGTCTATGCCAAGCTGCCGCCGGAACTGCAGAAGATTCTGCGCGAGGCCGGCCAGGCCTGGACTGCGGCCGCCGACAAGGCCCAACTCGACGCCGGCAACGTCGGCTATGCGTCCGTGCCTACATTCCCCAACGGCAAGATCTTCGACCTGCCGCGCGCCGAGCAGTCGAAGTGGGCAGCCGCGATGCCGAACATCGCCAAGGAATGGGCCGAGCGCGCCGACAAGGAGAATTTGCCTGGCTCGAAGGCGCTTGCGGCCTACATGAGCGAATTGCGCAAGGCCGGTGCCAAGCCGGTCCGGGACTGGGATAAGTAGGCCGCCGCACAAGCCGGATTTGGCCAGTGTCGTCGGTCGAGCGGTCCACGCCGCAGACGTCCGGGCAGGGGGTGCCGCAGCCAGGCGCCCTCGGCCTGTCATATTTCCGGTTTTTCACGCAGGCGCTCAACATCGCTGGCACGATCCTGATCCTGCTGATGGTCATGGCGGTCAACTTCGACGTTGCGGGGCGCAATTTCTTCAATCAGCCGATCGCAGGCGTGAATGAGTTTATCGGCCTGTCGATCGTGGCTGTCGTGTTTCTGCAGATGGCGAACACGCTGCACGAGGACCGGCACGTTTCGAACGACATCTTCATACGGCTGATCGGCAAGACGCACCCGCGCCTTTCGGCGGCGATTTATGCCTCGTTCTGTATCGTCGGCGCGGCGCTGTTGGCGATCATCGTGATCTTCGTTTGGCCGATCGTTGTGGAGAATTACCAAGGCCGCTATTACGCCGGCACCGCCGGCATCATCGAAATCCCGATCTGGCCTTTCATGGCGGTTATCGTTGTCGGGTCTGTGACGACCTTTGTGCAATTCCTGCTGGACGCCTGGCGCCTGATCCGGCGCGCCGCCGGCCCCGCGACGGCCTGACGCATGAGCGACGTCGCCATTGGCACGATCTGTCTCCTCAGCAGCCTGGTGCTGATCCAGACCGGCATGCACATCGGCGTGGCGCTGATGCTGCTGTCGTTCGTCGGAGTTTGGGCGATCAAGAGCCTGGCGGTCGCGGGAAAGCTGCTGGCGAGCTCGGTTTCCACCTCGATCGCATCCGACGCCTACGCGGTCATTCCGATGTTCGTGCTGATGGGGCTGTTCGTGTCTGCGACCAACATGGGCCGCGACACCTTCGACGTCGCGGCGCTGGTGCTGCGGCGTATCCGCGGGGCGCTTGGCATCGCTACGGTCGCTGCCAACGCTGTGTTCGCCGCCTGCACCGGCACCACCATCGCGTCGGCCTCGGTGTTCACCAAGGTGGCGGTCCCGGAAATGATCCGGCATGGGCACACGCCGGGATTCTCGGTGGGTGTCGTGGCCGGCAGCTCGGTGCTCGGCATGCTGATCCCGCCGAGCATCCTGATGATCATTTTCGGCGTGATCGCCAACGTCTCAATCGGCGACCTGTTCACGTCCGGCATCCTGCCCGGCATCCTGCTGGCGCTGGCGTTCTGCGCGACGATCCTGCTGATGGCGTATCTGCGGCCGGCGTCTGTCGCGGTCGATCCAAACGCGCTCAAAAGCGAGTACCACGGGCCCCTGGAGGGCGCCTCGACGTGGCAGCTGATCGTCAAGATCCTCCCAATTGTCATACTGATCGGGACCGTTCTGGGCGGCATCTACGGGGGAATCTTCACCCCCACCGAAGCCGGCGGTGCGGGCGCGCTGGCGGCCTGCCTGATCGCGCTTTTTCGCCGCGAGTTGTCGCTCAAGGTGTTCTGGGCGGTCGCGCTGGAGACTGGGCGCGTGACCGCGGCGATCTGTTTCCTGCTGATGGCGGCGGCGCTCTACTCGCAGATGCTGACGATGTCGGGTCTGCCCTACGCGGTCGGGCAGTGGCTCCAGCACGCCGATCTGGGCTTCCTCGCGGTGCTGATCGGCTACCTGATCGTGCTTGTGGTGCTCGGCTGCTTCCTCGATTCGGTGTCGATCATGTTGATCGTGCTGCCGTTCGTGATCCCGGTGTTCGAGAGCTTTGGGGTCAACCTGGTGTGGCTCGGGCTGATCAGCATCATCGCCATCGAGATCGGCCTCTTGACGCCCCCGCTCGGGCTTGCGGTGTTCGTGGTGAAGGCCAATCTCGAGGATCAGCGCATTACAACTTGGGACATTTTCATGGGCACGATGCCGATGACGATCACCATGGCCCTGGTGCTGGTGATCTGCGTGCTGTTCCCGTGGCTGTCGCTGGTGCTGGTCGGCCAGAAATGGAGCTGGTGGTAGCCGCGCCCGACACGGTGTGCCGTCAGATACCGAGATAGCTGCGCTTGATCTCGTCGTTGGCCCACAGCTCCTCCGGGCGGGCGGAATAGACCACCTGGCCCTTGCTCATGACATGGACGTAGTCGACGAGCTTGAGCGCCAGCGAGGCGTTCTGCTCGACCAGCAGGATCGACATGCCCTCCTTCTTGAGCTTTGCGATCGCCTCCCACACCCCCTGGATGATGATGGGCGCCAGCCCCTCGGACGGCTCGTCCATGATCAGGCAGTCTGGGTTGGTCATCAGCCCGCGGCCGATCGCCAGCATCTGCTGCTCGCCGCCCGAGAGCGTCTTGGCGCGCTGGATGCGCCGCTCGTGCAGGCGGGGAAACAGGTCGTAGACGCGCTGCAGATTCCAGCCGTGCCGTTCGGTGTGCCGCTCGGCCACCAGCAGGTTTTCCTCCACGCTCAGGGTCGGAAAAACCCGGCGGCCCTGAGGCACCAGGCCCATGCCGGTGCGGACGGTTTCGAACGATGAGTTGCGGGTGATGTCGGCGCCCTTGAACACAATCCGGCCGCGGCGCGGCGGCGTAAACCCGACGATGGAGTTCACGAGCGTCGATTTACCGACGCCGTTCCGGCCCAGAAGACCGAGAATCTGGCCCTGTTCAAGCGTGAGCGAGAGCCCTTGCAGGACGTAGGCGTCGCCGTAGTAGGTGTGAATGTCCTGAACTTCGAGGATTGCCGGCATTGTTCAGCCCGTGCCCAGGTAGATTTCCTGGACCTTCTGGCTGTTCTTGATCTGCTCAGGCTTGCCAGTTTCCAGAACTTCGCCGAAATGCAGCACCGAAATCGTGTGAGCAAGGTCGAACACCACGTCCATGTCATGTTCGATCAGGAGAATCGCGAGCTTTGGGTCGAGCCGCATCAGGAACTCGGTCATCTCCACCGACTCGCCTGACGACAGCCCCGCCGCCGGCTCATCGAGAAGAAGTATCTTCGGGTCGCTCGCAAGCCCAAGTACGATCTCGAGCTGGCGTTGTTCGCCGTGCGAAAGGTAGCGAACTTCGGTGTTCGCGCGATCGGTGAAGGCCGCCTGTTCGAGCAACTGGTGGGCCTTGTCGTAAACGTCGCGGTACGACGACAGAAATCGCCACATCACGAATTTCGATGATCGCAGCCCTTTGATTGCTAGCAATACGTTGTCGAGCACGGTCAGCCGCGGGAACAGGCTGGTGATCTGGAAGGTGCGGGCCATGCCGAGTGCGGTGCGGCGGTGGCTCTGCCAGCCGGTGACGTCCTTGCCGAACAGCAGCACCTGCCCCGAACTGGCCGGAAATATCCCGGTGATCAGGTTGAACAGCGTGGTCTTGCCGGCGCCGTTCGGACCGATGATCGCCTTGCGGTCGCCGGGCATGATCCTGAACGTGACGCCACGCACGGCATGAAGGCCACCAAAGCTCTTCGACAGGTCCTTCAGTTCAAGGACCGGCGTCTGGCCGTTGCCTGGGGTGTCGGCACTCACGATCGTTTCTCTGCCGGATGAAGGGTGGCGGCACCCGTCGCCTCCCCATGCTTGTCCGGCTGGGCCCGCTTTTGACGCAGGCGCTCAGGGATGCCCATCAGCCCGGTCGGCAGGTAGAGGATCGTTGCGACGTAGACCACGCCGAGCACGTACTGCCACCACGGCACCAGCGTGCTGAGAAATTCGCGGAGACCGAACACGATGAAGGCACCGATGACGCCGCCAACAAGCGTACCCGCGCCGCCCAGCACTGCCATCAGCAGGGCGTCGACCGACGTGGTCAGAACGACGTTCTCGGGACTGACGATGCCCGCGGTGTGCGCCCACAGCACGCCGGACAATCCGCCGAAGCCGCCGGCGATGATGAAGGCGATGTATTTGTGCAGCCAAGTGTTGTAGCCGAGGATTTGCATGCGCAGTTCGCGCTCGCGGATTCCCGCGAGGCTTCGCCCGAACGGCGAGCGGACCAACGTGTACATCAACAGCAACGACACTACGAAGACGCCGAACACCAGGAAGAAGAATGTCATCTCGTTTGCGAGATCGAGGCCGCCGAACTTCGGCCGCTCCCGCAGGTTGATGCCGTTATCGCCGCCGGTCAGCGAATTCCACCGGTAGGCCAGGCCCCACACGCATTGCCCGAGCGCCAGCGTGATCATCAGGAAATAGACGCCGGAGGCGCGGATGGCGAGCAGGCCGAACACTGCCGCGAGTGCCGCGCCAAGGAGGATTCCCATCAGCAGCACCAGCCAGAAGTCCCATCCCAACCCGAAATGATACTTGGTGGCGAAGATCGCGGTCGCATAGGCGCCGACGCCGAGATAGGCAGCCTGGCCGAGCGAGGCGAGGCCGGTGTAGCCCAGCAGGATGTCGAGGCTCATCACCAGGATTGAGAACGCCAGGGCCCGCGTGACGAGCAGGATGACGAAGGAATTGGTGTTGGGCACGACCACTGCGATCGCGGCCAGCGCCACGATCACCATCAGGATTTTGAGCGTGTGACTGCGCATCGTCCGCCGTTCACTCTCGTCCGAACAATCCGGTCGGCTTGACCGCGAGGATCAACGCCATCGGCGCGTACAGCGTGAAGTAGGAAATCTCCGGGAACAGCGCCTTGCCGACGTTGTCGGCCAATCCGACGATCAGCGCGCCGATGGCGGCGCCGCCGAGGCTGCCCATGCCGCCGATGATCACCACCGCGAACGCGATCGGCAACATCTCGAAATCGAGGCCCGGATAGATGCCGAGGAAGGCGCCGCCGATCACACCGCCCAGCGCCGCGAGGAACGCGCCCAGCGAAAAGATCATCATCGAAATACGCGAAGTGTCGATGCCGACGCCGCGCGCCATCTGCGCGTCGTCGACGGTGGCGCGCACCTGCGCGCCGATCCGGGTCTTCTCCATCACCAGCCACAGAACGAGACCGATGGCGAGCGCGATCGCGATCATGAAGACGCGATAGAGCGGCAGGAAGATCCCGCCGATCGAGATGGTCTGCGACAGCACCGCGGGCGGATTGATATCGAAGTTGTTGCCGCTCCAGATGTCGAGTGCGGCCTGCTGGAACAGGAAGGCGAAGCCGACCGTGAGAAGCACCTGGCGCAGCGGATCGAAACCGAGCTGCCGCAGGAAGATGCGCTCCATCGCGAGCCCGAGCACCGCGATGGTGAGCGCCGCGACCGGGATCGCCAGCAGCCACGAACCGGTGGTCCATATCACTGTGAGCGCGACATATCCGCCCAGCATGAAGTAGGAGCCGTGCGACAGATTGACGATGCGCATCACCCCGAAGATGAGCGAAAGACCGCTGCCGACCAGGAACAGCAATGCGCCGTAGGAAATGCCGTTGAAGGTCTGGGTCACCCAGAAATTCAGGTTCAATCCGGCCCATCCCCCCAAACCACTTGAACGAAGGTTGGGGCCAAGCTTACATGAGGTTGGGCAGGCTGTCAGCCCGTCCTGCCCCGCGGAGACCGGTACAATGCCGGACGGCCCGCCGGTGCGGCGCGGTTCAGCGTCCGTCAGCGGGCCTTGCGCCGCTTGACCTTCGCCTGGGCCTCCAGCACGGCGCAGACCGCGGCGGTGTCGTCCTCGGCGTGGCCGCGTTTCAGCGCGGCGGCATAGACCGGCAGCGTCGCGGAAAACAGCGGGGTCGGCACGCGAATCTTCCTGGCGAAGTCGCCGATCACGTCCATGTCCTTCTGCCACACCGAGCATTTCATGGTGACGTCGCTGTAGTCGTTCTTCACCATCATCGGCGCGCGAAGCTCGAACACCCGGGAATTTCCCGCGCCGTTGGAGATCATTTCGAAGATGATTTTCGGATCGAGCCCGGCCTTCATGCCCATCACCATGGCTTCGGCCGAGGCCACGTTGTTGATCGCGACCAGAAGGTTGGCGACGTATTTCATCCGGCTGCCGTTGCCGAAGGTGCCGACGTCGTACATTTTTCGCGAGAAGCCCGCGAACACCGGCTTGACCTTCGCCACGGCTTTGGGATCGCCACTGGCGTAGATCACGAGGTCGCCGGTCCTGGCTTGCGAGCCCGTGCCGCTCACCGGGCAATCGAGCATCGTGTGGCCCGCGGCGCGCAGCGCCTTCTCGGCCTTCTCCTTGTCCTCGATGGTGAAGGTCGAGCATTCGGCGACGATCCGGGGCGGCAGGCCGGCCGCGGCGATGGCCTTCGCCGTGGCGATCAGCGCCTCGGGCTTGGGCAGGCTGGTGATGACGATGGGCACAGCCGCGGCGAGTGCCTTGGCATCGGCGGCGATCTCGACGCCGGCCTTGGCCAGTTCCTTGCGCTTGCCCGCATCGACGTCGAAACCGACCACCCGCCAGCCGGCCGCCAGCAGATTGCGCGAGAACGAGCCGCCCATGATGCCGAGCCCGATCACGCCGACCGTCTTGCTGGATTTTGCCGGGCTCATTCCGAACTCCCCTCGATGATCGGTGTCCACCGCTGGGGACACTAACGCATGATACCGAAAAGTGGGAACCGGTTTTCGGTTGCCCACGCCGAGCGATGCGAGATGTATCAAGGTCCCGCATGCACTTTCGGGCCGGCGTTGGATCGCCTATCGTCCGTGCCGATTGCGGGAGAGCAGTATGCACATCGGCATCGCCGGCATCGGAAACATGGGCGCGAACATCGGCGCGCGGCTGATGGAGGTCGGGCACAAGCTGACGGTCTGGAATCGCACCGCCGAGAAGACCAAGGTGCTGGCCGACGCCGGCGCCGCTGTTGTCAGGACTCCGGCGGAGCTGACGAACTCCGTCGAGGTCGTCATCAGCCTGCTGATCGATGCAACTGCGAGCGAAGCCGTGTATCACGGGCCGCAGGGCCTGCTTGCGGGCGCGACTTCCGGCAAGCTGTTCATCGAAATGGCGACGGTGACGCCGGAGGCGCAGATCGCCCTGGCCGAAAAGGTGCGCGCCACGGGCGCGGCCTATGTCGAGTGCCCGGTGAGCGGCTCGCTCATTCCCGCGCGCGCGGGAAAGCTGCTCGGACTGATGGGCGCGGAACCCGCCGATGCGGTACGCGCCCGGCCTTTGCTTGAGCAGATTTGCCGGCGCGTCATGCACGCAGGTCCGGTCGGGTCCGGCGCCGTGCTCAAGCTCGCGGTCAACCTGCCGCTGATGATCTACTGGCAGGCGCTCGGCGAACAACTATCCCTGTGCAAGGATCTCACCATCGATCCGAAGGAGCTTCTGGACTTCCTCTCCGAGACATCGGGCGCGGCCAATGTGCTCAAGCAGCGCATGCCGGGGATCGTGGCCAAGCTTAAGAAGGAGCCGTCGAGCCAGCGGACCTTCAACCTCGACGGCGGCATCAAGGACGTCAAGCAGATGCTGGCGGAAGGCCGGCGCCGCGGTCTCGACCTGCCGCTGCTGAAACAGACGCTGGCCTGCTACGAGGAGGCCAAGCGCAACGTCGGCGGCGACGATGAGGTTTCCAACGTCTCGGTCTACTGGGCCAATCGCGCCAAATAACAGACACGAATTTTCAGGGGAGGCGAAGCAATGAAGTTTTTCTCGTTCTGGCGGTCGCTGGCGAGCTATCGCGTGCGCATCGCGATGAATCTGAAGGGCCTTACACCCGACGAGATCATCGACGTCAATCTCATGAAGGGCCAGCAGCGCGAGGAGGCCTTCCGCAAGGTCAATCCGATGATGGCGCTACCGGCGTTGACCGACGGTGACGGACCCGCGCTGTTCGAATCGCTTGCCATCATCGAATATCTCGACGAGACCCATCCCAATCCGCCGCTTCTGCCGAAGGACCCGAAGGGCCGGGCGCGGGTGCGCGGCCTCGCACAGATTGTCGCCTGCGACTCGCATCCGCTGGTGGTGCCGCGGGTGCGCGAATATCTCGCGCATGAGTTCAAGTTCGACGAGGCGACCGTCATGAAATGGGCGCAGCACTGGCACGGCGCCGCGCTCGCCGCGCTCGAAATCAATCTCAGGGACAAGGCCACCGGCAAGCATGCCCACGGCGACCAGATCACCATCGCCGACATCTGCCTCGCCAGCCAGGGCGCGGGCGCGGGCTTCTTCAAGGTAGATCTAAGCCCGTTCCCCAACTTCAAGCGCGTCGTCGATGCCTGCATGCAGAACGACGCGTTCGCGCGGGCGCATCCGCTCAAGCAGCCCGGCGCTCCGGCGACGGTTTAGACGCTAACCCCGTGCAGCCGCGCGCCGTGGCCGCACCGGATAGACAGCGGGCGGGATCGTCTGCGCCCAAATGCCCTGGATGCGTGCGATCTCAGTCTCGAAGGCCTCCAGGAACAATTGCGCCTGGGTCGAGAGCGTGCGCCGCGCCGGCGAGATCACCACGAAGTCGGCGATCATCGGCGGATCGTAGATCGGGCTGATCGTCCGTTCGGGCCTGTCGATGTCGGCGATGCAGATCAACCCCGACAGGATCGCCACCCAGTTGGAGCGCAGCACGAATTGCAGCGTGCCGATCATCGCATCCATCTCGATGATGTCGGCGACCTCGACGCCGTGAGTCTGGAAATAGATCTCGATGTTGCGGCGGCGGACATTGGCGCGGCCGGGCAGGATGATCTTGAGCGGCCCGCAATCCTTCAGCCGCACCGGCTCGAATGGCTTCAATCCGCGACGGGCGCTGGACACCAGCATCTCGCGGTCGCGCACCAGCAGGCGCGACCTCAGGCCGACGCGGCCCTCGAACGTCGGGACCACGGCGAAGTCGATCTCGTCGGCGAGCACCATGTCAACGAGCCCGCCGCTGTAGCCTTCGACGATATGCAGCCGCACGTCCGGGTAGCGCGGCACGAACTGTTCGAGCGTCGGCGCCAGCGCCGCCCGTGTCAGCGTCGGGATCAATCCGATGCGCAGGTCGCCGGAAACCCGCGTGGCAAATCCGCGCACCTCTTCGCTGGCATCGGCAAGCTGACCCACCGCCTCGATGCAGCGATTGTAGTAACGCTGGCCCGCAGGCGTAGGCTTCACGCCGGCCGCGGAGCGCTCGAACAGCCTGACCCCGAGCGTGCGTTCGGCCGCAGCTACATGCTGGGAAATGCCGGATTGGGTCGCGTTCTCGCGCGCCGCCGCGCGCGTGAACGAGCCTTCCTCGCAGACCGCGATGATGGCCCTGATCTGCCGGAGCGCGATTTCAGCCATTAGAAATCCTGATGCCTATTGCCAAGATATATTAATTCGTTTGTGGCTGCCACGGCCACTAGATTCGCGTGGATCGGCGCCCTCCGGCGCCGCGCGAGGCCAAATGAAGCTCGGTTTCTTCACCATGCCGATCCACCCGCTGGACAAGGACTGGCGGACGTCGCTGCGCGAGGACCGCGAGGCCTTCATCCTCGCCGACCAGCTCGGCTTCACCGAGGGCTACGTCGGCGAGCACGCCACCGACAAGGCGGAGAACATCACCTCGTGCATGGTGTTCATCGCCAGCCTGATCGACGCGACCAAGACCATCAAGCTTGGCACCGGCACGATCAACATGCCGAACAATCACCCGGCGGCGGTCGCGGCCAACATCGCCATGCTCGACCACATGCTGGATGGGCGCTTCATCTTCGGCATCAGCCCGGGTGGCCTGCTCTCGGACGCCGAGGCGTTCGGCAATCTCGACGCCGACCGCAACGCGATGTTCCTCGAAGCGATCAACTTCGTGCTGGCAATCTGGAGGCGCGAGCAGCCCTACAACCTCGAAGGCAAATACTGGTCGGTGAAGATCGAGCGGCAGTTCATGCCGGAGATCGGGCAGGGCTATCTGCCCAAACCCCTGCAACAACCGCATCCGCCGATCGTCGTCACCGCGGTGGCGCCGTTCTCCAAGGGCGTGACGGAGGCCGCGGCGCGCGGCTGGGATCCGATCTCGGCGAATTTTTTGATGCCCGAGTGGGTCAAGAGCCATTGGCCGAAGTATGTCGAAGGTTGCCAGCGCGGGGGGCGGAAGGCCGATCCGGCGAACTGGCGCGTCGCCAAGAGCATATTCGTGGCCGACGACGACAAGACCGCGGCGGCCTATGTGACCGACGCGAACAGCCCGTATCGCTACTACTACAGCCAGCTCTACACCAAGCTGAAGAAGGGCCGGCTCGAACTGTTCAAGACGCGGCGCGACCAGCCCGACAGCGAAGTCACGCTCGACGGCATCTGCAACGATCTGATCATCCATGGCTCGCCCGACAAGGTCGCCGACGAGATCCTGAAATTCCGCGAGCAGGTCGGCGATTTCGGCACGCTGCTCTACGCCGGCAAGGACTGGCGCGATCCGGCGCTGGCGAAGCGCTCGATGACCTTGCTGGCCGAGAAGGTGCTGCCCAAGGTCAACGCCGCCATCAAGCCTGTCGCGAAAGCGTCGTGAGCCGGCCGCGCGTCGTCGTCACCCAGCCGATCGCCGAGAGCGCGCTGAAGCGGCTGCGCGAGGTCGCCGACGTCGAGGTCAATCCCGATTCCAGCCGCGTGCTGGCGAAGGACCGGCTGATCGAGGCGGTGAAGCGCTGCGATATCCTCATTTCGCTGCTGCACGACACCGTCGACCGCGACGTGCTCACCGCCAATCCGAAGCTCAAGGCGGTGTCGTCGATGAACATCACGCAGGATCGCATCGATCTCGCGTCCGCGACCGAGTTGGGCATCCCGGTCACCAACATCCCGGCGATCGTCACCGACGCCACCGCCGACATCGGTTTCGGCCTGCTGCTCGCGGTCGCTCGCAACATCGCGCTGGGCGACAAGCTGTTTCGTGCGGGCGTCTATCCCGGCTCGCAGTCCAATCATCTGGCCGGCGCCGCCGTGACCGGCCGGACACTCGGCCTCGTCGGCTTCGGCCGCATCGGCCAGGCGATGGCGCGGCGCGGGCGCGGCTTCGATATGAAAATCATCTACGCCGATCCGCGCAGGCTTCCACCGGACCAGGAGGAAAAATTCGGCACGGACTATCGCAGCTTCGACGATCTTCTGCGCGAGGCCGATTTCGTCTCGCTGCATCCCCAGCTTTCGCCCGAGACGCGGCACCTGATGAGCGACCGGCAGTTTGCGCTGATGAAGCCCACGGCCTTCGTCATCAACACTTCGCGCGGCCCGGTGATCGACGAGGCGGCGCTGGTGCGCGCGCTGAAGGACAAGACGATCGCGGGCGCGGGGCTCGACGTCTACGAGCACGAGCCGCAGGTCTCGCCCGAGCTGGCGGCGATGCCGAACGTGGTGCTGACCCCGCATCTCGGCAGCGCGGTGCTGACGCTGCGCGAAGGCATGGCGCACGTGGTGGTGGACAACACCATCGCGCTGATCGAGGGCAGGCCGCCGGTGAGCTGCCTCAATCCGCAGGTGCTGAAGAGGCTGTTCTGATTCGGTTTTCAAACAACCGGCGAAGCACAAGCCAACGCTCCGCCGCCCGTCGCCTTGGTTTTTCGGGCGGCCGGGGTGCCCGTATCCCTGTATTCCATTTCCCCTCTCGCGAGGGGTTGGAGCGCCGGGAGGCGCCGGAGAGCTTGCGAGGCTCCCCTTCACCGGCCTTGCGATCGGCCGGTGTCACGCGCCAAGATTCCGGGACCCAAGTAAGAGGGGGGTGGGGGTCCCGGGGCGCGCGGGCCCTCAGCGTGAGAGCCCTGCGCCTCCCGGCGCTCCAACGCGGCGACATTGTCGGGCGCCGCACCCTGCTCCGTCATCCGACGCCGCGATCGACGACGCCCTCGATGAGCAAGGCGCGATGAAAATAAGTCCGCCGGAGCGAGCGGGGATAAGTGCGTTTTGCTGAGGAAAGTGCTCGATTCCGAAGCTGGCTGGCGTTGCGCAGGCTCGTGTCCCGGGCGAGCGGAGCGAGACCCGGGACCCCGGTTTCTTTCTTTATGTCGAGAGCAACCGGGGTCCGGGATCAGCGGTGCATCGCCATCAGGCGGCCTTCGGCCGCCGTGTACGCCGCCGCGAGGCGGCGGCTATGGCGCTGTACCGCGTCCGGGACACGCGGCTGAATATGCCGCTACTCCGCGGTCCAGCCGCCGTCGAGCACCAGCGCCGAGCCGGTCATCAACGAGGACGCATCGGAAGCCAGGAACACGATTGCGCCGGTGAGTTCATCCAATTGTCCGAGCCGGCCGAGCTTGATCTTGCCCAGCACCTCGTCGCGGAACGCCTTGTTCTCGAAGAACGGTTTGGTCATCGGCGTTTCCAGGAACGTGGGCCCCAGCGAATTGACGCGAATGTTGTGCGGCGCGAGCTCGATCGCCATCGCCTTGGTGAAGCCCTCCATCGCGTGCTTTGACGCGCAATAGACCGTGCGCCGCGCCGCGCCGACGTGGCCCATCTGCGAGGAGATGTTGACGATTGAGCCCGGCAGCTTCGCCTCGATCAGGCGGAGCGCCACGGTCTGCGCCATGAAGAACGCGGCGCGCACGTTGAGCGCGAAGATGAAGTCGAAGTCCTCGACCTTGACGTCGGGCAGATAGGCCGGGCGGTTTCCGCCCGCGTTGTTGATCAGAACCTGATACGGCTCGACCCGGGCCAGTGCCTTTTTCGCGGCTTCGACATTGGTCACGTCGAGCACGAGTGCGTCGGCCTTCTCGCCGCGCGCGCGGATCGCCGCGGCGGCCTCCTCGATCTCGGACTTGGTGCGTGCGGCGAGCGTCACGTGTGCGCCGGCCGCGGCCAGCGCCGAGGCAGCCGCGAGACCGATGCCGCGCCCGCCGCCCGTCACCAGCGCGCGCTTGCCGTCGAGGCGGAACGAGGGTGTGCGGGCGAGATCGACCGTCATCGGATCGCGCTATACAGCAGCAGCCCGGCGGCCGCGATCAGAAGCACAGCCGTGGTCGCCATGCCGGTGGCGCGAAAGCGAATGTCCTCCGGCTCCTGGGCAACGCCATAGGCGTGCAGCAGGCGCGCGGCCAGCAGCACGAGGCAGAGCCCGTGCACCAGCCAGCGCGGCCAGCCTTGCAGTTCCACGAACATGAACAGGATCAGCGCAATGGGGACGTATTCGGTGAAATTGCCCTGCACGCGGATGCGGCGCAGAAGAATTCTGTTTCCGCCGTCGCCGATAGGCACCCGAACGTCGCCCCGCGTCTTGGCGACGAAGAGCGACAGCGCCACCAGCATGATCGCGAAGATCGCCGCATAAATCGGAACTATCGTTGGAACCATGACACTTCACTCCGCTGCCTGGGCGTAGGGCACGTTGCGCCCCCCGTAGCGGCGCACCCGCACATTGGCCTGCTCGGCATGCGCCGAGAAGCCTTCGAGGATGCACAGCCGCGAGCAGTACTCGCCGATCATCGAACTGGCCTGATCGGTCAGCACCTTCTGGTAGGTGCAGGTCTTGAGGAATTTTCCGACCCACAGCCCGCCGGTGTAGCGCGCCGCCTTCTTGGTCGGCAGGGTGTGGTTCGTTCCGATCACCTTGTCGCCATAGGCGACGTTGGTGCGGGCGCCCAGGAACAGCGAGCCGTAGTTCCTCATGTTGTTGAGGAAGTAGTCCGGGTCGCGCGTCATCACCTGGACGTGCTCGGAGGCGATGCGGTCGGCCTCGCGCACCATCTCGTCCTCGCTGTCGCAGACGATTACCTCGCCATAGTCTTTCCACGCCTGGCCCGCGGCGTCGGCGGTGGGGAGGATTTTCAGCAGCCGTTCGACTTCGCCCATGGTGTCGCGCGCGAGCTTCTCCGAATTGGTCAGCAGCACCGCGGGGGAGGTCGGGCCGTGCTCGGCCTGACCCAGCAGGTCGGTTGCGCAAATCTCGCCATCCACGCTGTCGTCGGCGATTACCAGCGTCTCGGTCGGCCCCGCGAGCAGGTCGATGCCGACGCGGCCGAACAACTGGCGCTTGGCCTCCGCCACGTAGGCGTTGCCGGGGCCGACGATCATGTCCACGGCGCCGATGGTCTCGGTGCCGAGCGCCATCGCGGCGACGGCCTGCACGCCGCCGAGCACGTAGATTTCGTCGGCGCCGCCGAAGTGCATGGCGGCGACGATCGCCGGATGCGGGCCGCCCTTGAACGGTGGCGCGCAGGCGATGATGCGTTTGACCCCCGCGACCCGCGCGGTGACGATCGACATGTGCGCCGAGGCGACCATCGGATAGCGCCCGCCGGGTACGTAGCAGCCGATCGCGTTCACCGGGATGTGGCGGTGGCCGAGCACAACGCCGGGCAGCGTCTCCACCTCCAGGTCCTTCATCGTGTCGCGCTGCTTCTGCGCGAAATTGCGCACCTGTGCCTGGGCGAACTTGATGTCGTCGAGATCGCGCTTCCCGACCTGGGAGATGGCTTTCTCGATCTCGGCGGGCGAGAGGCGGAAATCCTTCGGCTCCCAGTTGTCGAACTGCTTCGACAGGTCGCGGATCGCGGCGTCCTTCCGGTCCTCGACCTGAGCCAGGATGCCCTCGACCGTCCCGCGCACCTTGGCGTCGGCGGCCTTGATTGCGCTCGCGTCCATTCCGCGTTTAAGGAAGCGGGGCATGGCAAACTCCTTCCATATGATGGCAACGTGCCCGCGCGCATCCATGAGACGTCGCTACGGCTTGACCAGAACGCAACGAATCCCGCCGCTGGGATCGGCAACATCGCCTGTATAGCGTGGGATCAGGTGGACGTGAACGTGCATACGCGACTGCCCGCCCGCGCGCCCGATATTAACGCCGATGTTGTAGCCGTCCGGATGAAGCTCCGCCTCGATGTGCGCCTGGGCGCGATCGAGCAGGGCCAGCACCACAGCCTTTTCCGGCTGGGTCATGTCAAAGAAGTTGGCGACGTGCCGGCGCGGTACCACCAGAACATGGCCGTGCGACAGGCTGTTGTTATCGTAGCGGACATAGGCCTCTTTTTCCTCGAAGAGAACCTGCTCCAGCCGGCACAATTCGCACTCGTCAGCGCCGCCGCTCACATCGCACCTGCTATTTGATCGCCTGCGGGTTGATCGGCGAGCCGGTGCCGCCGGTGATGATCAGCGGCGGGCCGGCGAAGAAGAACTCGTAGACGCCGTCGTTCTCGCAGTCCTCGGCCAGCTCCTTGAGATAGAAAATCTCGCCCATGCAAAGACCCATCGCCGGGATCACCACCCAGTGCCAGGGCTGGTTCGCCTCGGTGGTCTCGTTCGGCCGCACCTCGCAGCCCCAGGTGTCCATGCAAAGCGCCGCGATCTGCTTCTCCTGAGACCAGTAGCAGTTCTCGAACATCACGCCCGGCGCGTCGCCGCCGGCGTAGCCGCCCCATTCGCCTTCCTTGAGGCAGCGCTCCATCTGGCCGGTGCGGACATGCACGAAATCGCCCTTGCGGATCTCGACATTCTGCGCGCGGGCGCACTTGTTCAGCTCGTCGTTGGAAATGCTCTCGCCGTCCTTCATCCAGGGCACGCCGCGGAAGCGGGCGATGTCGAGCAGCACGCCGCGGCCGATCATCTTGCTCTTGGAATGCTCGATGCCGAGTACGCTCAGGCCGCGCGAGTCGATCAGCTTGGCGTCGTGGCCGTTGTAGGCCCGGTCCTCGTAGAAGATGTGGCCGAGCGCGTCCCAGTGGGTGGCGCCCTGGACGCACAGCATCAGCGTGTCGTCGGCGTAGCGGATCTTGTTCCAGTCCTGCTGGCCGGCGATGGCGTCGGTGCCGGTCGCCAGCATCTGGTGGATCGGATTGAAGCGGCCGCCGAACAGGCCGGTCTGCGGCCCGGTGCGGTCGAGCGGGATGCCGAGCGCGAACACCTTGCCGGTCTTCACCAGCTTGGCCGCCTGGGTGATGTCCTCGGGGGTGACGTGATTGAGCGTGCCGATGTGGTCGTCCTTGCCCCAGCGGCCCCAGTTCGAGAGCTTCTTGGAAGCCTCCTCGATCGCCTTCTTGCCGACCTTGATGTCCATGGAACGATTTCCTCTCAACTCTTTGTTGCGCTCTTCTCGGCAAAGCACCGGGTGCCGGCGGGATTTTGACCAACCGGCGGCGTTCCGTCTACGGACCGAATCGTTAGACCTTGCCTAACGCCTGCAGGATTTTGTCCGGCGTGAACGGCATGTCGGTCAGTGGGGCAGCGCCCAACGGCCGCAAAGCGTCGTTGATGGCGTTCATCACGCAGCCCGGCGCGCCGGCGGTGCCGGCTTCGCCCGCGCCCTTGGCGCCAAGCTCCGAGTCGGCCGTGGGCGTGACCACATGGCCGACCTCGATGTCTGGCATTTCGACCGCCATCGGCACCAGATAGTCGGCCATGTTGCCGTTGAGCAGTTGGCCGCGCTCGTCATAGAGGCAGTGCTCGAACAGCGCCGCGCCGATGCCCTGGACCACGCCGCCGCGCACCTGCTCGTCCACAAGTTGCGGGTTGATCACGGTGCCGCAGTCCTCGACGCACCAGTGCTTGAGCAGCTTGACGAAGCCGGAGTCGGTGTCGACCTCGAGATAGCTCGCCTGGATGCCGTTGGTGAAGGCGAAGGCCCAGGCGCGCGGCACGTAGTGGCGCGTGGCGACCAGTTCGGCCTGGACGCCGACGGGCAGGGTGTCGGGCCGGAAGTAGCAGATGCGCGCCACCTCATCGAGGCCGATGCGCTCCGCTCCGGTGGCGGCATCGACGACGATGCCGTTGCGGATGTCCATCGTCTCGGGTTTCGCCTGCAAAATGCTGCCTGCGACCGCCAGCACGTTCTGGCGCAGCGCCTTGCCGGCCTGCCACGCCGCTTCGCCGCCGATGCCGGCCGCGCGCGACGCCCAGGTGCCGCCGCCGTAGGGCGTGTTGTCGGTGTCGCCCATGATGACGCGGACGCGGTCCATCGCGACGCCGAAGCTCGTCGCCACGCATTGCGCGATCACCGCCTCCGCGCCCTGGCCCTGCTCGCTGACGCCGGTGTGGCAGAAGATCGCGCCGGTGCCGTCCAGCCGCACCGTCGCGCCGTCCTGCGCCGAGATGCGCGCGCCGCCGACGCCGTAGAAGGCCGCCGATGGATTGGTGACCTCGACGAAGCTCGCGAATCCGATGCCGCGGTAGATGCCCTGCTTGCGCAGCTTCTCCTGCTCGGCGCGTAGTCCCGCATAGTTCATCATCGAATCGAGATGGGCGAGCGCCGAATGATGCGACAGCGCCTCGAACTTGATGCCGGACGGGCCCTGCGAGGGATGCGCGTCGTCGGCGATGAGGTTGCGGCGGCGGATCTCCAGCGGGTCCATGCCGATCTTCTGCGCGGCCAGTTCGATCAGGCCTTCGGTGACGGCGGTGGCGATCGGATGGCCGACCGCGCGGTACTGGCACATCACGTTCTTGTTCTGGAACACCACGCGGGCGCGGGCGCGGTAGTTCGGGCAGGTATAGGGCCCGCCGGTGAGATTCACGACCTGGTTTGCTTCGATGCCGGAGGTGCGCGGATAGACCGAGTATGGGCCGATGCCGGTGAGGTCGTCGATTTCCCAGGCGGTGATGGTGCCGTCGTTCTTGACGCCGATCTTCGCCTTGACGCGGTGGTCGCGGGCGTGGATGTCGGTGACGAAGCTCTCGATCCGGTCGGCGACGAATTTGGTCGGCCGCTTCAGCAGCTTCGACAGCGCAACCGTCGCCATCTCGTCGGCATAGGTGTGCACCTTGATGCCGAACGAGCCGCCGACGTCCTTGGTGACGACGCGGATCTGATGCTCCTCAAGCGATAAGTGCTTGGCGAACAGGTTCTGCATCATGTGCGGCGCCTGAGTGCCCTGGTAGACGGTCAGGCGTGCGTCGCCGGCATTCCAGTCGGCGACGATGGCGCGCGGCTCGTTGCAAACGCCGGTGTGGCGGCCGAACATGAATGTGGTCTCGACCACCGCGTCGGCCTCGGCGAAGCCCTTGTCCGGGTCGCCCGCGACATGAACGCGCTCGAAGCAGAGATTGTCGGCGATCGACGGGTGGATCACCGGCGTACTTGGGCCGAGCGCGGTTTCCGGATCGGTGACGGCCGGCAATTCCTCGTAATCGACTCCAACGAGTCCGCATCCGTCCTCGGCCTCGGCGCGGCTGCGCGCGACCACGGCGCAAACCGCCTCGCCGGCCCAGCAGGCGCGATCGATCGCGATGGCGTTCTGCGGCGCGGACTTGAGACCCTTGAGATGCGTCAGCACGCCGACCCAGGGGGTGATGACCGTCGCAAGCTCGGCGCCGGTCACCACGGCGATCACGCCGGGAGCCTTCTTCGCTGCGCCCGCATCGATGCTCTTGATCTTCGCATGCGCATGCGGCGAGCGGACGAAGGCCACATGCGCCATGCGCGGCAGCACCACGTCGCTGACATATTGCGCGCGGCCCTGCATGAGGCGCGCCATGTTCGGCCGCGGCACGGAGCGGCCGATATATGAGTTCGGCCGGTCGAGGGCGGTGAGGATCGGCGGGGAATCTTCGACGATTTTCATGGCTTATTTCCCGCGCGCGCTTGCGCCACCGATTCGATCGCATCGACGATGGCGTGGTAGCCGGTGCAGCGGCAGTAGTTGCCGGAAATCTGCTCGCGGATTTTCTCGCGGCTCGGTACGCCGCCGCCGGCGAGCAATTCCTGCGCGGTGAGCAGCATGCCGGGCGTGCAGAAGCCGCATTGCAGCGCGTTGCGCTGCTCGAAGGCGGCCTGCAGGTCGGCGATCTCGCCCCCGTCGGAGACGCCCTCGATGGTCTCGACCCGGGCGCCGTCGCATTGCGCGGCGAGCATCAGGCAGCCGCGCACGATGACGCCATCGACGCGCACCGTGCAGGCGCCGCAGACGCCATGCTCGCAGCCGACGTGGCTGCCGGTCAGAACCAGATCGTCGCGCAGGAAATCGACCAGGGTCTTTCGCGCATCGACCGACTCGGCGACGGACTCTCCATTCACCGTCAGCGTGATGTCGCAGCGGTGCTCGCTCATGATCGCGCCTCCATGAGCTGCCGTGCAACGCGCCGGAGCAGCACGCCGGCAAGATGCATTTTCGTTGCGCCCGTCGCCTGCACGTCGCCGGAGGGATCGAGATCTGAGGCCAGCGCCTTCACCGCGTCGTCGATGTTTCCTTCGGTGAGGCGGGTCTCTGCCTTTTTCGCGCGCAGCGGCACAGCCCCCACGCCGAAATAGGCAAGCCGTACGTCGCCCAGCCCCTTGCCATCGGCTTGCGCGCAGGCGGCAAGACCGACCATCGCGTAGTCGCCATGTCGGCGGGCGAACTCGGCGAAGCCCACGCGCGTATCGTCTGCGGCGGCGGGCACGCGGATCGCGGTCAGCACGTCGCGTGGGCCGAGCGCGGTCTCGAACAAGCCCTTGAAGAAGTCGTCGGCCTGCACCGTGCGCTTGCCGGTGGGGCTGGCGATATCGACTTCACCATCGAGCGCGAGCAGGCAAGCAGGCAGTTCCGCCGCCGGATCGGCGAAGGCGATGGAGCCGCCGAGCGTGCCGCGGTTGCGGATCGCCGCGTGCCCGATGTGCGGCAGGGCCAGCGCGATCAGCGGTGCGTGCCTGGCGATGTCGGCGGAGCGTTCGGCCTCGGCGTGTCGGGTCAACGCACCGATCTCGACCTGCCCGTTTTTCACCGCAATGCCGGCAAGCCCGCCGATCCCGTTGAGGTCGATCAGCAGCTTCGGCGCCGAGAGCCGCATGTTGAGCGTGGCGATCAGGCTCTGGCCGCCAGCCAAAAGCCGCGCCTCGCCGTCCGGGCGCGAAAGCAACTCAATCGCATGATCGAGCGATTTCGCCTTGGCATAGGCAAATGGCGAAGGCTTCACGCCCGTCCCTCCCGGCCACAATCTTTTTGTCGGTCGATTGTGCGGTCATGGGCGGGAGGAGGTCAATGCGTCAGCAGGCGCTACTCGTCCTTGCGGTTGGTGAACCGCGCATTGCCGAGCCCCGTGCCGATGGTCAGCACGCCCCAGCGCTCGACGTCTTTCATGAACGGCGCCTCGCTCAGCCCCTGCACCACGGCGTCGTTGTGCATGACGATGGCGGTTTCGTCGTCGCCGATCTTCGGGATCGCCTTGTGGATCGCACCCGGCAGATGGAATTTGCTGGATTCCCAGTTGCCGGGCAGGTTCTGCGCGCCGCGGTCGATGGCGCCGTCCTTGGTGATGATACCCGGACAGCCGATGCCGATGAACGGGGCAAGCATCAGCCCGTCCTTTTTGGCCTTGTCGATCAGGCCCTCAAGCATGCCGGTCAGTTTCTTGACCGCGCCTTCACGGTCGACCTTCTTTTCGTCGCCGTGGCGCCAGAGTTCGAACTTCCAGACTCCGGCCTTTGACAGGTCCGCGGCCTTTTTCAAATTGAGCTGCACCACGCCGGCGCGAATGTTGGTGCCGCCGATATCGACGGCAAGGATCGCGTCATGCGCCTTGAACATCCATTTCGGCGCGAGATGCGCAGCCCCGATCAGCCCGGCCTCGTCCGGATTGTTGCGGACCGGCACCAGCTCGATATCCACCTTGTCGGCTTTCAGGATGACGGACGTGCGGCCGATCACCAACTCGCCGACGCGGCTGGCGCGGAAGCCGCCGCCGACCACGATCCGCTCGGTGTCCTTCCAGCCCTTGGTCTTGAGGTAGCGGCGGATGACCAGTGCCAGTTCCTGGGAGAATTCCTCGATCGCGCCTTGCAAGATGCCAGCAGCTTCGGGATCGCCCTTGGTCAACAGCGTGTCGAGCGTTTTCTTGGAAATGTCTTCGCTCGGCTCCTCGCCGAACGGATCTTCGCCAGCCTTGCGCATGGCCTTGCGCCAGTTCTCGATGATGTCGCGGAAGGCGCCCTTGCTGGCGCGGTCGCCGATGAAGCCTTCGTCGTCCTTCAACTCGATGTTGTAGGAGTCGAGCTCGACAGACGGCAGGCGGGACGCGCCATGCTCGGCGATTGACGGAAGTGTGGCGGTCTCAGCCATGAAGTTCCCCTGTGGCCAATCCTGACAACGGCCACGGGCCGGGAAGGTTTCATCTTGGCATAAGACCCTACGATTGAACGTGTTTCACAATGTCGATCGCCCGCCGCAGCAAGGTCATCGAGGCCTCCAGCGTGCGGAAGGCGGCGTGGGCCGACAGGGTGACATTGTCCAGCCCTGCCAGCGGATTGTCGGCCTTCAGCGGCTCGCTGTGGAAAACGTCGAGCCCGGCATGGCGGATGTGGCCGCTTTTCAGCGCGTCGATCAGCGCCGCCTCGTCGACCAGCGCGCCGCGCGCGGTGTTGACGAGGATAGCGCCGGGCTTCATGCGCGCGATGCGCCTGGCATCGAGGAAGCCGCGGGTCTCGTCGTTGAGCACGAGATTGAGTGAAACGACGTCGGATTTTTCCAACAGCGCGTCGAGTTCGACCAGCGGCAGGCCTGCGTCCGGCCGTTTGGTGCGGTTCCAGGCGATGACCTCCATGCCCATGCCCTTGGCGATGCGCGCCACCTCGGCGCCGATGCCGCCAAGCCCGACGATGCCCAGCGTCTTGCCGAAAAGCTGCACGCCCTCGCGCGGCTGCCAGGTGCCTGCGCGGATATTGCGGTCCATGCGCGCGAGATCGCGGCAGCACGCCATCATCAGCGCGATGGTCTGCTCGGCCACGGCGGTGTCGCCATAACCCTTGATGGTGTGGACCTTGACGCCGGTCGCCTCCAGCTCCGCCACATTCATGTAGCTCGCGGCGCCGGTGCCAAGGAAGACGATGTGCTTGAGGTTTTTGCATTGCCGGACCAGATCGGTCGGCATGTAGCTGTGGTCGTCGATGGCGATTTCATAGTCGCCGACGATGCGCGGCAAGTCGCCTTTCTCGAACGGCACGGTATTGATCGTCACCGGCGGATCGTCGGCCCGATAAACGCGCTTCCACACCGCGCCGAGCTGCGGGTTGCAGTCGATGAAGATGGTTTTCATGCTGGAAAGCTATTGTCTCATCGGCCGGCGCACCTGGCACAGCCGGTTCATTTCCCTGAGCGATAGCGCCGCATCGCCGGTCAGCTTGTCGAACATGTCGGCGGTCTCGTCGTTCTGGATCGCTTCAAGCCTTTCGCAGACCTGGGTGAGCGTGACCGCGCGGCTGAAATAGATTCGATAGACGGTCGCGAACGCGATGGCGATGACCAGCAGTATGACCAGCTCCCAGACCTTGGCGGTAATCGTTCGTTTCAAGAAGCTCACGTTGATCTCCTGTCGTTGTCGGGTGCGCTGTTGCTAAAGCCTACCGCGCCACGATCGGTCGTGCGTCCAGCACCGGCTCGCGCAGGGCGACCTGCGAAAACTCCGAGCCCTCTTCAAACCAGGATTTCGGCGCCGGGTTCCCCCACAGCGTCTGGCGCTGCGGATCGGTCAGCGACCAGCGCAGCGGCTCGAGGTCGGGATCGACGGTGAGGTAGTCGCTGGTGAACAGCTCGATGCGGTGGCCGTCGGGATCGCGGATATAGAGAAAAAACGCATTCGAGATGCCGTGCCGGCCGGGCCCGCGCTCCATGTTGGCGAGATAGCCGCTCGTCGCCATCACGTCGCAGATGTGCAGGATGTCGAGCGGCCCCGCGGTCCAGACGCCGATGTGGTGCAGGCGCGGGCCGCGGCCGTTGGTGAAGGCGAGGTCGTGGACATTGCCCTTCCGGTGCAGCCAGACCGCCCAGAGCTTGCCGTCGCGGTCGTCGGTCTCGGTGTATTCGGTCAGACGAAATCCAAGCTCGGTGTAGAAGTCGTAGCTCGCCTGCACGTCGGGCGTGAAGCAGTTGATGTGGTCGATACGCTGGATGCGGGCGCCCTGGTAGGCGGAATAGCGCTGCAGCATGCGCGGGCCCTGATCCATCTTGAAATAGAAGTCGAGCGGCATGCCGGTGACGTCGGCGGTGCGCAGCGTGCGGCCCTGATAAGGCACCTCGGGGAATGCGGTGGGCAGGTTTCGGCGCGCGAACCAGGCGGCGGCGCGGTCGATATCCTCCTCGCTTGCGACCTTGAAGCCGAGCGTATGGGCGGCAGCGTCCTTGCCCTCGCGCAGCACGATCGAATGATGATTGCGCTCCTCGACCGCCCGCAGATACAGCGCGCCGGGCTCCTCGGCGCCGACCAGATAGCCCAGGCAATGGACATAAAAGGCGCGGGAGCGGGCCAGATCGCGCACGGTCAGTTCCACGTGGCTGGCGCGGACGACGTTGAACGGCGGGGTGAAGACAGGATCGCGGACCGGCAACTTTGGCCTCTCTTTGGGTTCCGTTGGCTTCTATGGCGGTTTGCAGCGACCTATTGTACCACGGGCGCAGCAGCCCGCCCCGGTCCTTGGCAGGGACCTTCCGTCTGGAGCCCTCATGCATCTTGCCAGCTACAACATTCGCGGCCGTTCCAGCTTCGGCGTGGTGTCCGGCGACGGCGTCGTCGATCTGCGGCCGCGGCTCGCGCCGCGCCTGACCTCGGTCATGGATGTGCTGCGCGCAGGCGCGCTCGACGAGGTCAGGAAGGTCGCCGCCGGCGTGCGGGCGGACTTTCCGCTGACCGAGGTGGAACTGCTGCCGCCGGTCATCGGCGGGGAGAAGATCCTGTGCATCGGGGTGAACTATGCCAACCGGGATGCCGAACTGGCCTCGGCCGGAGGCAACACCGACGCCAAGTATCCCAGCATGTTCTTCAAGCCGCCGAACTGCTTCGTCGCGCACAACCAGCCGATCCTGCGGCCGCCGGAATCCGAGCAACTCGAATACGAGGGCGAGATCGCGCTGGTGATCGGCAAGACCGGCCGCCGCATCGCCAAGGACCGCGCGCTGGATTACGTCGCCGGCATCACCCTATGCAACGAAGGCACGATCCGCGACTGGATCAGGCATGGCCGCTTCAACGTCACGCAAGGCAAGGCCTGGGACGCGACCGGCAGCATCGGGCCGTGGGTGACGACGGATGTCGATCTCACCAAGCCGCTGCGCATCGTCTGCAAGATCAACGGCGAGGTGACGCAGGACGATACCACCGACCACATGATCTTCGGCTTCGTCGATATCCTGTCCTACGTCTCGACCTTCATGACGCTCAAGCCGGGCGATATCATTTGCACCGGCACGCCGACCAAGCTCAACCAGAAGGACGGCGAGCGGAAATGGCTGAAGCCCGGCGATGCGTTCGAGATGCACGTGCCGGAGGTAGGCACGCTGAAGAACGTGGTGCAGGACGAGAAGGCGCTCGCGATCTGACGCGGCGCAGCGATCCAGGATGATTCAAACAAGAATGAAGGGGAGTGAATGATGCCAGGCGAGTTTCAAGGCAAGGTGGTCGTGATTACCGGCGGCAGCCGCGGCATCGGCCGCGAGATCGCGGTCGATTTCGCCAAGGCCGGCGCGCAGACGGTGATCGTATCGTCGTCGGCGGACAATCTCGGCGCGGCAACCAAGACTGTCGCAGCGGCCGGCGGGCCCGCGCCGCTCGCCATCACCGCCGACCTTCGCAAGCTCGAAGGCTGCCAGCAGGTGCTCGACAACGTGAAAGAGAAATTCAACCGCTGCGACATCCTGGTGAATTCGGCGGGCGCCACGCGCGCCGGCAATTTCGTCGATCTGCCGGACGAGGCGTGGATGGACGGCTACGCGCTCAAGTTCTTCGGCTGCGTGCGGATGTGCCGGCTGTTCTGGCCGATGCTGAAGGCGGTGCAGGGCCATGTCGTCAACATCAGCGGCGGCGGCGCGCGTTCGCCCGGCGCGGATTTCACCATCGGCGGCTCGGTCAACGCCGCGATGGGCAATTTCTCGAAGGGTCTGTCGCAGCAGGGCAAGAAGGACGGCGTCAACGTCAACGTCATCCACCCCGGCGCGACAGAAACCGAGCGCTTCTATCAGTTGCTCGAGATGAGGTCGAAGGCGTCCGGCAAGCCGGTCGATCAGTTGAAGGCGGAGGCCACCGCCAAGGACGGCCTGCGCCGTCTCGGCAAGTCGGAGGACATTTCCGCGCTCACGCTTTTCCTCTGCTCGGAGAAGGCGCGGCACATCCAGGGCACCGCGATCGCCGTCGATGGCGGCGCGACTGCCGGCTATTACTGAGCCTATGCCCGCGAGAGCGGCATGCGTGGTCGGCTGGCCGGTCAAGCATTCGCGCTCGCCGCTCATTCACGGCCACTGGATCGCGCAGCACAAGCTTGACGCGGCCTACCGGCGCGAGGAGATCGCGCCGGAGGCGTTCGCCGATTTCATTGCGCATCTGGCCGAGCGCGGCTATGTCGGCGCCAACATTACGCTGCCGCACAAGGAGGCGGCGCTGGCGCTGTCGGAGCCGGACGATCGCGCGCGCGCGGTCGGCGCCGCCAACACGCTCTGGTATGACGGCGGGCGGCTTTGTTCGACCAACACCGATGTCGAAGGCTTCACCGCCAATCTCGACGCAGCCTTGCCGGGATGGGAGCAGCGCGTCGGCGAAGCCGTCGTGCTCGGCGCCGGCGGCTCGGCGCGTGCCGTCGTCTATGGGCTGATCGAGCGCGGCGTGGCCAAGATCAACGTGGTCAACCGCACGCCGGAGCGCGCCGAGGCGCTGCGCGCGCGCTTTGGCCAGGCGGTTCAGCCGGTGCATTGGGCGGCGCTGCCGCATCTGCTGACCCGGGCAGGCCTCCTCATCAACACGACTTCGCTCGGCATGACCGGCCAGCCGCCGCTGCCAATCGATCTCGACCCGCTGCCGCGTCACGCCGTGGTCGCGGACCTGGTCTATGTCCCGCTCGAAACGCCGCTGCTGAAGGCGGCCCGCGCCCGGGACCTCGCCGTGGCCGACGGGCTCGGAATGCTGCTGCACCAGGCGGTCCGGGGCTTCCAGGTCTGGTTCGGGGTGCGGCCCGAGGTGACGCCGCAATTGCGGGCTCTGGTCGAGGCGGACCTCCTGAAATAAGGGAATAATGCGCTCCGTCGGGGGTTTTACGGCAGGGCGGAATTTTTTCAGCACAAAGCGCCGGCTCCAGCCGGACGCGATTTCCAGGGAGGAATGAATATGCAGACGATGACACGGTGCACGCTCAGTTTGGCGGCGGTTTCACTGCTGATGGCGACTTCGGCGGCATGGGCGCAGCAGGCCCCGCCCGTGCGAGTCCGGGGCGAGATCACCAAGGTCGAAGGCAACGTGCTCTCGGTTAAATCGCGCAGCGGTGAGAACCTGACGGTGAAGCTCGCCGAGCCCATGCGGATCTCGGCCATGGTCAAATCGTCGCTCGCCGACATCAAGGAGGGCACGTTCATCGGCGTGTCGGCCATGCCGCAGCCGGATGGTACGCAAAAGGCGTTTGCCGTTCACATCTTCCTGGACGCGCAGAAGGGTGTCGTGGCCGACCGGCATTCGGAGTGGGACAACCGGCCCGGCGCCACCATGACCAACGCCAACGTTGCCACGACGGTTTCCGGCAACGACGGCCAGAACCTGCTGGTCAAGTACAAGGACGGCGAGAAGAAGGTCATCGTCCCGCCGGGGACTCCGATCGCCAAGTACGTGCCGGGCAGCGCCGCGGATCTCAAGACCGGCGCCAAGATTTTCGTCGGCGCGGCCAAGAAGGAAGCGGACGGCTCGTTGACCGCACCCAACGTCGCCGTTGGCCGCGACATCGATCCGCCTCAATGAGTGGTGGCCGGGACTGAACTGCAAAGTATCTTTCAGCGCGCCGCCAGGTTCTGACGGCGCGCTTTTTTCAGGGAGGGCTTCATGACAACAGCGAAAATATTAATCGCAGGCATCCTGGCCGCGGCGTCGTGTTCAATCGCTTCGGCGCAGCAGGCGCAGACCCAGCGTGTGATGGGCACGATCGAGGCCGTGAACGGCCAGACGCTCACGGTCAAGACGCGCGACGGGGAGGCGAAGGTCAACGTGACCGACAACGTCGCCGTGTTCGGCGTGGTGAAGGCCACGCTCGCCGACCTCAAGCCCGGCGCCTTCGTCGGCGTCGGCGCCATGCCGCAGCCGGACGGCAGCCAGAAGGCGGTCCGGGTGATGATCTTCGCCGAGAGCCAGCGCGGCACCGGTGAGGGTCATCGGCCGTGGGTGCAGCCGGGCAGCACCATGACCAACGCTACCATCGACACCACGGTGGGAAGCGTGGACGGTCAAACCCTGATGGTGAAATACAAGGACGGCGAGAAGAAAATCGTCGTGCCGCCCGGTCTCGACATCCAGCAATATGTTGTCGGCGAAAAGAGCGAGCTGAAGCCGGGCGCCGCGATCCTGATCGTGGCCGCGGCGAAGAAGCCGGATGGCTCCCTCGAAGCCAACCGGGTGAACGTCGGCCGCGGCGGCGTGGTGCCGCAGTAGGCGGGAGGCGCGCACCGGCAGATGCGTTTGGCGGCGGCGTCAGAAGAGCCGCCGCCCGCTTTTTTGGCAGCACAAAGTTTCGGCATTTGCTTAAGAAGCGTGCGGTCGCAATTCCAATGCATACATAGCCCATGAAATTCCACGCGAATCCGCGGCGGTTTGCCCCTGTGGGTTGGCACGGCCATTGCAAAAACATCGATGCCCCGCCGCGCCTGACGCGGCGGTAACGATGGGGGCGTGGCGATGTCAACATTCGACAATCCGTTCGATGCCAAGCGCGCACTGAACCGCGTGGGCTGCGCCTGCGGCCGGCACGTCAGCCAGATCGAGCACGAGCGTGACGCCGCGCCGACGCTGCAATGCACGCCGGTCGAAAGTGAAGACAAGCGCTACGAAGGCGTCGTCGCCTCCGCTGTGATGCGGGCGGTGTTTCCGCAGGATGCCGCGCGCCGCGCGTTCCTGAAATCGGTCGGCGCCTCGACGGCGCTTGCCGCGATCTCGCAGTTCTTCCCGCTCAAGACCGCGACCGAGGCGTTCGGACAAGGTGGCGCGATCGAAAAGAAGGACCTCAAGGTCGGCTTCATTCCGATCACCTGCGCCACGCCGATCATCATGGCGCATCCGATGGGCTTCTATACGAAGCACGGCTTGAACGTCGAAGTGATCAAGACGGCGGGCTGGGCGGTGATCCGCGACAAGACGCTCAACAAGGAATACGACGCAGCCCACATGCTCTCGCCGATGCCGCTCGCGATCACGATGGGCGTCGGCTCGAACGCGATTCCCTACACGGCGCCGACGATCGAGAACATCAACGGCCAGGCCATCACGCTGTCGATCAAGCACAAGGACAAGCGCGACCCGAAATCGTGGAAGGGCATGAAGTTCGCAGTGCCGTTCGACTATTCGATGCACAACTACCTGCTGCGCTATTACGTGGCCGAGCACGGGCTCGACCCCGACAAGGACATCTCGATCCGCTCGGTGCCGCCGCCCGAGATGGTGGCAAACCTGCGCGCCGACAATATCGACGGCTATCTCGGCCCCGATCCGTTCAACCAGCGCGCCGTGTTCGACGGCATCGGCTTCATCCACCTGCTGACCAAGGAACTGTGGGACGGCCATCCGTGCTGCGCCTTCACCGTCAGCAAGGAATTCGCGACCCAGAATCCCAACAGCTACCGGGCGCTGCTGAAGTCGATCATCGAGGCCACGACGTTCGCGTCCAAGGCCGACAACCGCAAGGAGATCGCCAAGGCGATTGCGCCGACCAACTACCTGAACCAGCCCGAGACGGTGCTGGAGCAGATCCTGACCGGCACCTATGCCGACGGGCTGGGCGGCGTGAAGAAAGACCCCAACCGCATCGACTTCGACCCGTTCCCCTGGAACCAGTTCGCCATCTGGATCATGACGCAGATGAAGCGCTGGGGTCAGCTCAAGGCCGATGTCGACTACGCCAAGGTCGCCTCCGACGTCTTCCTCGCCACCGATACCGCGGCGATGAT
>CAMAWG010000019.1 GCA_945861855.1 Rhodoplanes serenus
CCGAATGCCACGATCGTTATCGGCGCCATTTGCCGCGGTATCCGGGTGTGAATGTCGATTTGGAGTGGTAGCGGGGAGTGGACTCGAACCACCGACCTCCGGATTATGATTCCGCTGCTCTAACCAGCTGAGCTACCCCGCCATCCAAGGCGCGTCACATCTAGGGCATCTCGCACGGCTTTCCAAGCCTGAAAGCGGGGGCGGCCGGCACACGCCTCAATTGCACCGCCGCGGTTCCCTCAAGGCTATCGCCGTGCCTTCCGGACCTTGCGCCGACGAGGCTTTGGGGCCGACGAGGCTTTTTGCGGTCCCGCAGCTTGACGATATCGGCTGACCTCCCCGCGCTCCGGCGCAGCGCCGACTTCAGGTCCACCGGGCGGCCGTGCTTCTTCAGGAGATCGGCGAACGCCTCGTCGGTCAGTTCCTGAAACGTCGCCATCCGGTCGCGGGCCAGCAGATCGAGCACCGCCCAGGTCTCATCGTCGATGTTCACGCGCTTGCCCGGCATGGCGCTACATCCGCATCCTGCGTTCGCGCTCGCTCCGCGCCTTGCGCTGTCCCGTGGCGATGTGCGGATCGCAATCGTCCGGCCCGACCGCGCTGACAAACTCGGCACGCGAGATCAGCTTGTGGCCGTGGAAATACAGGGTCGGGTGCCCGTCCCCCTGCGGGTGGCACCAGTAGTCCGCTTCCTTGCGCCGCGTGGCGCGCGATGTATTGCGAGCGGCCATCAGGACCGGACAACGGCCGCGGGCGCTGGATGTTCCGCGTGCGTTCTATTTCGGCCGCACACTCGGGTCGCCGCCGGGGCTGCCGGGCGGCGGGATCACCGGCATGCGTCCGGCGTCGGGTGTCGGCGCCTTGATCTCCGGATCGACGTTGCTCGGCGGGCACAGCACGCCGTCGGTGCGCGCGAGCTTGTCGCTCAGCGATTCGCCGGTGGTGGCCGACGGCACCTTGCCGTCCATCTGCATCCGTTCGCCCGGCCCGCAGCCTTTGGGATCGACGACGGACGGCCGATTCTGGGCGGACACCGGCGGCGAAACGGCGGCGCAAAGCAGCAAAGCCGCGAACGCGCGTGGAACGATCGTGCTGGTTCTCATGCGCAACCCAACGGCCGGCGGGCCCAACGGGTTCCGCCGGTGCGGCATCGGCGCACGCGGTCAGCCGGCCTTGCCGAAGCGGATCAGCGAAAAATGCCCGAGCGGCGGCATCGGCCGGCGCTCGATCAGTCGCACGCCGTCCCGCTCGGCCCAGTGCGTCAGCCGCGCCCATGGAAATTCCGGGCTCCATCCGAGCCGGCGCGCGATCGGCGAGAAGCCCTGCTCGAAGGCGCGGCGAAACCCCGTCTCGGCGCCGAGGTGGTTGACCAGGACGATCTCGCCGCCGGGCTTCAGCACGCGGATGAATTCGTCGAGCGTCGCCTCGGGATCCGGCACCGCGGTGATGACATATTGCGCCACCACCGCATCGAACGAGGCGTCCGGCAGCGCGAGGTGCTTGGCGTCCATCACCGACAGAGCTTCGACGTTGGTCAGCTTGTGCTCGGCGACACGATCCTGCGCGCGGCGCAGCATCGGCGCGGAGATGTCGATGCCGACCAGCCGATTGTTGCGGTTGTAGTTCAAGAGGGAAATGCCGGTGCCGACGCCGACCTCGAGGATGCGCCCGCCCGCCGGGCCGACATGCCGCTCGGCGGCCTCGATCGACGCCTGCCGGCCCTGCTCGAACACCCGCCCGAACACCACGTCATAGACCGGCGCCCAGCGCGCGTAAGCCTTCTCGATCGTGCCTCGGTCGAGCGCCGCCCCCATGAAGTCCTCTCGTGCTAAGCGGCCCTCGCCGTTGCCGCAGCGGCGCGGATGAAGCCGCCGCCCAGCACGCGCGCCTGGCCTTGCGCGCTGTCGTAGAAGACGCAGGCCTGTCCGGGCGACACGCCGTCCTCGCCGTCGATGAGCTCGATCTCATGGCCGCCGGCCACCGCCGACAGGAACGCCGCGCGCGGCGGCCGCGTCGAGCGCACCTTGACGAACACCTCGATTTTTCCTGCGTCCAGCACGCGGTCGAGCGCGCCCTCACCGATCCAGTTCACGTCGCGGAGCGCGATACGCCGCATGGTCAGCGCCTCGCGGGGCCCGACCACGACGCGCTGCGCGGCAGCGTCGAGCGCCACCACGTAAAGCGGCGCGGGGCCTGCGATCTTGAGGCCGCGGCGCTGGCCGATGGTGAAATGGATGATGCCGTCGTGGCGTCCCAGAATCTTGCCGTCCATGTCGACCACGTCGCCGGCCTGGGCCGCGCCGGGCTTGAGCCGCTCGATGACGTCGGTGTAGCGGCCCGACGGCACGAAGCAGATGTCCTGGCTGTCGTGCTTGTCGGCGATCGCCAGGCCGAAGCTTCGCGCGAGTTCCCGCGTCTTCGCCTTGCCCATATCGCCCAGCGGGAATCGCAGCAGGTCGAGCTGCGCGTGCGTGGTGCCGAACAGGAAATAGCTCTGGTCGCGCTCCTCTTCCTTCGCGCGATAGAGCGCGCGGGCGCCGGCGGGTGTCGCGCGCGAGGCGACGTAGTGGCCGGTGGCCAGCACCTTGGCGCCGAGCTCGCGCGCGGTGCCGAGCAGATCCTTGAACTTGATCGCCATGTTGCAATCGACGCAGGGCACCGGCGTTTCGCCCGCGACGTAGCTCTCGGCGAAGCGGTCGATCACCGCCTCCTTGAAGCGGCTCTCGTAGTCGAGGACGTAGTGCGGAATGCCGATCCGGTCGGCCACCGCGCGGGCGTCGTGGATGTCCTGACCGGCGCAGCAGGCGCCCTTGCGATGGGTGGCGGCGCCGTGGTCGTAGAGCTGCAAGGTCACGCCGATGACGTCATAGCCCTCGGCCTTGAGCAACGCCGCGGTCACCGAGGAATCTACGCCGCCGGACATGGCGACGACGACGCGGGTGTCTTGCGGGCGCCCTTCGAGGTCGAGGCTGTTGAGCATTCCGGCCGCGGCTCCTGCCGCGCTCCTGCATTCCGGGGGTCAAGGCTACGGGGCCATTACTATAGGGAGCGACTGTGGCCGCGCAATGCAATGCGCCGCTTCCACCGCTGCCCCGGCCAACCCGGCAAATCTTGCCGGGCGGGACCGCCGAAGCAGGCGACTGCCACAACATAAGATATTGAAAACACTAAATGATTTTTTGGTCCTCCAGTGGCCCGTCGATTGCAAACAGAAAGCCCGTCGCCGTATTGCATATGAGGTCCCCCGTGCCGAGCGTTGCGTCCGAAGCCCAAACCGTCCTGCCGCCCCGCCCCCATCTGTCCAGCGCCCGCAGCCATTCCAAGGCGGACAGCCCAGAACCGGCGACCCCGTTCGCCGAACTGCTCGACAGCGCACCCGCCTCCGAGCCGCCAGCCCCTCGCCAATCCGAGCGCCCGGAGCGGACCGACCGCGCCGACGCTTCCCGGAGGGCCGACGATCGCAGTGCCGACGCCGAGGCGGCCAAGGACAGCGCCGACGCCAGGGATGCGAACGCCAGCAAGGCGGCCGATGCCGCCGACGACACCAGGAAGGCCGAGGACTCCAAAGACAGCAAGGCCGCCGGCGCGGGCGACGAAGCCAAGGCCGATGCCGAATCCACGAAGACCGCCGATGCCGGCGACAAGCCGAAGCCGGATGCGGAATTGATCGCCGTGCTCGCCGAGGTCGCTCCGGCCGTGGTTGTTCCGCAAGCCGCGGCCGCCGCCGTCGTGCAGCCCATGGCCCTCGCCGCGGCGAACGCCGGCATCGAGGCGGACGCGCTCGCCGCGCTGCAGGCCGCCGGAGCGCAGGCCGGCCCGCAGAAGCCCGCCCAGCCGCAGACCGGCGCGCAAGGCAGCGCGCAGGCCAAGACCGCGGCGTCCGCGGGCGCGGCCGATCCGCTGGCCGCGGTGCCCCCGATCGAATCCGACAAGGACGGGCAGACGGGTCCCAACGGCGACAAGGCTGCGGGCGACTTCCGGCGCGCGGTCGCCGATCTGCTCACCAAACTCGATACCGACGCGCCCGTAGCCCCGGTCCGCGGCGATTCCACCGGCGCCCTGAAGGCCGGCGCAGACGCGGTGCAGAATCTCGGCATCATGACACAGGCCCACACCGCGAATGCCGCGGCGGGGCCCGCAGGCGTTGCCGCCAGTGCGCCGGCCCAGGCGCAAGCCCCCGCCGTGCCGCTGTCCGGTCTCGCCGTCGAGATCGTGACCCAGGCCCAGGCCGGCAAGAACCACTTCGAAATCCGCCTCGATCCGCCGGAGCTTGGCCGCATCAACGTCAAGATCGACGTCGATCGCGACGGCAACGTGAGCACCCGGCTGGTGGTGGACCGCGCCGACACACTCGACCTGCTCAAGCGCGACGCCTCGACGCTCGAACGCGCGCTGCAGCAGGCCGGATTGAAGACCTCCGACAACGCGCTGGAATTCTCGCTCCGCCAGCACGCCTTCGCCCACGACGACACGGCGCCGCAGAACGGCGCCCACATCACCGTTTCCGACGACGATCCGGCGCCGCTCGAAGCGTTGCGGCAAGGCTACGGCCGGCTGCTCGGTTTGGGCGGCGGCCTCGACATCCGCGTCTAAGGACAGCACCCATGGCAGTCATTCCCGCGACCGCGTCCCAGGTGACCTCCGCGGTCAATCCCGCCAACGCCGCTTCGTCGGTCGGCGTGGACAAGAACGCGCTTGCCGGCAACTTCCAGAACTTCCTGACGCTGCTCACCACGCAGCTCAAGAACCAGAACCCGCTCGACCCGCTCGACACCAACCAGTTCACCGCGCAGCTCGTGCAGTTCGCGCAGGTCGAGCAGCAGCTCAAGCAGAACGATCAGCTTGCCACGCTCGTTTCGCTGCAGAAGACCGCGCAGAACACCGCCGCGCTCGAGTTCGTCGGCCAGACGGTCTCGGTCGATGGCGCGACCGCGCCGCTGACCGACGGCGTCGCCACCTGGAATCTCACCGTGCCCAAGCCCGCCACGGCCACGGTCAACATCAAGAGCGACACCGGCCAGACGGTCTACTCCGGCAACTTTTCGCTCGACGCCGGGCGCTCGCCCTTCGTGTGGGACGGCAAGGACGCCAGCGGCCTGCAATGGCCCGACGGCAACTACACGATTTCGATCACCGCGCAGGATGCCAACAGACAGCCGGTGGCGATCGAGACGGAGATCCAGGCGCCGGTCGACGCCGCCGACCTCACGCAGAATCCGCCGCTGCTTTCGATCGCGGGACAGGACTACACGCTCGACAAGATCAAGCGCGTCGTGCGCAATTCGAACTGATCGCGCGGTAACGCTTCGTTCATTTCTGGCCGCTGGCGGTTGCGCCGGCGGCTTTTTTGTCCCAGATTTGCTGGGATATCGCGGCGTCGGCGCGTTTTGCGCACGCCGGGCACACCATCGAAACCTGCGGCAATTATTACCCAATTGTCCGGCGCGCTTAGCCAAATTTTAAGTCGCGGCCGGTACTGTCGCCCGTGAGTTTAGTCAGTGTGTGAGTAGTTGTGAGTATGTCGATGACCGAACCCCACCGCCCGAGGGTCAAATATGTGATCGGGCCGGACGGCAGTCCGCTGACGATCGCGGACCTTCCCGCACCGGGCACCAAGCGCTGGGTCATCCGCCGCAAGGCGGAGGTGGTGGCGGCCGTGCGCGGCGGGCTGCTCTCGCTCGAAGAGGCTTGCGCCCGCTACACGCTGACGGTCGAAGAGTTCCTGTCCTGGCAGTATTCGATCGACCAGCACGGCCTCGCCGGCCTGCGCACCACGCGCATCCAGCAGTACCGCGCTTAAAGGCAAATCCTACCGAGTTGTTAAAACCGCCGGCCCCTGGGCCGGCGGTTTTGCTTTGCGGTTCCCCGAACATCCGGTCGCCAGAGCAATGCCCAATATGCGGCAGGAACCCCGCGCCGCCGCGCGGGGTTTTCCTGGTGGCTTGGGGCTGGCTCATGACAACGGAGAATGACAATGAGACTCGGATTGCTGGGCTGCGCGGCCGCTCTCACGTTCATCGGAACCGCAGCCGCACATGCTGAAATGGTCTACATGACCCAACCTGGCGTCGTCGCCACGGCGCCCGGCTATGTCTATTCGGTGCCGGGGCCGCTTCCGGGCACGCGCTTTGTCGTGACCGAGCCTGCCCCCGCGGTGATCGCCGAGCCGCCTTCGACCTATGTGGTCGCACCGCCCGGCACGGTGGTGAACCGGCCGATGGTGGTTGCGCCGCGCCAGCCGGTGGTGGTCGCCCCGCGTGAATCGGGCATCGTCACCACCGGCTATTCGACGGTCCGCTCCTGCTTTACCGACCTCATCGGCATCGAGCGCTGCTACTGACGTTTTGAGACGCTGGTCAGGCCAAGGGCGCGGCGCCCCGTCGCGCCCTTGGCTTGTCCGGTATTGGGGAACCTTGCGGAACTGCAGGCGTTGCCTTTGGGTCCCCACGATCTGGGGCCTTTGGTTATGGCGGAGGCCAGCATGTCCGAACGGAACCGAATCAAGACCGCATTCCAGGTCGGCATCACGGCGGCGATCCTCACCCTGGCCCTTCCGGTGGTGGCGCAGGTTCCATCGACCGCCCCGGTGGTGAAACCGGCCGACAGCGTCAACCTGACGATGGAGCAGCGTCACGTCATCAAGGAGATCATCGTCAAGGAGATGAAGATCGCCGAGGCTCCGGATCAGGCCGCCAAGGTCTCCACCCAGGTGGGCGACACGATCCCCGCCGGCATCCCCCTGCAGCCGATGCCGGTCGAGGTTTCCGCCAAGATCCCGCAACTCAAGGCGCACTCCTTCATCGTCAAGGGCGACCAGGTGGTCATCGTCGACCCGAAGGACAACAAGGTCGCGGCGCTGGTGGAGTGAGGCAACGTGTCCCGGGCGCGAGCGGCGCGAGACCGGGGACCCAGCTTTAGCAGTCTTGTTTAAAACGCGCTCCTCGCGCCAACATTTCTCCTGGGCGGACCTTTCCTGGGTCCCGGATCGTCGCTCGCGAGAAGACGCTCGCTCGTCCGGGACACGATGCTGAGCCGCGTTAACCGCACGGTAACCATAAACTGGGCAATTCTTGCCGGGTCGGCGCGCAGACGCCGAGTCAGAGGAATCCCGTGCAGGCTTTCGCGTCGTTCTTCAAGACCCTGGGCGCCACCCGGATCATCGCGATGGGCGCGGTCACCCTCGCGCTGATGGCGTTTTTCGCCTTCCTGATCGTGCGCGCCACTGCGCCGCAGATGTCGCCCCTGTTCACCGATCTGTCGTTCGAGGACTCCTCGGCGATCGTCAAGGATCTGGAGCGGCAAGGCATCCCCTTTGACATCAAGAACGAGGGCGCCATCCTGCTGGTGCCCAAGGAGCAGATTCCGCGCCTTCGCATGAAGCTCGCCGAGGGCGGGCTGCCCAAGGGCGGCGGCGTCGGCTACGAAATCTTCGACAAGTCGGACGCGCTCGGCGCCACGAGCTTCGTGCAGAACATCAACCACCTGCGGGCGCTGGAAGGCGAACTGTCCCGCACCATCCGCGCCATCGACCGCGTGCAGCAGGCGCGCGTGCACCTCGTGCTGCCGGAGCGCCCGCTGTTCTCGCGCGAGAAGGCCGAGCCTTCGGCGTCGATCGTGCTGAAGGTGCGCGGCACGCTGGAAGCCCAGCAGGTGCGGGCGATCCGGCATCTGATCGCCAGCGCCGTCAACGGCCTGAAGCCGCAGCGGGTGTCGGTGGTGGACGAGACCGGCCGGCTGCTGGCCGACGGCAGCGCCGACGACGCCGGCGGCGTCTCCGCCGACGAGCGCAAGATCGCGATCGAGCGCCGCATGCGCGAGCAGGTGGAGTCGATCGTCACCTCGGTGGTCGGCCCGGGTCACGCCCGCGTGCAGCTTACCGCCGAGTTCGATTTCAACCGCATCACCCAGACCTCGGACAAGTATGACCCCGAAAGCCGCGTGGTCCGATCGAGCCAGACCCGCGAAGAGGTCGCCGGCGGCGGCGATGCCAATGCCGGCACGGTGTCGGTCGGCAACGAATTGCCCGGCGCCAACGCCCGCCCCGAGGGCCAGCAGTCGCGCGACCAGAACCGCAAGACCGAGGAAATCGTCAATTACGAGATTTCCCGCACCACCAAGACCGAGGTGATCGAGGGCGGCCGCATCAACCGCATCTCGGTCGCGGTCGTGGTGGACGGCGTCTACGCCAAGAACGACAAGGGCGAGCTCACCTATCAGCCCCGCGCCAAGGAGGAGATCGACCGGATCGCCGCGCTGGTGCGCAGCGCCATCGGCTTCGATGCCAAGCGCGGCGACCAGGTCGAGGTGGCCAATCTTCGCCTCGCCGAAACGCCCAGCATCCCGGTCGCCGAGCCCGCGGGTTTCCTGAGCTTCCTGCAGTTCACCAAAGACGACGTCATGCGCGGCATCGAGATCGGCGTGATGGCGCTGCTCGGCCTGCTGGTTCTGCTGCTCGGCGTGCGCCCGATGATCCGGCGCATCTTCGCGCCCGAAGCCGGCGCGGCCGGTGCCGGCGGGGTGCGGTCCATCGTCGGACCGAGCGGCGCCGTCATCGCCACCGTCGGGCCGGGCGGGATCGTGGTCCCCGCCGCAGCCGGCGGCGTGAACATCACCGGCGGCAACGCCGGCAGCATTACTTCGGCGGGCGGGCCCAATGTCTCGATCGTCGGCAGCGACGAGGCGGTCGCGATCTCCAACCGCACCTCCGCCATGATCGACATCGCCCAGGTCCAGGGCCAGGTGCACGCCCAATCGGTGCAGAAGGTCGGCGAGCTGGCCGACAAGAACCCGAACGAAACCGTCTCCATCATCCGCGCCTGGCTGCACGAAAACGCCGCCTGACCGTCCACCCGGAATCCCGACCGCATCATGGCCTCAGCCCCGAAACGAAACCCGTCGAGCGAGATCGAATCGCTGGTGGCGACGCTGGCCGGGCGGCAGCACGACCAGCAGAAGCCCGCCAAGCAGCTCTCCGGCCCGGAGCGCGCCGCGGTGCTGATGCTCGCGCTCGGCGAGCAGCACGGCGCCAAGATCTGGAACCTGCTCGACGACGACGACCTGCGCCTGCTCTCGATCGTGATGTCGACGCTCGGCACGGTCGAATCCAACTCGGTCGAATCGCTGCTCCTGGAATTCGTCGGGCGGCTGTCGGCCTCCGGCGCGCTGCTCGGCAACTACGACGCCACCGAGCGCCTGCTGCAGCAGTACCTGCCGCCGGAGCGGGTGGGCGGCATCATGGACGAGATCCGCGGGCCCGCCGGCCGCAACATGTGGGAGAAGCTCGCCAACGTCCAGGAAGAGGTGCTGGCGAACTATCTCAAGAACGAATACCCGCAGACCGTCGCCGTGGTGCTGTCGAAGCTGCGGCCCGAGCACGCCGCGCGCGTGCTGGCGATCCTGCCGGAGGACCTCTCGCTCGACGTGGTCAACCGCATGCTGAAGATGGAGGCGGTGCAGAAGGAGGTGCTGGAGCGCGTCGAGGCGACGCTGCGCACCGAATTCATGTCGAGCCTGTCGCAGACCCGCCGCCGCGACGCCCACGAGGTGATGGCGGAAATCTTCAACAACTTCGACCGCCAGACCGAAACCCGCTTCATGACCTCGCTCGAGGAGGCCAACCGCGAGTCGGCCGAGCGCATCAAAGGTCTGATGTTCACCTTCGACGACCTGGTGCGGCTGGACGCGGCTTCGGCGCAGACGCTGATGCGCCACGTCGACAAGGACAAGCTCGGCGTGGCGCTGAAGGGCGCCTCCGAGGCGGTGCGGCAGTTCTTCCTCAGCAACATGTCCACCCGCGCCGCCAGGATGCTGGTGGACGACATGCAGGCGCTGGGCCCGGTGCGGCTGCGCGACGTCGACGAGGCGCAGACGCTGCTGGTCAATCTCGCCAAGGACCTCGGCGCCAAGGGCGAGATCGTCCTGTCCAAGTCGCGCGACGACGAAGAACTGATTTACTGAGGAACGGGAATGGTCGCCGCAAGGTCCAAATATCTGTTCGATCAGGACTTCGCCCCGGGCGCCGGCGCGGCCGACAAGCCGGTCACGCCGGCGGAGCTCGCGATCCTGCTCGGCGAGGCGGAGGGCAAGGGCTTCCGCGACGGCTTTGCCGCCGCCGAGACCGAAGGCACCGCCGTCGCCGCGCGCCGCACCGCGGTCGCGTTCGAGCAGATCGGCGACGCGCTCGACCGGCTGGCGCGGGGATTGGCCGAGGTCGAGCAGCGGCTGGAAACCGAGGCGGTCGAGCTTGCCGCGGCGATCGCCCGCAAGCTCGCGCCGGAGCTCGTTCAGCGCGAGCCCTTCGCCGAGATCGCGGCGCTGGCGCGCGAATGCTTCAAGCAGCTCGCGACCGCGCCGCACATCGTCGTGCGCGTCAACGACGGGCTGCACGCCAACGCCCGCGAGCGGCTGGATGAGATCGCCCGCACCCGCGGCTTCGAGGGCCGGCTCGTGGTTCTCGCCGAGCCCGAGATCGCGGCCGGCGACTGCAAGATCGAATGGGCCGACGGCGGCGTCGTCCGCGACGCGGCCCGGACCGACCTCGCCATCGGCAACGCCATCACACGCTACCTCGGGGCGCGGCAACCCGCCGCGATGCCCGAGCTTGGAGATATCTAGCCATGAGTCAGAACCATGAGTGACAACAGCAAGGTCCCGCTCCCGAACCTCGACCACGACGCCGGCGCGATGCCGCCGGTCGATCCGAACATGCTGGCCGACGGCGGCGACATGACCCGCGGCGCGGCCGATCTCGAAGCGGTGTTCGACGTGCCGGTGCAGGTGTCGGCGGTGCTGGGCCGCGCCCGCATGGAGGTCGGCGACCTGCTCAAGCTCGGACCCGGCACGGTGCTGGAGCTCGACCGCAAGGTCGGCGAGGCGATCGACATCTACGTCAACAACCGCCTGGTCGCCCGCGGCGAGGTGGTGCTGGTCGAGGATAAGCTCGGCGTGACGATGACGGAAGTCATCAAGGCCGAACGGAACTAGAGCATGATCCCGAAAAGTGGGAACCGGTTTTCGGACAAGATCATGCTCCCTAAACACAAGGAGAGGAGCGAACCATGCGACTTCTGATCGTTGGCACGCTCAAGGGCCAGCTCACCACCGCGACCAAGATCGCGATGGACCGCGGCGCCGCCGTCACCCACGCCGAATCCATCGACCAGGCGCTGGCGGTGCTGCGCTCCGGCAAGGGCGCCGATCTGCTGATGGTCGAGGTCGCGGTCGATATCCGCAGCCTCGTCGAGCGGCTCGAGCTTGAGCACATCCACGTCCCGATCGTCGCCTGCGGCATCGAGAACAACGCCCGCGCCGCGGTCGCGGCGATCCATGCCGGCGCCAAGGAATACATCCCGCTGCCGCCCGACCCCGAGCTGATCGCGGCCGTGCTCGCCGCGGTCGCCGACGACACCCGCGAGCTGGTCTGGCGCGACGAGGCGATGGCGCAGGTGATGAAGCTCGCGCAGCAGATCGCCACCTCCGACGCCTCGGTGCTGATCACCGGCGAATCCGGCACCGGCAAGGAGGTGCTGGCGCGCTACGTCCACACCCGCTCCAACCGCGCCAAGAAGCCGTTCATCTGCGTCAACTGCGCCGCGATCCCGGAGCACCTGCTGGAATCAGAGCTGTTCGGCCACGAGAAGGGGTCGTTCACAGGCGCTGTGGCGCGCCGCATCGGCAAGTTCGAGGAGGCGACCGGCGGCACGCTGCTGCTCGACGAAATCTCCGAGATGGACGTGCGGCTGCAGGCCAAGCTCCTGCGCGCGATCCAGGAGCGCGTGATCGACCGCGTCGGCGGCACGCGGCCGGTGCCGGTCGACATCCGCATCATCGCCACCTCGAACCGCAACCTGGCGGAGGCCGCACGCGAGGGCACATTCCGCGAGGACCTGCTGTTCCGGTTGAACGTCGTGAACCTGAAGATCCCGCCGCTCCGCGAGCGTCCCGCCGACGTGATGGAATTGTCTACGTTCTTCGCCAAGAAATACGCCGACGCCAACGGCGTGCCGGTGCGGCCGCTGTCGAACGAGGCGCGCAGAACCCTGGCGCTGCACCGCTGGCCCGGCAACGTGCGCGAACTGGAGAACACCATCCATCGCGCGGTGCTGCTGGCGAGCGGGCCCGAGATCGGCGTCGACGGCATCCTCACGCCGGACGGCGCGCGGCTCGATCAGGCCCGCACCGGCGCGGTGGCGCATGCGGCGCTGGCCGCCGAGCAGATGACGCGGTCGCTCGTCGGCCGCACCGTCGCCGACGTCGAGCGCGATCTCATTCTCGAAACGCTCAAGCACTGCCTCGGCAACCGCACCCATGCGGCCAACATCCTCGGCATCTCGATCCGCACGCTGCGCAACAAGCTCAACGAATATTCCGCCGACGGCGTGCCGGTGCCGCCGCCGCATGGGGGCGGTGGCGAGATGAGAGGCGCTGCCTAGGACGCTCGCGAACTCCTCCGACCTGTCATGCCCCGCGAAGGCGGGGCATCCAGTATTCGCGAACGCTCGTTGTTCGTCTCATAGCCTTTTCATTGCTGCGATTATTGGATCGCCCGCTGGAGCTTGTCATCGGGCCGGCCAAAGGCCGGTCCCGCTGGCGGGCGATGACGGCCGAGGTGTTGTGCCATCGTCGGGGGCATGCCGGATCTGGCGCTTTGTGCCACAACCGGACTCATGCAACGCAGCAAATAGCGTCTCTATTCGATCACCTCGTCGGCGCGGGTGAGCAACGTCGGTGGAACGGTGAGGCCAAGCGCCTTGGCGGTCTTGAGGTTGAGAATGAATTCGAACTTGGTCGGTTGTTCCACCGGCAAATCGCTTGGCTTGGTGCCCTTCAATATCTTGTGCAGTTGATCGGCGGCATGCCTATAGAGGTCCGCGTAGTCAGGCCCATAAGTCATTAGGCCGCCAGCCACCACCATATCTCTGTGCCCATACATGGTCGGCAACTGATTCTTCAGGGCCAGCTCGGCAATCCTGATTCTTTGAGCTGTGAACACCGAGTCATCCACTACAAGCAGCGCGCCGGCGCCCTTTGCAGCGGAGAACGCTCCTTCGAATTCGCTTTGGTCGCGCACCGATACGACGCGCAAACGCATTCCCAAGGTCCTTGCGGCACTTTCAGCCAGATTGGTGTGCTCGGCTGTCGCAGGGCTGTCGGTGCGCACCAGGAAAGCGACTGTCGACAAGTTGGGAATCAACTGCTGCAGCAATTGCAGTCGCTTCCCATTGAGTTCCTCAGCCACGGTGGTGATTCCGGTAACCGTTCCGCCGGGCCTTGCGAGACCTGGAACGAGCCCGATCGCCACCGGGTCCACGGCTGCCACGAAAACCACCGGGATCGTACCCGCGGCATGCCTGGTCAGCAGAACCGATGAGGTGCCTGAGGCCAGCAGTACGTCCACTTTGAGACGGATCAACTCGGCCAGCGCGTCGGGGAGTTGCGCTACTTTCGACGCCAAGCCCCACTCGATGACGACATTCCGGCCCTCGATCAACCCTTGCTCTCGCAACCCACGCCGGAACCCCTCGACGAAGGACTTGGGAGGTTGCCCGACGCGCAGGAAGCCAATTCGATAAATCTTGCCCGCCTGCTGCGCATGGGCCCGAAGCGGCCATCCAGTTGCTCCGCCGAGCAGGGCCAGGAAATCCCGCCTCTTCATTCGATCACCTCACGAAGCCGAGCCGACGCGGGCACTACATCAGCGCCAACCGCTCATCTTATTCGCAGACCGACCGTGTTTGCAGACCAATTTTGCCCTGCGGCAGGCGAGCGTGGTGGTCGACCGACTAGGGCCAATACCGGCAAGGTCTAGAACGGGCATAATTTTTCCGGATTGCGCCATTGGCGGAGCTTCGACGGCGCCACCGCTGCGCAACCTCCTCTCGCAGGCGTTCGATCGCCCGAAGATATCGCGGCCCGCTGCGGAGGTGCGGCGGGATTTTCGCGTGGCCGCCGGTTATGGTCGGTCGATGACAACCATCTATAAGATCTGCACCGCCACTGAATGGCGCGAGGCCGAGCGCGCGGGCGTTTATCGCGGCTCCGCGGTCGATCTGAAAGACGGCTTCATCCATTTCTCCACCGCCGAACAGGCGGCCGAGACCGCGGCGAAATGGTTTGCCGGCCAGCGCGATCTGGTGCTGGTCGCGATCGATGGCGAGGCGCTGGGCGACTGCCTGAAATGGGAGCCATCGCGCGGCGGCGCGCTGTTTCCCCACCTTTACAGCGAGCTGCCGCTCAAGGCGGTGGAGCGGGTCGATGCCTTGCCGCTCGACGAAACCGGCCGGCACATTTTTCCACGATTCTACTGTTGACTTTATTCCTAGAATATATTCCTATGCATTTGCCTCGCTCATCGAGGGTGTCTTCTAGGGACGCTTGGATGACGGAGCGAGGCGCGGCCCCTGCGGGCGAGGGTTACGTTCCCCTCGAACTCGGGCGGCCCTGGGACTCCGCTCGGGCACCACTACGGGTACTCTGCGAGGAGCTCGCTGCATTGGCCCGCGCGAATGCGGGTTCAAGAAACGCGGCCCGGGGCTGATGGCGGGAACCCACGTGAGCATCCGCCTGAAAATGCCGCAGTGGAGCGCCGAACGGCGCGCGTCCGGCGATCCGGACGCCCGCGCCGCAAGGCGTGGACTCTCAAGGGCGCTGCTCGGCGCTCCGCTCCCTCACCTTTGTGGGGGCTGGAATGAAGGCGCACCCCGCGCCTTTCAAAAAACAGGGGCGGCGGAGCGTTGGCTAAAGCCGGTTGTTTGACAATCGAATCGGATGTTGAGCACGCAGGTGCCGCGGCATCCCTCCCCGCCAGGGGAGGGTGGGTCGCGCGGAGGCGAAGCCGAGCGCGAACCGGGTGGGGACCGCCTCTCGTATCACGCACCCACCCCACCCGGCGCCGGAGCCTGTCATCGGGCCGCGCTTCGCGCGGACCCGTTGGGCGCCACCCTCCCCCAACGGGGGAGGGATGGCTGTTGCACCACCTCGCTCCACCGCCCTCATTAACCCCCCGGTAACCATAAACCCGGCAAATACTGCCCAGGGAGCTTAGCGACCATGAGTGACGTGACCGCCGCCGGCCCGGCCCCCGCGGCAGCCCCATCGGGCGGCTTCCAGCTCCCGACGCTGGGCGCGCTCGGCACCATGCTCAAGCGCGGCGACATCGCGCTCGCCGTCGGCGTCCTGACCATCCTCGTGGTCCTGATCCTGCCGCTGCCGCCGATCGTGCTCGACCTGTTCCTGGCGATTTCGATCATTCTCTCGGTGCTGATCCTGATGACGGCGCTGTTCATCCACACGCCGCTCGAATTCTCCGCCTTCCCGACCATCCTGCTGATCGCGACCATGCTGCGGCTGTCGCTCAATCTGGCCTCGACGCGCCTGATCCTGGCGCACGGCCACGAGGGCACCGCCGCCGCCGGCCACGTCATCCAGGCGTTCGGCAATTTCGTGATGAGCGGCAACTTCGTCATCGGCATCATCGTCTTCACCATCCTGGTGATCGTGAACTTCATCGTCATCACCAAGGGCTCGGGCCGCATCGCCGAAGTGGCCGCGCGCTTCCACCTCGACGCCATGCCGGGCAAGCAGATGGCGATCGACGCCGACCTCTCCGCCGGCCTGATCGACGAGAAGACCGCGCGCAAACGCCGCACCGATCTCGAGGACGAAAGCGGCTTCTTCGGCGCCATGGACGGCGCCTCGAAGTTCGTGCGCGGTGACGCCATCGCCGGCCTCCTGGTGGTGTTCATCAACGTCATCGGCGGCATGATCATCGGCATCGCGCAGAACGGCATGACGTTCGCGGAGGCCGGGCGCACCTACACCCTGCTCACGGTCGGCGACGGCCTGGTCACCCAGGTGCCGGCGCTGATCGTCTCGACCGCGGCGGGCCTGCTCGTCACCAAGGCCGGCATCACCGGCTCCGCCGACAAGGCGATGCTGCGGCAACTGTCGGATTATCCCAAGGCGCTTGGCATGTCGGGCGCGGTGATGATGATCATGGCGCTGCTGCCGGGCATCCCGATGCTGCCGTTCCTCCTGCTCGGCGGCGGCGCGGGCGCGCTCGCCTATGTGATGGACAAGAAGCAGAAGCTCGCGGTGACGGCCGAAGCCTCAAGGGTCGAAACCGAGAAGGGCCCGCCGCCGGACGAGCCGATTTCCGCGGCGCTCAAGATCGACGACCTCAAGATCGAGCTCGGCTACGCACTTCTGCCGCTGGTCAACGCGCCGGACGGCGCCGACCGCCTCACCGAGCAGATCAAGGCGCTGCGCCGTTCATTGGCGATCGAGATGGGTTTCGTGATGCCGGCGGTGCGCATCCTCGACAACGTGCAACTCGAGGCCAACACCTACGCCATCAAGATCAAGGAGGTCGAAGGCGGCACCGGGCGGGTCTGGCCCGGCCAGTACATGGTCATGGATCCGACCGGCGCGCAGGTGAAGCTGCCGGGCCTGCACACCACCGAACCCACCTTCGGCCTGCCCGCCACCTGGGTCGACATCGCCCAGAAGGAAGAGGCGTCGATGAAGGGCTATACGGTGGTGGACGCCGCCACCGTGCTGTCGACGCATCTGACCGAGCTGCTCAAGGCCAACACCGCGGAACTCCTGTCCTACGGCGAGGTGCAGAAGCTTTTGAAGGAGTTGCCGAAGGATCAGGGCGAACTCATCAAGGACATCGTGCCGGCGCAGATCACCGTGTCGGGCATCCAGCGCGTGCTGCAGATTTTGCTGAACGAGCGCATCTCGATCCGCGATCTCGCCACCATCCTGGAAGGCATCGCCGACGCGCTGTCCTTCACGCGCAATCCGATCGGCATCGCCGAGCATGTGCGGGTGCGGCTGGCCCGCCAGATCTGCGCCCAGCACACCACGCCGGCGGGCTACCTGCCGCTGATCGCGCTGTCGGCCAAGTGGGAGCAGAATTTCGCGGAGTCGATCGTCGGCACCGGCGACGACCGCAGCCTGGCGATGCAGCCGTCGAAGCTTTCCGAGTTCATCACCACGGTGCGCGAGCGGTTCGAGGACGCGGCGCGGGAGGGCGAGGCCCCGGTGCTGGTGACGTCGCCCAACATCCGCCCGTTCGTGCGCGGCATCGTCGAGCGCTTCCGCACCCAGACCAGCGTGCTGTCGCAGTCGGAAATCCATCCGCGGGTGCGGCTGAAGACGGTCGGCAGCATCTAGGGCGATCTGGCGCGGCAGAGCCTGCGCGGACTGTGCGTTTACGCACTCCTCGGCCCCCGGCCGCCGCCCTATAAATCCATCAATGAAACGTGAACCAGCCTTGGAACCGGAAGGTGCCTTCCTACGTTGGGAAGACGCAATCGTATTGGGTGGGAGCGGCGCAACGTGCCCCAGGGACCTGGGGCGGGGATGCTGTCCCTTGGCTTAAGTCTTTGTAAGGGTTGAGTAACCGGTCTCCGAGGAAAGCCGCCGCTGGTATTGAACCTTTAACGCTCCAGGCCCGACTAACAGGGAAGAATTCCGGGAGAGTGTCATGAACAATTACACGCTGAACACCGCGGACCGCACCACCCACCTCAAGATCGTGGCTGTGTCGCTGGTCGCCGGTATCGTCGTCGTGGGCGTCGGCATCGCCGCCCGTCCGGACCTGCCCGACATGAGCACGCGCCTGGAAAGCCGGGCGCCCGTTCTCAAGGCCGACAGGCCGGTGATCTGGTCCCAGTCCGACCGGGTCACCATCCGCTGATTTCTTGAAGTTTCACCATCGACTTATCGCGCGCCTTCGGGCGCGCGATTTTTTTGCGCGGTGGCGGTTCAGACCGTCGCGTTGCGGGCCCGCATCAGGCCGATGGCGTCCAACTCGGCCTGCTCCTGGGCGGCCTGCTCGGCGCGCTCGCGCATCTGGTCGCGCTCGTCGAGCAGCTCGACCTTCTTGAGCTCCTCGAAGGCCTCCGCCAGCGCCTCCTTGGCGTCGTTGAGCTGGACCTTCAGCTCGTCGGCCGAGTGCTTGAGGTTCTCGCGCCGCTGGATCGCGGCCTTGGCATAGGTCGGATAGGCGAAATGGGTGGGATCGTGGATCCCGGCACGGTCCTGCTCGACCTTGATTTCCCGCTCAAGATCGGTGGCCATGCGCTCGAATTCGGCGATCATGCCTTCGATCTGCATGACCTTCCTGCGCTTTTCGTCGACCTGAAACTTTTTCAGGCGAATGAGCGTATCGCGAGACTTCATCGACTCTTACTCCCCCGAAGCCGCGAGGACGTACCAAAACCCGCCGGCCGCACCCGCAATTGCGGGCAACCGAGGCGACTGTGGCGCGATAACGTTAGTTTTCGGTTTCCAGCGTGGCTGGAATGGTAGGGAACCGGATTTTTCTGTGACCACGCGGCTTAAGCCTATGACCCGCCATTATGATTTGGCTGGCGCCCCGGGCGGCGGGATGGGCTCCGGGCCCGGCAGGATTTCGGCCAGCCGCCGATAACCCTCGATCAGGCTCGTTGAATCCGCCTTGTCCTGCCCCAGGAAGGCCTCGAGCGCCGGGTGCAGGCCGATGGCCTCGTCCACCTCGGGGCTGGAGCCGGGCCGGTAGGCGCCGAGCCGGATCAGCTCTTCCATGTCGGAATAGGTGGCCATGACCTTGCGCGCGCGGGCCAGCACATCGAGATAGGCCGGGTCGGCCGACTTCGGCATCGAGCGCGACACCGATTTCAGCACGTTGATGGCCGGATAGCGCCCGCGCTCGGCGATCGACCGCTCCATGACGATATGGCCGTCGAGGATCGACCGCACCGCATCCGCAATCGGCTCGTTGTGATCGTCGCCTTCGACCAGGACCGTGAAGATGCCGGTGATGGTACCCTCCCCCGGCCCGGTGCCGGCCCGTTCCAGGAGGCGCGGCAGTTCCGCAAACACCGTCGGCGTGAAGCCCTTGGCGGTCGGCGGCTCGCCGGTGGCAAGCCCGATCTCGCGTTGCGCCACGGCAAAGCGGGTCACCGAGTCCATCAGCAGGAGGATGTGCTGGGCCTGGTCGCGGAAGTATTCGGCGATGGCGAGCGTCAGATACGCGGCCTGGCGGCGCATCAGGGCCGGCTCGTCGGATGTCGCCACCACCACCACCGAGCGGGCCAGGCCCTCGTCCCCCAGGTCGTCCTGGAGAAACTCCTGCACCTCGCGGCCGCGTTCGCCGATCAGCCCGATGACCGCCACGTCGGCGACGACGTTCCTAGCCATCATCGACAGCAGCACCGACTTGCCGACGCCGGAACCCGCAAAGATGCCCATGCGCTGGCCGTGGCAGCAGGTGATGAAGGTGTTGAGCGCGCGGACGCCGAGATCGATCGGAGCGCCCACCCGCTGGCGCGCGTGGGCCGGCGGCGGCGACGCTCGATACGGATAGGGGATCGGACCCGACGGCAGCGGCCCCTTGCCGTCGACCGGGTCGCCCATGGCGTTGACCACCCGCCCGAGCCAGGCGAGCGACGGGCGCGCCGCCGCCCGCACCGACGACACCACGGCGCGGCAGCCGCGCCGCACGCCTTCAAGCTGCCCGAACGGCATCAGCAACGCGTGTCCGCCGGAGAAGCCCACCACCTCGCAGGGGATCGGCACCGCCTGGCCCTGGATCTGCGTTTCGATGACGACGCGGGCGCCGACCGACATCGCATGCAGCGGGCCTGCCACCTCGACCATCAGCCCGCGCACGCCGACCACGCGGCCGTAAACCTCGTTTCCGTCCAGTTCGTCGATCTGCTCTAGCAATGCCCTCATGGGGCGGGCACCGCCGGTAACCTAATCGAACCGGTCTTAACCTGCTGTTTACCCGCGTCGTTAATCATTACGTCACCGCTGTTGGGATTAAGGCATTGCTCACCTCCAACCCGATCGGAAGGGGTGAGTCGCACGAGTCGGTTGCTGCCGACTCTTAAAGTGGAACATGAATAAAAGCGTGGCCAAAAAACCACTCTCAGGCAACATCTTACGTCGATTCGGCCGATTGTGGCCAGTCGGTGATTGCGGCCGGGAATCAGGTTTTGTTAACCATGCTTCGTTAACGTTCCGAATCGGGATGTCCCAAGGCGTTTTCACCGGCCGCCCTGCGGCTTGGCACGTTTGAGCCGGCAGCGGCGAAGAAGGGGACTGGCATGCGCGTCTTATTGATCGAGGACGATAGCGCCACAGCGCAATCGATTGAGCTGATGCTCAAGTCCGAGAGCTTCAACGTCTACACGACGGATCTCGGGGAAGAGGGCGTCGATCTCGGAAAGCTCTACGACTACGACATCATTCTGCTCGACCTGAACCTGCCGGACATGTCCGGCTTCGAGGTTCTGCGAAGCTTGCGGGTCTCCAAGGTCAAGACGCCGATCCTGATCCTCTCCGGCCTGGCCGGCATCGAGGACAAGGTGAAGGGCCTGGGCTTCGGTGCCGACGACTACATGACCAAACCGTTCCACAAGGACGAGCTGATCGCGCGCATCCACGCCATCGTGCGCCGCTCCAAGGGTCACGCCCAATCGGTCATCAACACCGGCGACCTCACCGTCAACCTCGACCAGAAGACCGTCGAAGTGGCCGGCGCCCGCGTGCATCTGACCGGCAAGGAATACCAGATGCTGGAGCTGCTCTCGCTCCGCAAGGGCACCACCCTCACCAAGGAGATGTTCCTCAATCATCTCTACGGCGGCATGGACGAGCCGGAACTGAAGATCATCGACGTGTTCATCTGCAAGCTCCGCAAGAAACTCGCGAACGCCTCCAACGGCAAGAACTACATCGAGACGGTGTGGGGCCGCGGCTACGTGCTGCGCGAGCCGAGCGAGGAAGAGAACAGAATTCCGGCGTAGGCCGAGAGGCAGACGCTACATACAAACCCCGCCGCGAGGCGGGGTTTTTGTTTTGGTCTGGACCCCGGACCTCATGCTGAGGAGCATCGCGAAGCGATGCGTCTCGAAGCATGGCTGCGAGTGTGGCCCATCCTTCGGGACGGCGCTTCGCGCCTCCTCAGGATGAGGTCCCGACAAGAGGCAGCATTCACTTCGCGTCGTGGAAAATGACGCCCAGCGTGTGGCGGTGACCGTCGCGGATGCGGCTTACGCCGTGGCGCATGTTGACGCGGTAGATGCCGCGCGTGCCCTGCACCGGCCGGTGGCGAACCGGGAAGATCACGGTCTCCCCCTGCTGCAAGGCGGCCACCTCGGCTCGCGACTGCATGCGCGGACGCTGCTCGGTCAGCACGAACTCGCCGCCGGTGAAATCGGCGTCCGGCCGCGACAGCAGCACCGTCGCCTGCAGCGGAAAGACATGCTCGCCGTAAAGATCCTGGTGCAGGCAATTGTAGTCGCCGGGGCCGTACTGCAGCAGCAGCGGCGTCGGCCGCTCCTGGCCGCCTTGTGGCAACGCCTGAGGAAATCCTGGTGATCCTGCGGAAAGCGGACGGCGATGCCCATCGCCGCGTTCCAGCGGTTGGCGATCCCGGCGAGGCACGGATAGAGCGCCGTGCGCAGCCGCTGGATGAGATCGGGCAAGGGATAGGCGAAATACTTGTACTCGCCGCGGCCGAAGCCGTGCCGCGCCATGACCACGCGGCTGCGGAACAGCTTGTCCTCGGAATAGCAGCCGGCGAGCGTTGCGCATTCGTCCGCCGTCAGCAGCGGCCCGGTCACGGCGCAGCCCTGCCCGTCCAGGCTCGCCGCCATCGCGGTCCAGTCCAGCGCGGCGACGCGGGCCTCGATGGCATCGGCCCCGGCAGGCGCCCTCTTCGCAACGCTGATGGTTCGCATGGGCGCTTCTCCTTGTGGCAATTGCTCCGACGCTCTCAAATCGGGCGAGCCGGCACCACCCGAAAGCCGCGAGGCTTCCCGTTCCCGCGAAAGCTCGACCGGCTCGCGCCAGTCCGCTAGAAAATCCCGGCCATTCCTGAGGTTGGGGCGGAAACAATGAAGACCACCGTGCGCGGCGTCCGCAGCGTCGACATCGAGATGAGCCAGCCGGAGCGCGCGGCCGAGTTCTACGGCAAGATCTGGAATCTGACCGAGGTCGAGCGCAAGGGCGGGGCGATCTGGTTTCGCGGCACCGGCGCGCATCATCACATCCTCGCCATCCATCCCGCCCGCGGCGCTGCCGCATTGCGGCGGCTGACCTTCGACGCCGCCAGCCGCGACGTGGTCCAGGCCCTGCACCGGAAGGTGGCGGCGAGCGGCTGCACCACCGAGGCGCCGCATGAGATCGACGCGCCGGGCGGCGGCTATGGCTTCGGTTTTGCCGACGTCGAGGGCCGCAACCTCGCCGTGATCTGTGACGTGCGCGACCACAAGGACACCGCCGACGCGCCGGACCGGCCGCGCAAGATCGCGCATGTCAACCTGAATGCCGCGCAACTCGAAAAGAGCAACGCGTTCCTGGTCGACGTGCTCGGCTTCCGCAAGGTCGATCACAGCGGCCCGCTGCACTTCCTGCATTGCGACAACACCGACCACTCTTCGATGGTGATGGGCGCGGCCAGGACGCCGACGCTCAATCATGTGTCGTTCGAGATGCCGGACCTCGAATCCTGCATGCGCGGCGGCGGGCGGATGCGCGACGCGGGCTATCCGATCGAATGGGGTCCGGGCCGGCACGGCTCGGGCAACAACGTGTTCTGCTATTTCGCCGGGCCGGAGGAATTCCCGATCGAATACACCGGCGAGGTGTTGCAGATCGACGAATCGTACGAGTTTCACGGGCCGGACTACTGGAAATGGCCGCCCGGCCGGCTCGATCAGTGGGGCATCACGCCGCCGCACACCGCGCGCTGGAAGCGCATTCAGGACATGGTCCTGTTCACGCCGGGGGAATACCGCCTGTGAAAGCGATCCAGATCAGCCGCACCGGCGGCCTCGACGTGCTCGACACCGTCGAACTGCCGACGCCCGCGCCCGGGCCGGGCGAGGTGCTGGTCAAGGCCAGCGCCATCGGCGTGAATTATTTCGACACCATGATCCGCACCGGCCGCTACCGCTGGATGCCGAAGCTGCCGTTCGTGCTGGGCAACGAGATGAGCGGCCATGTCTCAGCGCTCGGGCCGGGCGTGACGACGCTCGCTATTGGCCAGCCTGTGTTCATCGCCGGCTACGAGATCGGCAATCGCGGCGGTCTCTACGCCGAATATGCGGCGGTGCCGGAGAAGGCGGCGTGGCCGCTGCCCGCCGGCGTCGATGCCGACGCGGCGACCGCGCTCACCAACTATCAACTCGCCTGGATTCTGCTTCATCACGCCGCGCGCGGGGTGACGCCGAAGACCGTGGTGGTCTATGGCGCGGCGGGCGGCGTCGGCTCGGCGCTGATCGACGTGGCCCGGCTCGCCGGCGCGACCGTGATCGGCACCGCAGGCGGCGCGGAAAAATGCGCCTTCGCGCGCTCGCGCGGCGCGGCGCATGCAATCGACTATTCCCGGGAGAACGTGGTCGAGCGCGTGCTGGCGCTGACGGACGGCCACGGCGCCGACATCGTCTTCGATCACGTCGCCGGCAAAGCCTTCACCGACGGGCTGAAGATGGTCGCGCCGCTCGGCATGATCGTGTCCTACGCGGTGCTGGCCGGCATGCCGGAGACCGATTTGTTCAAGGAAATGCGCGCCAACATCGAGAAGAGCCCCGCGGTGCGCTGCTTCACCATGCACACCTACGACCACATGGAGGAGCCGCGCCGCGAGGCGATGGAGCGCGCCGTGGAGCTGATCGGCAGCGGCAAGGTGCGCCCCGCCATCGCCGCGCGCTTGCCGATGGCCGAGGCGAGGCGCGCCCATGAGTTGATCGAAGCGCGAACCGCGATGGGAAAGATCGTGCTCAAGCCGTAGCTGCGCGTCAGCGTGCTGCCGCGGCGCGGGCCGGCGTGGCACTGAAGCTGACGACGTTGCTTTCGGAGACCCTGCCGCCGGGCTGGATGTAGACGCCGCGCCTGTCGGCGAGCGGCTTGAAGCGCGGCGTCAGCCCCACCACCGTCTCGGCGCCGCCCAGCACCAGGAACCCGTCGCGCTCGGTCGCGCCGGCGATGCGCTCGAGCACGGCGATCTTGGTGGCCTGGTCGAAGTAGATCAGCACGTTGCGGCAGAACACCACGTCGAACCTGCCGAGCGGCGCGAAATCGGTCAGCAGATTGAACGGCATGAACTTCACCATGCCGCGAATCTCGGGCGCGATCTGCCAGGTCTCGCCGACCTGCGTGAAATACTTGATCAGCATCAGCACCGGCAGACCGCGCTGCACCTCGAACTGGCTGTAGATGCCGCTCCTGGCCTTCTCCAGAACCGAGGTGGAGAGATCGGTGCCGACGATCTCGACGCGCCAGCCACGCAGATCCTTGCCCATCTCCTTCAGCGCGATGGCGAGCGAATATGGCTCCTGACCGGTGGACGCGGCCGCGCACCAGATGCGGATGCGCCGGCTCGCGGCGCGCGCCGACATCAGCGCCGGCATGATGGTGTCGCGAAAATGATCGAACGGCACCTTGTCGCGAAAGAAGAACGACTCGTTCGTCGTCATCGCCTCGACCGCTTCGACGATGAGCGGCTCGGCGCCCGGCGCCTTCAGCCTGGCGACCAGTCCGGCGAGATTGAACAGGCCGTGCCGGCGCGCAACCGGCAGCAGCCTGCTCTCGACGAGATAGTGCTTTTCCGCCGACAGCACGAGGCCGGAGCGGGTCTTGAGGAGCCTGCGCAGATAATCGAAGTCGTGCGACATTACGGCCGCGCCCCCAGGAACATGCGCGAGACCGTCGGCGCGATCTGTTCGAGCGGCAGCACAGCCGAGCAGACGCCGGCCGCCACGGCATGGCCGGGCATGCCCCAGACCACGCTGGTGGCTTCGTCCTGCGCGATCACGCTGCCGCCGGCGGCAGCGATCGCGGCGGCGCCGGAGGTGCCGTCGCTGCCCATGCCGGTCAGGATCAGCGCCAGGTTCCAGGAGCCCCAGACCTCGGCCGCGGAGGAAAACAGCGGATCGACGGCGGGCTTGCAGTAATGCACCGGCGCGCCGTCATCGAGCACGATGACCGCGGTGCCGTCGCGGCGCGCGACCTTCATGTGCCGACCGCCGGGCGCGAGATAGATGCGCCCTGCCAGCACCGGCTCGCCGTCGATCGCCTCATGCACGGGCTTGGCTCCGGCGCGGCTCAGATGTTCGGCCAGGATGGTGGTGAAGGTCGCAGGCATATGCTGCGTAATCAGGATCGGCGCGGTTTCGGTGACGGCGTCGAGCCGGGCCACCAGCTTGGTCAGCGCCTGCGGCCCGCCGGTCGATGCGCCGATCAGCAGGATGCGCGGCGGCATGGCGGAGAACGTGCGAATCTTGAACGCGGGCGCAAGCTCGGGCTCCGCGGTGCGCCACTTGACGGTGCGCTGCACCGCGCCGCCGAGCCGCCGCGTCGCCGACATCGGGCGGCGCGCATAGGGCGGCGGCAGCAGGCGCTTGCGGCGGCGCTGGCCGAGCGCGACGATCTTCCCGATCAGTTCGTGCTGGAAGACGGCAGAGGTCATCACCCCGCCGTCAGCGGCGGGCTTGGGGATGTAATCGGCGGCGCCGAGGGCCAGCGCCTTCAGCGTCACCTCGGCATGGTCGCGGGTGAGCGCCGAGGCCATGATCACAGCGAGGTCGCGCCGCCGCGCCAGGAGCTTCGGCAGGGTCGAGATGCCGTCGAGCTCGGGCATCTCGACGTCGAGCACCACGACATCGGGCCGGGCGTGATCGAGCCGCTCGATCGCCTCGCGCCCGTTGCGGAGTGCGGCCACGAGCTTGAGCCCCGGCGTCTCCTCGATCCAGCGCGACAGGAGGCTGCGCACGACGGTTGCGTCGTCGACCACCATCACACGGACTTCATCCGGCGCCGAAACGATCGGCGTACCGGGCAAGGCTGGGGCAATCACACTCATCGCAACGCATACTCTCGAACAACGCTACAGATACAAACGCGCACCGGCCAGATCGGATCGGGCCGGCTAGATCAGTCCGACCTCCTGGAACTTCGCCTCGACGATTTCCTTGTCGAACGGCTTCATAATGTACTCGTTGGCGCCGGCATGGAGCGCACGCGCGATATGCGCAACGTCGTTCTCGGTGGTGCAGAACACCACCTTGGGCCGGTCGCCACCCGGCAGCCGGCGCAGCGCCTTGAGGAACTCATAGCCGTCCATCTTCGGCATGTTCCAGTCGAGCAGGATCGCATCCGGCAGCCCGCGCTGGCACGCGCCGAGCGCCTGTTCGCCGTCCTCGGCTTCCGTGATCTCGAACTGCATGCCCTCCAGAATGCGCCGGGCCACCTTCCGGATGACGCTGGAATCGTCCACCACCAAACAGCTTCTCATGACGCTTTACTCCTCTGCATCGCTTCTTCCCCTATCCGTTGCTTCACGCGGCAACGGCTCCATTCTTGATGTCCAGCACGCGATCGACGTCGAGCACGACCATGAGCTGGCCTTCGAGACGGTAGATTCCCGCCGCCACCCGCGACAGGCGCGGATCGAGATTGATGGGCTTTGCCTCGCAGGCGCCGTTGCGAAGCGCCATCACCTCGCCGACCGAATCGACGAGCAACCCGTAGGACTCGGCCCGAAGCTCGATACCGACCGCCATCACCGGCGCCCCGGGCGCGCGGGCGCCGAGATCGAGCCGGGCGCGCATGTCGATCGCGGTCACGACGCGGCCGCGCAGATTGAGGATGCCCGCCACCTCCGGCGGCGCCAGCGGCACACGCGTCAGGCGGTCCGGCACAAACACGTCCTGCACGCGGAAGATCGGCAGGCCGAACAGATGATCGCCGATCGTCACGGTGACGTATTCGGTGGTGAGTTCGGCGGCTGCGTTGTCGTTTGCGTTGGCCATGATGCTTCTCACGCCGCCTGAATGATGTCGGCGGTCTGCTCCTTGAGCGCCGCGATCAGGCTGTGGCGATCGAATTTGGCGACATAGTCGTGGAAGCCGGCCTGACGTCCCCGTTCGATCGATTCCGGCGAGCTGTACGACGACAGGGCAATGATGGGGATCTCGCCGAAGCGCTGCTCGCCGCGCACCGCCTCGGCCAGCGCGAAGCCGTCCATCTCCGGCATGTCGATGTCAGTGACCAGCGCGTCGAAGCGGCCACCCTCCTTGAGCATCGACAGCGCCTCCTGCGCGCTCGACACCGCCGTCACCTCGTAGCCCGCGGCCTTGAGCACTGGCGAGAGCATGTTGCGGAAGAACGCCGAGTCGTCGACCAGAAGCAGCGTCCGCTCCTTGTCGGCAACGTGCATGTCCTTGCCGCGGAACCAGTCGGCATAGGCGAGCGGCAGAAAATGGCCGACGTCGATGATCTCGGTGGCCTGGCCGCGCACGACGGCTGAGCCCAGCACTCCGGCCCGGTCGCTGCCGACCTGGATGTCGAGCCGGTCCTCGACGATGTCGACGATCTCGTCCACCACCAGGCCCATCGAGCGATGGCCGTCGGAAAACACCAGCAGCGGCTGCGCGCCCTCGCGCCTGATCTTGACCTCGTCGCTGGCTCGAACCAGCGGCATGAGCTGGCCGCGGTATTGCACCATATGGCGGCCGTTCGAGAGCTCGATCTTCTTGCAGTCGATCTCTTCGAGGCGCGTGACGAGCGACAGCGGCACCGCCTTCGGCTCCGGCGAGCCTGCGCGGAACACCAGCAGAGACAGCGTGCTTTCGGCGCTGGCGCTCTGTCCGGCGTCGGCATCGCTGTGGGCCGCGGCGGTCGAGGCGACGGAGGTTCCGATCGCCTGCGACACCCCATTGGGATCGATGATCATGATCACCGAGCCGTCGCCGAGAATGGTGTTGCCGGAGAACATGCCGATGTGGCGCAGCTTGGTCGCCATCGGCTTGACGACGATTTCCTCGGTGTGAAACACGCCGTCCACCACGACGCCGAAGGTCTGCGCGCCGACCTGCGTCACCACGATGAAGCCCCGGTCGGGGATTCCGTGATCGCCGTCGAGCTTCAGCAGGCTGCTCAAACGGACGAGCGGCAGAAGCTTGTTGCGCAGCCGCAGGACGGCTGCGTCCTTGATGCGCTCGATGCGATGCTCGGACTTGCCATGCACGCGAACCAGCTCCACCACCGAAAGCTGCGGGATGGCGAAGCGCTCGCCGCCGGACTCGACGATCAGCGCCGAGATGATCGCCAGCGTGAGCGGAATCTTGATGGTGAAGCTCAGACCCTGCCCCTGCACCGAATGCACCTCGATGCTGCCGCCGATCTGATCGATATTGTTGCGCACCACGTCCATGCCGACGCCGCGGCCCGACACGCTGGTGATGGTCTTCGCGGTGGAGAAGCCCGGCGTGAAGATGAATTTCTGGATCTGCTGCTCGGACATCTTGTCGAGCTCAGCCTCGGTCGCAAGCCCGTTGGCCAGCGCCTTGTCCCTGATCCGCCGGGTGTCGAGACCGCGGCCGTCGTCGGCGACGCCAATGATGATGTGGCCGCCCTCGTGATAGGCGGACAGCCGGATCGTGCCCTTCTCCGGCTTGCCTGAGGCGATCCGGTCGGCCCGCGGCTCCAGACCGTGATCGGCCGAATTGCGCACCATATGGGTGAGCGGATCCTTGATCCGCTCCAGCACCTGCCGGTCGAGTTCGGTGTCGGCGCCGTGCAGCTCAAGCTCGATATCCTTGCCGAGCTCGGCGGTCAGGTCGCGCACGATGCGCGGCAGCTTCTGCCAGGCGGTGCCGATCGGCTGCATGCGGGTGCGCATGACTCCGTCCTGCAACTCCGCCGTGACGGTGGAGAGCCGTTGCAAGGGCACCTTGAATTCGGATTCGTCGTGGCGGCGCACGATGTCGAGGAGTTGGTTGCGGGTCAGCACCAGCTCCGAAACCATCGTCATGAGGTTTTCGAGCGTATCGACGCTGACGCGGAGCGACTTGCTGGCGACCGTGCCCTCGGCCTCATCCTTCTCGACGGCGGGACTGGGCTGCTCGACCTTGGCCTGCGGCGCTATCGCGGGCGGCGCAATGCTCGCAGGCACCGGCCCCGGCGTTTCGCGGAACACGCGCTCGAGCTCATCGAGCGAAACTTCGCCCGGACGAAGCGGCCGCTGCAGCGTTTGCGGCACCAGCGTGCCGACGGTATGCCCGGCCGGCGCTTTCGCGGCCGCCTGCTGCACCATCCGTTCGAGCTGGCCGATCAGTTCGGTGTCTGCTCCCTCCGGCTCGCTCTGGTGCGTCTCAAGCTCGGCGAGGATTTCCTTGATCCGGTCGATGGTGAAGAGAACGAGCGTCACGGCCTCGGCGGTGACCGGCATGCCGTCGCGGAATTTGCTCATCAGGGTTTCGGCCGCGTGCGCCAGCGCTTCGAGGCGCGGCAAGCCGAGAAAGCCGCAGGTGCCCTTGATGGTGTGGACGAGCCGGAAGACGTTGCCGAGAATCTTCGTGTTGTTGGGCTCCTGCTCGAAACGCACGAGTTCGACATCGACAACGTCGAGGCTCTCGTTGGTCTCGATCAGAAACTCCCGGAGAAGATCGTCCATCGCCAGCGGCCTTCGCCCGGGGAACGCTGGCCACCGGACCAGTTTCACCCGAGCAAGGCGCAGTGTGGCTTTGAGGCGTTTAATTTGTATTGCGGATCGGCAACGAGCCGGACGCCGTTAACGGCTCGTTAACGCGCCCCGTTAACATCTCGTTAGGCTAGTAGTGGGGTCTTCCATACGACGGGGAACGGTCGCGGCTGCGGCCTATGCCGCCGATGCCGATGCCAATCCCGATCGAGACGGGCGGGGCCGCGACGGCCGGGACGGGTTCGCCGGCCGGCGGCCGGCGCGGCGGGGGCCCCGCGGATTTTGTCTTCGGCGGCGGCTTCGAGGCCTTCTGGGGTGCGGCAGGAACCTGACAGTTGCAGGCCGGCCCGCCCGGCAGACTGGCCGGGATCACCGCCGGGCTGAATGGCGGCGCATTCTGCGGCCCGCCCGCGCCCATCATGTCGCGCGCCAGATTGGCCGATTGCGCGCGCGCCTGCGTGCGATCGCGAAGCCTGCGCGCGGTCGGGGCCAGATCGCTGACCGGATAGCGATCGAGGAAGGCCTGATAGGCGAGCGGGGTGTTGACCAGCACCGCCGTGTACCAGGTCATCATTTCAAGCCGGCGTTCGAGCAGGCCCCGCACCCGCGGCGCGAACGGCGGCGCAGGATAGAGCACGAGGAATTCCCTGTAGGCGTCGACGTCATCCTCGCGGATGACGACCTCGAAGGCACTCTGCGCTCCCAGCGGCTGCAACTCCTTGCGCCAGAATCCCGCGGGCTTGCTGCGCGGCGAGGCGACCCCGGCCGCGGTCACCGGCAGGTTCGCGGGGGTAACAGTTGGTCTGGTGGCGGCGGTGGCGGTCTGCCCGCCGGCAGGGGTGGAGGTTTGCCCGCTGGCGGGAGCAGGGATTTGACCGGCGGCGGCGACGGTTTGTCCGCCGGCCGGCGTTCCGAAGAAGGAGAAGTCCGAGGTCAGCGAGGTGCTTTCCCACGGCGTCTGCTGGCCCTCGGTGGTCTTGTGCACGGCCAGCCTGACCTTCTTGAAGGCCTGCTCGACCGGAAGATTGGGTTCGCGCGCGATCTCGACCAAAGCGGCCGTGAACGGCGAATTGGCGCCGTCCCCGTCCAGCGCCTGCATGCCCGGCGCGGTCGAATAGGAGACGACCGAACCCGTCGGCGCATCGACGATCGCCAGCCCGCGCCCCGTCGTCTTGTTGATCTCCGAGAACGGATTGTTGCGGCAGGCGTCGAGAATTACGATCCGCGTCTTGCTCGGCGTCGAAGCAAGCGCCGTCATCAGGTCGTTCAGCCGGACCGCTTCGATCGCGACGTCGGATTCGCGCTTGATGTTGGCATCGACAGGCACGAGGTAATTCTCGCCCTCCACCTGCAGGCCGTGGCCCGCGTAGTAGATCAGCGAGACCGTGTCAGGGCCCCTGCGCGTCACGTTGTCGGCAAATTCGCGGATCACGCGCCGCATGTCGGCCTGCGACAGATCGGGCGCGTCGATGACCTCGAACCGCGCCGCCTTCAGAAGATCGGTGAAGGCTCTCGCGTCATTGGCCGGATTGGGAAGGACCGAAACCGTCTTGTAGGCGGAATTGCCGATCACCAGGGCGATGCGGGTTTCCGCGAAGGCCGAAACTGACCATAAGATCAGGCCGGCTGGGAGCACTGCGAGCAGACGAAGCCACATGGACGCACCCCGTGTTCAAGGGATTCCCCAAATGCCTCCCGACCCCATGTGCATATTCTAGTGTTTGCGGCCTTACTGCAAGACAGCAGCGAAGCCAGGACGGCCACCGCCTCTGTGGCCATGAGTCACGTCCTAACGCGCGGTGACCACCACCGCGTCGCCCTCGGCCACCATGCCGACGTTCAGCCCGCAATTCTTGGCGAGCAGGCTCGTGTAGAACGGCTGGATCGCATGGGCATCGATCGGATGCTCGGCCGAGCCGCCCGCCAGAAGCGGCGGGATCGACTGCGGCACCTTGGCGTTGGTCCCGGTCGCGGTCACCTTGAATCCGACGGTATCGCCCGCGCCGACCGGATCGACGGTGAGCTGACCGCCGCGCGGGATCGCCTGCGCGGCCAGCAGCATCATGTTGAGCAGGAGCTTGACCCGGTTCTTGGCGAGCAGCACGCGGGGCAGATTCCAGGCGACCTTGGTCTTTTCGTCTTCCATCAGGCCGCGCGTCACCTTTTCGGCGTCGCCGGTGTCGATCTGGGCCCCCGCGGAGCCCGCCGCGCCGAAGGCGATGCGGCAGAACTGCAGCTTCGCCGACGCCGTCCTGGCGCTCTTCTTGATGAGGTCCATGGCGAACTTGTTGGTCTCTTCGTCCTTGCCCTCCTCCATCACCTCCAGGCCGTTCATGATCGCGCCGACCGGGCTGATGAGGTCGTGGCAGACCCGCGAGCACAGCAGGGCTGCGAGATCGAGGCCTTCGAGGGCGATGGCGCCTGACATGAATGGATACCCCGGGGTTCTGGAGACGACAGGGGACGTTTAGGCGATTCGGTCGTCGAGTGTGAGCGGGCGATGTGATAAATCGCGCCCCAATCGACGCGGCATGAGGGTTTGGTGGCACAGGAATCGGATATTGCGGATGCAGACCTGCTCGAAGGTTTGACGCGAATCGCCGCGCAGGCGTCGGCCGCCATCCTGGCGGTGCCGCGGAGGGACCTGAACCGGCGCGACAAGCCGGACACGTCGCCGGTCACCGCGGCCGATGAGGCGTCGGAGGCGGTCATCCTCGACGGGCTGGCCCGGCTCATGCCGGGCGTGCCCGTATTGTCGGAGGAGCAGGCCGGGCCCCGGCCGGTGTTCGGATCGGGCGAGCGGCTATTCATCGTCGATCCGCTCGACGGAACGCGCGAATTCATCGCCGGCCTCGACGAATATGTCGTCAATATCGCGCTCGTTCGGAACGGCACGCCGGTCGCCGGCGTGGTCGCGGCTCCGGCGCGCGGCCTGATCTGGCGCGGCCGCATCGGCCACGGCGCCGAGCGGCTCGGGCTGCCGGACGGCCGCGGGCGCACGGCCATTCGCACCCGCGCGCGCCCCGGAAGCGGCGCCCGCGTTCTCATCAGCCGCTCGCATCTCGACCTGGCGACCGATGCCTATGTCGAACGCCTGACGAATCCCGAGAAGATCGCCTGCGGCTCGGCGCTGAAATTCTGCCTGCTCGCCGAAGGCTCGGCGGACCTCTATCCGCGGCTCGCGCCAACCTCGGAATGGGACATCGCCGCAGGTCATGCCGTGCTGCTGGCCGCCGGCGGCGATGTGCGTATGCCCAACGGCAACGCGCTGCGTTACGGCCAGGGATACGAACGGGGCGACTACCGCATCCCCTCGTTCATCGCCGCGGGCGAGTTTCCGGTCTAAAAACTATTGCGAGAGCGTGCGCTGGACTTCGGGCCAATGCCGTTCGGCGGCTTCGATGGCGCTGTCGGGATCTCGCGCGAAGGCCTCCCGCGCACCAGCGCTGTAGAAGAGATAGAGCCGCTTGTCCGCAATCAGCCAAAGCTCCGAATGTCCGGCGGTCGCGGCCCCCCGCGCCAACGCCATCGGGTCGTGGCCGCCGAAGCGCGGCGCATAGACGACGGGATCGGCCGCGAAGGCCGCACGGTTGCCTTCGTTGTGGAACCGCCAGGTCGCCCCGGCAAACCTCAGCTCCAGTTCGACCCGCCCCGGTTTCGGCGCGGCATCGATGAAATAGGCGACGGGGTCAAAGCCATCGATGGCAAGCCCGGTGTAGCGGTTCACGACCACCATCTCGGTCGTGGCGGCTCGGATCGCGGTCGTGGCGAGCCCAAGGCCCGCCGCCAGGGCGAGCGCCCCTGCGACTGTCGCCACAATTGCGCGACGCGACTTCCGTTCCTGCCGCGCTGCCGTCATATTCCCCGCCTGTGGTGCCTTGATTCGAGTTCCCTGCCGGCAACACTACGACGGCAGCCTTAAGCAACGGGTTAAGCGGGGCCGCCCCCACCCTCGATGGAGCACCTGATGCGCGCGATCGTCCGCCTTGCCGCCGCAGCCCTCGTTCTCGCCGCCGTCGGCACGGCGCCCGTTGCCGCGCAGAGCAGCCCACCGCCCACGAGCCCGCCGCCGGAAAGCCGGTTCTCGTCGAACGAAGTGCTCAACGCCGGCCACAGCTTTTTCGGAACGGTGTCGCGCGGGCTCGCGCAGGTCGTCGAGAAGGCGGTCAGCCAGTGGGGCCTGCCGAACGGCTACATCCTGGGCGAGGAGGCGAGCGGCGCCTTCGTCGCGGGGCTGCGCTACGGCGAGGGCATGCTTTACACCAAGAATGCGGGCGATCTGAAGGTCTACTGGCAGGGGCCCTCGATCGGCTTCGACGCCGGCGGCGAGGGCGCCCGGACCATGATGCTGATCTACAATCTGCCCAACACCGGGGCGATCTACGAGCGTTTCGGCGGCATCGACGGCTCTGCCTATCTTATCGGCGGCTTCGGCATGACCGCGCTGACCGCCCATAACATCGTGCTGGTGCCGATCCGGTCGGGCGTCGGCCTGCGGCTGGGCGCCAACATCGGCTATCTGAAGTTCACGCCGAAGGCGACGTGGAATCCGCTCTGATCGGAACCCGGCTTAATAGGTCCGCCAAGCATTTACGCTAAATGCCGGTAAATCTGGAAGCGCCGCCCGTGCCGTGGCATGGTTGGCGCTCGGCATCATTCCGGGTCGGAGGCCCCCGTCCATGATCGAGCCGATCATGTTCTTTGGCATTGGATTTCTGATCGCCAGCCTGTTTGGGCTCGTGCTGATCCCGCTCGTGCACAATCGCGCGGTGCGCCTGACCATGCGGCGGCTGGAAGCGGCCACGCCGCTGTCGATGGCGGAAATCCAGGCCGACAAGGACCAGCTCCGCGCCGAGTTCGCGATGTCGACGCGAAGGCTTGAGCTTTCCGTCGAGCAGATGAAGACGAAGACCACGAGCCAGCTCGCCGAGCTCGGCAAGAAGACCGACGCCATCAACCGCCTCAAGGTCGAGCTCGGTGAAAAGACCGCCGCGATCTTCTCGCTCGAAGCCCGCGAGAAGGCGCTCAAGGATCAATTGTACGCCACCGAGTCCGAGCACTCGGTGAAGATCGGCGCGCTCCGCGAAGCCGAGCGCATGCTCCAGGACAAGCAGGCCGAGCTTGCCAAGCTCTCGGCCGATCTCGGCGAGCGTTCGGCCACGGCCGACAGCCAGCGCGTCGAGACCAGCGCGCTCCGCATCCAGGTCGAGGCGCTCAAGGATCGCGTCACCAGCCACGAGCGCGAGGCGCATGAGATCGGCGATCGTCTGACCCGCGAGCGCAAGGACGCCGCCACGGCCACCGCCGAGCTCACCGAAGCGCGCGGCAAGGTCGAGAAGCTGAGCGACCGGGTGACGGAGCTCGAACGCGCGCTGATGGCGCAGACCACCGAGGCGGAAGTCCTCGGCCGGCGCGTGCTGGAGCTCGAGTCCCGGATGGGCGAGCAGACGAAGATGCTGTCCGACCGCGAGGTCGAGATTTCCAGGCTGACCGACCTAGTCGCCGCCGCCCACAAGACCGAGATCGATCTGCGCGCCGAGCTTGGCAACTCCGCCAACCGCAGCCGCTCCGCCACCGAGGGGCTCGCCAAGGAAAAGGCGCTGATCGAGGATCAGCTTTCCCAGTCAAAGGCCGAGCGCACCAAGCTGCAGCAGGAAATCGCCGGCATGAAGCGCGAGGCGGAGCAGACCTGGGCGGCCGAGCGGGTGGAGAACGCGCTGCTGCGCGAGCGCATCAACGACATCGCGGCGGAGATCGCCCGCCTCACCGTCGCACTCGAAGGCGCCGACTCGCCGATCGAAGCCATCCTTGCCAGCGAGCCGGCCAGCGCAAACCGCCCCGCCGCCAACGGCGATCGCAAGGCCGCCGGCGGCGAAGGCCGAGGCAATCTCGCCGACCGCATTCGCGCCTTGCAGCTCAAGGCGTCGCGCGTTCCGATCCCGAACTAGACGCCGACACATCCATCGGCAATCGTCTCGTCGCCACTCTGGGCGAAAGCTCGATCATCGAAAGTTGTCGCTCGCAATGTAGGTATAGGGCACCTGAATGTGTTTCAGGAACGCCCGCCCGACTTCCGCCGGAGGCGCATCGCGCACATCCCGATGGGAGAACAAGAGCTCCGCGAGATTCAATCCGATGCCCACATAGGGCGACCGGGTTTTCGGAATTCCGGCAGCATGTTCCCAGTCGGAATAGCCGCGCGTGTAGTAGCCGGTGTGAAGTTCGAGATATCGGAGCGGGCCGTCCTTGAACGCTTCGAAACCGGCGAACTTCCAGGCCAGCAAGAACTTCTTGCCGCTGTAGTCCCCAAGGCCCAGCAAGTCGCCATGCCCGGTCGGGACATATTGCATCCTGAAGTCAACTTTTTCGCCCAGGCCCGGCACCGTGTTGCGCAGATATGAAAAGCCGATGCCGGCTGCGCTCGCTACGAAATCCTCGTAGGACGCGCCATAGTGCGAGAATCCATCGCCGATCTCGACCACAAGAAACGCAAGGCCCGAAACCATCGCCGCGGTGATGGCCGATTCATGCTTGTTGAAACCGAGGGACTGCAGCCGCCAGGTGATGTAGTCCGACATCGCATGGGCGCTCCAGGCATGGCCGAGCTTGTCGATGCCCCCATAGTCCGTGGACTTGCCGAACCATCCCTCCCGTCGAACATGAAAGCCGGTTTCGCCCCAGCCCCATTGATCTATTCCCATGGAAACGCTGAGCGCCAGCAGCGCTGTCAAGTCCAGCGAAAGGGAGGTAGTGTCTCAGTTTGATTGTGGCGATCATCCCCGGATGCTTCTGATTAAGTATCGAAGCCGCGACCAGTTGGCTGCCTCGGCTCGATGATTGGCCGCCCACAGCCGCTTACGGGGCGGCCATTTCGTGGTCGCCGTTTGCCTCGAAATGCGCTGCGTCCTCGTCCTCTCCGCGTGCAAATTCCAAATGTTCTTCTTTCGTGGGGTTCCACCAAGACACGTTTGCCCTCGTGCGCTGCTGTGCTATGCTTTGCGCTAAGCATAGGAGCAATACGTGATGCTGGACAAGGCCAAATTAGAAAATCAGCGCGCCAATTACATCAGGATTCGTGACGATGCTGCGCGCTGGGCCGAACTGTTCGCCGGCGGCGATTTCGCGCCAGATTTGCAGGAATTAGCGCGGTGCACTCAAGCCGCCCTGGACGCCTTGGAAATCGCCATAGATCGGGTCGCTCAAACCCATGGCTAAGGGACCCAAAGGCGAGCGCCGTCCCGCCGACGTGAACGCCCGCGCCGTCATGATCGCCAAGATCGCGACCGGCGAGATTGAGGACGTGACCACGGATGAGGGCAAGAACGCCGCCGCCGTGGCGCTGGGCCGCATGGGCGGGAAGGCGCGAGCCGCAAGTATGGGAAAGAAAAAGCGGGCAGAAATAGCCCGGAAGGCCGCTAAGGCACGCTGGACACGGTAGTTACGCGGCGTCTTGAAGCTCAGCCGAATATTCTTTGGCGTGCTGTCTAAGTTGATCCCCGATCTCGACTTCGCCCTTACAAATAGCCTCGTTGGCTTGCTTCACGGTTTCAGCCGCAACGGCTGCGTCCAGTGCAAGTTTCTTATTCTCATACATCCACTTGGTGACGGTTGCCCAATCCCAAAGAGGGCTTTCCGAAGTTACCCTAGCAACAGGCGCAGGAAAGTTCTCCGCGCGAGCGCCTTTTGAATAATGCGTCATTGCGGAGCGGCTCAGTCCCGTTCTGGCAGCCATGTCAGCAAGGCTGACCAGTGGGTCAGGCTCAACTCGATCTACTTTCGCGCCAGCTTTGTTGACGGCCTTGATGGCACTGGCAATCGCATCCTCAAAGGACGCTGCCTCTCGTGCAAAGTCCGCGATGATGTGGCCCTTTTGAAACGAGATAGTCGCGTCATCGCAGCCCGCATTGTAGAACCGAGTCTCAAAGTCCTCGGCTTGCGGATCAAGGCCAGAGGCAATGATACTAAACTCATACGTGTTCATTGTTGGTCCTCCTTTCCGTGTGGGCAGCGGTCAACGGCTCTAGCAACCTGTTTAGCGTGGTTCTCTGGGTTCTTCGGAGTTCCATTCACTCCGACCTGACATCCGTCTCGATCAGCATGGGCGCAATACAAGCGGCCCCAATGGCCTTGTTTGCGCCATGTCCACCCTTTTGCTTCGGCAGATGAAACGGCAGCTTCAATCTCCTTGTTTGGGTGCCGAGGCCTACCAGCCATCTGACACTCCATAATTTAGGACTCTGTAAACACTTGTCAACGAAATAGGTTGCATTATGTTTAACCCATTGAGTTCAAACATGAAATTAAAGTGCAGCATCGGCCGATATAGACTGAGTCACTCTTCCATCCTAACACATTGTCTCCACTACCAAAAATAGAATTCGTATATTTTTAGTTGTTTTTACAAAACGGAGGCCTATACTGTTCTGAGCGCGAATCACCCGGAGGCCCCAATGCCACATCCCGTCAAAGAGGACGTACAGGCGACCCTTCGGGAGTATCACCCCAGGGTCAGGAGGGTGGTCAACCTGGCGTGGGACGAATGGCGGGCGCTCGCCGTATGTCGAGCTAAGGAAGGGTTTGGCCCATTTCTTTATTCCCGCACGGTCGCAAACATCGTCTTTGACGCAATAGCGCGATACGCAATCGCGGAGTTTGCTGGTGATCCGTCCGTGCACATTGAGGTCGAGGCCCAAACGATCAAGTTGTTTTTCAAAGGATCAGTATTTGCCCGCTTCAAGAAGGGTGACGAAAACAAGCTCGGCCAGAACATTCCCACACAAGCCGCGCTAGCCTTTGAATACGTGGATGCCCTTTTCCCTGGTCTGCCACCTGAAACAGCAAAGGTCGAGTTCATATGGCTCGCCAACGATATCAACACGCGTCTTGAGCATGTGTTGGTTGTGGCGCGTGATGGCGACCGCCTCCTTTGGGATTACGAAATTGACGACATCGCTGGTGCCGGGACTGGCACGATCATTCCATTTCCGCAGCCGCCCGCTCCGCCGAGCCCTCCCGAGGGGGACGATCTGGTCAAACCCAAGATCCCGGAGGTCAAGAAGAACGAGAACGAACAAGAGTAGCGTCTCATGTCAACGGCAGGAGATATGCTGCGCCTCGCGCGGCAGCGATTGGGACTCACACAGAAGGCCGCGGCTGCGCGTCTTGGCATAGTACAGCCGCTACTTTCTAGATTTGAGAATGGAGTGGCAACTCCAGATAGCGCGTTGCTGATTAAGGCTGCGCAAGTCTATCAAGTGCCCGTGGACTTCTTTGAAATTCGCGATCCGGTATACGGGCCACCAGTCAGTGTCCATCCCATGACGCGCGGCAAAAGCGATGTGACGGCGCATGAATTGGACCTCATTACTGCCGAACTAAACATTCGACTCATGCATCTCACGCGTTTTCTTGAGGGTGTGGATTACAATGCGACTGCCAATATCCCGCCGCTTGATGTCGAGCAGTACGGGAGTCCAGAAAAGATCGCTGCGACAGTTCGGGCGCATTGGGGCATTCCCTCCGGCCCCATTAAGAACCTTACGCAATACGTCGAACGCGCGGGGGCAATTATTGGCTTTTCCTTGTTCGGCGGTGCGTCCGTCAGTGGTGTGACCTTTCGTGTCTCAGGTCGCCCCCCTCTCATTCTACTGAATCGTTCGCATCCCGCAGACCGTATGCGGTTCACCCTGGCCCATGAACTCGGGCATCTCGTGATGCATCGGTTTCCAACCGAAAACATGGAGGCGGAAGCCAACGAATTTGCCTCCGCTCTCTTGATGCCTGCCGCCGATATTCGCCACGCTTTCCTTGGCAGGCGTGTAACGCTGGAATTACTTGCCGCGCTTAAACCGGAGTGGCGAGTCGCCATGCAGGCACTGCTTATGCGGGCGTCCTCATTAAAGTACATGTCAGCAAATCAGAGCCGATACCTCTGGCAGCAGATCAGCGCGCGAGGCTGGCGCTTGCGAGAACCCGCCGAACTCGATTTTCCGCCCGAGACTCCAAAGGTCCTTCCGTCCATGGTCAAGGCACATCTGTCCGATCTGGGATACTCCCTTGGCGAATTGACCAAGATGGTCCGCATACACGAAAGCGAATTTACAGAAATGTATGGACCGACCGGCGGCGACCCCCCTCCCGTCGGGAGGGCCAAGCTTCAAATCGTTGGCTGAACTTTCTTCTTGACGCTAAGCATAAAAGTTCATATCATGCGCGGCATGAACAAGCTGCCGTTGGAAAAGCGCGTACAAATCCTCAGTCTCCTGGTTGAGGGTTCATCCCTTCGTTCGATCTCGCGAGTGTCCGGGGTCTCGATCAACACGGTCACGAAGCTGCTAGTTGACGCCGGGACTGTCTGCGCCGCCTTCCATGCCGCGAACGTCAAAGACGTTAAGGCCAAGCGCATCCAGTGCGATGAAATTTGGTCGTTCTGCTACGCCAAAAACAAGAACGTCTCGACTGCGAAGCGGAAAGACGTGGCCTATGGCGACGTTTGGACTTGGACCGGCTTGGATGCCGACAGCAAGCTAATCGTGTCGTGGATGGTCGGCGGTCGCGACAGCGACTACGCGATGGGCCTCATGGACGACCTGCGGTCCCGGCTGGCGAACCGCGTGCAACTCACCACCGACGGCCACAGGGCCTATCTGGAAGCCGTTGAGGGCGCGTTCGGCGGCGATGTCGATTACGCCATGCTGGTGAAGATTTACGGCGCGGCTTCCGATGCCTTCAAGGGCCGCTACAGCCCCGCCGAGTGCATCGGCGCTCGCAAGGAAAAGATCGAAGGCAATCCAGACCCGAAGCATATCAGCACGTCATACGTTGAGCGCCAGAACCTCACCATGCGGATGCAAATGCGCCGCTTTACCCGGCTCACCAATGCGTTCTCAAAGAAGATCGAAAACCACTGTCATTCGTTGGCGCTGTATTTCGTCTGGTACAACTGGGTCCGCACTCACAAGGCGCACAAGCTCACGCCTGCGATGGCTGCTGGTCTGACCGACAAGCTCATGGAAATGAAGGATATCGTAGCCCTGATCGACGATGCCGAAATGAAGGCGGTCGTTCAAAAGCGGGGCGCAATGCTTTCCGTGCCACAATCAAACTGAGACACTACCGAAAGGGACTGGATGTGCTGCTGGGCAACGCCGGCCGTGTAGGGCCGTGCGACGGCTTCGGGTCTTGCCGAGGCGCCGAGGTCCCAGTCCCCCTTGGCGGCATTGGCTGGCCGGGCTTTGACGGGGATCGATGAAACTTTCGTCCTTGCGGAGGCGCTGGTTTCGGCGGCATGACAGGAGACGCCAGCCGCCAGCACCAGCGCGCCGCCAAGCGCGAGCGCTCTCAGAGAGGATCGCCACGCCGCCGTCGTCTGAATGGCGGGAGGTCTGGCGCGGTTGGCTGAATCATGCGTCCGCGGTGACACGTGGAGCATATGCGGGGCTCAGACTGCCAGGCGCTTGGCAGCGAATGAACGGGGACTTGATCGGGAGTGCACCGCAAACGCGCAGCGAATTCGGCACGACAGCTACGGCACCGGTCACCGACGCGAAGCGCGTGCGGGGCCGGCCTGCACGGCTTCAAAACAGTTGGCATCGATTCGATTGGCACGAAGTGCCGCGACCTTAGAGTCCGTCCGAGAACATCAAGCAGGATTACAAAGTTTTCGGAGCATGAGGCGGATTGATGCGAGGCGCAAGAATGCCAGCGCCTTGCGATTGAGGTTCTCCCAATCCTTGGCAAGCCTTCGGCAGCGGTTGAGCCAAGCAATG
>CAMAWG010000020.1 GCA_945861855.1 Rhodoplanes serenus
AACATCTGCCGGCATTGCGAGCCGCCCTCGCAGCTCATCAACAAAGAGGCTCAACACACGGCATCCTTGCTCACCAAGCCAGCGCCGCGTAACGTCAATCTTGGCAGCGACCGCTTCGCAATGTTCAACAAAAAACGGGACATCCCCTCCCGCCCCAAAGGCATGTGGATGTCCGAATGACTTCGCGGACCTGCGCAAGGTTTTGCTGTGTTGGTCGAACCAAAAATCCAATGCGCGTCGGGCGCAACACCACGGACCCATAAACACTTTCCAAGACCGGCCTCCCAAAACGCCCCGGTGCAAGTTCTGAAAACTGCGACCAGCACTAACGGCAAACCTACAGATTGTCGGCATAAAATCTTGTATGCCGCCAATGGTTGGCAGGTTTGGCGGAAAGTTTTTCGCAAAAAATTTCGTGGGGGTATCCAGACAAATCTTACCGCTGACATTCCCCCCGTAAGCATAGCTGTCCGCGATCGATCCAGACGAACCTGAGACCGTCCGGTCTGTATTAATAGCGTATACGCCAGTGAGGCAAAGTCCTCGCAGGCGCGAAGACTAGGCACCGTCACTCTTGTTGTCCATGAACAGCGCCACCGCCACGATCATGGGGACGAGGCGGCTGTGCGTCATGCGCGGGACTCGTTTGCGTTGGGGCAGCCATCATATGGGGAGGCGGTGGATGAATAGGAGATTTCCTCCGTTTTTCCTATGAAACCGGTCCTCGCGGTGCTATCCACCGTCGCCAACCCAAAAGCGGGCCCCAAGAATCGGGAAGAGTCGGGCGAGGATGCAAGTCCTCGCAAAACCACCGTCTTTACCTATGTGGGACCGCAAGAGCCCGGAGTCCGGGTGAGCTGGAGTTGGTTATGGCCGTGATCGGCAATTCTCTCCCCGAGGCGTTCACCTTCGACGACGTGCTGCTCAAGCCCGGCCTCTCCGACGTGTTGCCGTCGGAGGTCGATATCCGCACCTACATCACGCGCTCGATCGCGCTCAACCTGCCGATCGTCGCCTCCGCCATGGATACGGTGACCGAGTATCAGATGGCGATTGCCATGGCGCAGGCTGGCGGCATCGGCGTCCTGCATCGCAACCTCGAGCCGCACGTTCAGGCAGCCCAGGTGCGCCAGGTCAAGAAGTTCGAATCCGGCATGGTGGTGAACCCGCTCACCATCGAGCCCGGCGCGACGCTCGCTGACGCGCTCGCCCTGATGAAGGAGAACAACATCTCCGGGGTCCCGGTGGTCGAAGGCGGCGGCAACGGTCACGCCGGCAAGCTCGTCGGCATCCTGACCAACCGCGACGTGCGATTCGCCACCGACCTGCGGCAGACCGTGGCCGAGTTGATGACCAAGGATCAGCTCATCACCGTGCGCGAGAGCATCAATCAGGACGAGGCCAAGCGGCTCTTGCATCAGCACCGCATCGAGAAGCTTCTGGTGGTCGATGCGCAGTACCGCTGCGTCGGCCTGATCACGGTGAAGGACATCGAGAAGGCTGTGGCCAACCCGAACGCCTGCAAGGACGAGCAGGGGCGGCTCCGGGTCGCCGCGGCGACCACGGTCGGCGACAAGGGCTACGACCGCACGGAGCGGCTGATCGAGGCCGGCGTCGATCTCGTCGTCGTGGACACCGCGCACGGCCATTCGCAGCATGTGCTCAATGCCGTGAACCGCATCAAGCGTGCCTCCAACGCGGTGCAGGTGGTGGCCGGCAACGTCGCGACATCGGACGGCGCGCTGGCGTTGATCGACGCCGGCGCCGACGCCATCAAGGTCGGCATCGGGCCGGGCTCGATCTGCACCACGCGCATGGTCGCGGGCGTCGGCGTGCCGCAGCTCACCGCCATCATGGATGCGGTCGAGGCGGCGAAGAAATCCAACACGCCGGTGATCGCCGACGGCGGCATCAAGTATTCCGGCGACCTGGCCAAGGCGCTGGCCGCCGGCGCCGACGTCGCCATGGTCGGCTCGCTGCTCGCCGGCACCGACGAGACGCCGGGCGAGGCGTACCTTTATCAGGGCCGATCCTACAAAAGTTATCGCGGCATGGGCTCGGTCGGCGCGATGGCGCGCGGTTCGGCCGACCGCTACTTCCAGCAGGACATCAAGGACCATCTCAAGCTTGTGCCGGAGGGCATCGAAGGGCAGGTGGCCTACAAGGGGCCGGTCGCGACGGTGCTGCACCAGCTTGCGGGCGGTCTTCGCGCGGCGATGGGTTATATCGGAGCGAAGAACCTCGACGAATTGCACGAGAAGGCGAATTTCATCCGCATCTCGTCGGCGGGCCTGCGCGAAAGCCACGTCCACGACGTGACCATCACCCGCGAGAGCCCGAACTACCCGAGCCGGGCGTGAGTGTGGAGGCCGGCAGGCGCGTTCTGCTGGCGGCGCGGCCGGTCGGCGAGCCGAAGGAGAGCGATTTCCGCATCGAGGACATGCCCGTCCCCGCCGCGGGCGCAGGCGAGATGCTGTTGCGCACGTTGTGGCTGTCGCTCGACCCCTACATGCGCGGGCGCATGAGCGACGCGCCGTCCTACGCCACCCCGGTCGCCATCGGCCAGGTGATGGAGGGCCGCACGGTGAGCGAGGTTCTCTCGTCGAACCTGGAGGGCTTTGCCGCGGGCGACATCGTGTTCAGTCCGAACGGCTGGCAGACCCATGCGGTCTCCGACGGCAAGGGCGTACGAAAGATCGATCCGGCGCTGGCCCCGGTCTCTACCGCGCTCGGCGTGCTCGGCATGCCGGGCATGACGGCCTACACGGGCCTGCTCGACATCGGGCGCCCGCAGGCCGGCGAGACCGTGGTGGTTTCCGCGGCGTCCGGCGCCGTCGGATCGCTCGTGGGCCAGATCGCCAAGCTCAAGGGAGCGAAAGCCATCGGTATCGCCGGCGGGCCCGACAAGTGCCGCTATGTGGTGGACGAACTCGGCTTCGACGCCTGCATCGACCATCGCGCGGGCGATCTGCCGGCGCGGCTCAAGGCGGCGTGCCCGAAGGGGATCGACGTCTATTTCGAGAATGTCGGCGGCGCGGTGTTCGAGGCGGTGTTTCCGCTCCTGAACAATTTCGCGCGCGTCCCGGTCTGCGGCCAGATCGCGACCTACAATTCAACCGAGATGCCGGCGGGGGAGCTTCGAACCTCCGCGCTCACCCGCGCGATCCTCACCAAGCGGCTGACGCTTCGCGGCTTCATAGTCTCCGACTTCGCGTCACGACAGGGCGATTTCCTGCGCGACGTGTCGGCCTGGCTGCGGGAAGGCCGCATCAAATACCGCGAGGATGTGGTCGACGGCCTGGAGAAAGCGCCGCGCGCGCTGATCGGGCTCTTGCGCGGGGAGAATTTCGGCAAACTGCTCGTGCGCGTCGCCGCGGGAGCGCGCTGATGGCGCGGACATCGTCCGACCCCTACGCCAAGGTGCACGCGGCGACGCTCAAGCATCGCGCCCAGCATGGCTGCGGCGCCTGGCCCTACGGCAACGGCCCGCTGCTCAGCACGATCGCGGCGGCGTCGGGCGCGAAACGCATCCTCGAACTCGGCTGCGCGCTCGGCTACACCTCGCTGTCGTTCGCGCATGGCGCCCCAAAGGCGCGGATCGACACCATCGAGCGCGATCCCGAGCACGTGCGGCTCGCCCGCGAGAACATCGCGGCGGCAGGCATGGACAAGCGCATCGCCGTCCACGAGGGCGATTTCGCCAAGGTGCTGCCGGCGCTGGAGGCGGGTTACGACGTGGCCTTCTTCGACGGCCACACGCCGGTGCCGGCGCTGCACAAAGCGCTGCATGGGCTACTCAGGACCGGGGGCGTGCTGATCACCGCCAACCTCAATCACGGCGGCACCGCCGATGCCGTTCATGCCGCGCTGTTCGACGGCAAAACCTGGCAAAGCGCGCTGATCGACGAAGACGGCGAGACCGCCATCAGCGTCAAACTGTGAAACCGGCCGCGCCGGTCCTTCTCTAGGCCCGCAATCGTCCCTACATAGGCAGTGCGGCTCCCGCCGCCACCGCCATTCCAGAGGGGTTCTCCCATGACGATTCCCATGATCCTCGCGCCGCTGTTTGTTCAGGTTCTCCTGACCTTCGCGCTGATGCTCGGGATGATGTGGTTTCGCACCGCCGCGCTCCGCAGCGGCGAGGCCCGCCTGGAAGCGATCGCGCTCCGCGAGCCGAATTGGCCGCGCCGGGCGACGCAGTTCGCCTATGCCTTCAGCAACCAGTTCGAACTTCCGGTCTTGTTCTATGTCCTGACGATCCTCGTCATTATCACGCATCACGCGGACCTGCTATTTGTCACGCTGGCCTGGATTTTCGTCGTGTTTCGTGTGCTCCAGGCCTTGGCGCACGTCACCAGCAACAATGTGCCGCTCCGCGGCGGATTCTACGGCATCGGGGCGATCGTGCTGCTGATCATGTGGATCGTCTTCATCGTCCGCATCATGCTCGGGATGCCCTGATGACTCCCGGCGCACGCCTCGCGGCTGCGATCGAAGTGCTCGCCGACATCGGCGCGCGGCGCAGACCTGCGTCCGACACGCTGAAGGACTGGGGGCTGTCGCACCGCTTCGCCGGCTCCGGCGACCGCGCCGGCATCGCCGGTCTCGTTTACGACGCGCTGCGCCGCCGCGCGTCGTCGGCTTATCTCATGGGCGAGGACACCCCGCGCGCCACGCTGCTCGGCATGCTGGTGCGCGAGCGCGGGCTTGCGCCCGATGCCGTTGCGCTGCTGGCCAGCGGCGCGGGCTACGCGCCTTCCCCGCTGACCGAGGCCGAGCGTGGCCGGCTGTCCGGCGGGAGCATGGACGGCGCGCCGCCGCACGTTCTCGGCGATTATCCGGAATGGCTCGACCCGTATCTCGCCCGCGTTTTCGGCGACGAGCGGGCGGAGGAGGGCGCGGCGCTGTCGTCGCGCGCGCCGCTCGATCTGCGCGCCAACGTGCTCAAGGCCAGCCGCGACGAGGCGGCGAAATCGCTCGCCGATCTCGCGCCCGAGCCGACGCGCTGGTCGCCGACCGGTCTGCGGATCAAGCTTCGGGCCGACGCCAAGAACCCGGCGGTGCATGCCGAGTTCGCCTATCTCAAGGGGCTCATCGAAATCCAGGACGAGGGCTCGCAGCTTGCGGCCTTGCTGGCGGGCGCCAAACCCGGCGAACAGGTGCTCGATCTTTGCGCCGGCGGCGGCGGCAAGACGCTTGCGCTCGCCGCGATCATGGAAAACAAGGGCCAGATCTACGCCACCGACGACGACAAGCGCAGGCTCGCGCCGATCCACGCCCGGCTCGAGCGCTCCGGCGCGCGCAACGTCCAGGTCCGCGTGCCGAAATCGGTCGGCAACGAGCTCGCCGATCTCGAAGGCAAGATCGATCTCGTGCTGATCGACGCGCCCTGCACCGGCATCGGCGCCTGGCGCCGCAATCCGGACGCCAAATGGCGGGTCCGGCCGGGCGCGCTGGAGGTGCGGGTCAAGGAGCAGGCGGAGACGCTGGTGCGCGCCGTCCCACTGGTACGGCCCGGCGGCCGCATCGCCTACATCACCTGCTCGGTGCTGGAGGAGGAGAACGGGGCGCAAATCCGGAACTTCACCCGGCTGCATCCGGATTTTTCCGTGGAAAAGCCCGCCGAGGTGGCGAACGTGCTGGGCGAGCGCGCCTATATGTTCACCAAGGCGGCGCTCACCTCCGGCGAAGGCCTGCTGATGACGCCGCGCCGGACCGACACCGACGGGTTTTTCGTCAGCCTCCTGCGGCGCTCTGCATGACCTCTGCGGCCCAAGCTCGACAGACACACGCGGCGGTCTTAGAACCGTCTATGGACCAGCACGACAAGATTCTCATTGTCGATTTCGGCTCCCAGGTGACGCAGCTCATTGCGCGCCGGGTGCGCGAAGAGAAGGTCTATTCCGAGATCGTGCCGTACCAGAAGGCGGCCGAAGCCTTTGCGCGGATGAAGCCCACGGCGGTGATCCTGTCCGGGGGGCCTGCCTCCGTGCTCGACAAGGACGCCCCCCTCGCGCCCAGGGAATTGTTCGACGCCGGCGTGCCCGTGCTCGGCATCTGCTACGGCGAGCAGGCGATGGCGCATCAGCTCGGCGGCCAGGTCGAAGGCGGCCACCACCGCGAGTTCGGCCGCGCCGAGGTGCTGGTCACCGAGGACTCGCCGCTTTTCGAGGGCGTCTGGAAGAAGGGCGAGAAGTATCCGGTCTGGATGAGCCACGGCGACCGGGTGACGAGGCTGCCGCAGGGCTTCCGTGTCGTCGGCACCTCGGCGAACGCGCCGATCGCAATGATCGCCGACGAGAAGCGGAAATTCTACGCCACGCAATTCCATCTCGAGGTGATGCACACGCCGCAGGGCGCGCAACTCCTGCGCAACTTCGTCCGCAAGATCGCGCAGTGCCGCGGCGACTGGACCATGCGCGCCTTCAAGGACGAGGCGGTCGAGAAAATCAGGAAGCAGGTCGGCAAGGCCCGGGTCATCTGCGGGCTGTCCGGCGGCGTCGACTCCGCCGTTGCCGCCGTGCTGATCCACGAGGCGATCGGCGACCAGCTCACCTGCGTGTTCGTTGATCACGGGCTGTTGCGCCTCAACGAAGGCAAGTCTGTCGTTGATCTGTTCCGCGGCCACTACAACATCCCGCTGGTTCATGTGGACGCCGCCGACACATTCCTCGGCGCGCTGCAAGGCAAGTCCGACCCGGAGGAAAAGCGCAAGATCATCGGCGGGCTGTTCATCGACGTGTTCGAGGCCGAAGCCAAGAAGATCGGCGGCGCCGAGTTCCTCGCCCAGGGCACGCTCTATCCCGACGTGATCGAGAGCGTGTCGTTCACCGGCGGGCCTTCGGTCACCATCAAGTCGCACCACAACGTCGGCGGGCTGCCGGCGCGCATGAACATGAAGCTCGTGGAGCCCTTGCGCGAGCTGTTCAAGGACGAGGTGCGGCTGCTCGGCCGCGAACTCGGCCTTCCCGAAGTGTTCGTCGGCCGCCATCCGTTCCCCGGTCCGGGCCTCGCGATCCGCTGCCCGGGCGACATCACCCGTGAAAAGCTCGAAATCCTCCGCCTCGCCGACGACATCTACATCGACGAAATCCGTAAGGCCGGCCTCTATGACGAGATCTGGCAGGCCTTCGCCGTGATCCTGCCGGTGAAAACCGTCGGCGTGATGGGCGACGGGCGTACCTACGATTTCGTCGTCGGCCTCCGCGCGGTGACCTCCACCGACGGCATGACCGCAGACTTCTATCCCTTCGACATGAAGTTCATCGGCAACGTCGCGACCCGCATCATCAATGAGGTCAAGGGCGTCAACCGCGTGGTGTACGACGTCACCAGCAAGCCGCCGGGCACGATTGAGTGGGAGTAGATTTTTGGCCAAGTACGTCGGCTTAGACGGGTTTCGCGGGGGATGGGTTTCGGCTTGGATTGATGACGGTGGACGACACGGATTTGACTACTCGTCCAGTCTTGACCGGCTCCTTTCTAATCCGCACAGCCGAGCGATGATCGACATTCCCATCGGATTGCCAGATGTTGGTTTCCGGCAGTGTGATATTCAAGCTCGCGAATGGCTAGGGCCGTCCGTTTTTCCCGGGGTGAGGCGTGGAGTGTGGTTGTTTTCCAGTCAGGGCGACGCAAACGATTATTATTGGGAACATGAGGGCGCAGGGATGGGAATTTCCTGCCAGCTTTGGAACATTCGAGACAAAATAAAAGAGGTGGACGATATCATCACGCCAGAACGTCAGCGGGTGCTTTGCGAAACGCATCCGGAACTGATTTTCTGGACGCTCCGTGGAAGAAAGCCATTAGAGAGAAAGAAATCGAAGGCCGGACAGGAGCAACGCATAGAGATACTAAATCGATTTGGCTTTAGTAATATTGAACGCTGGATTGATCTTCGTTTCGGCACGGGTATCGGACGTGATGATTTGATTGATGCATGCGCGTGTGCGATTGCCGCGCGCGACGCAAAGTGCGTGATTGATGAACCAAAGTGCGACGGTCGCGGCCTCCGAATGGAAATGTATTACTGAATAGATCCATGCCCATCACCATCTACGGCATCAAGAACTGCGACACCATGAAGAAGGCGCGCGCCTGGCTGGACAAGCAGGGCGTCGCCTACGATTTCCACGACTACAAGACCGCCGGAATCGAGCGCGAACGATTGGAGCGCTGGAGCAAGAAGGTCGGCTGGGAGACCCTGCTCAATCGCGCCGGCACGACCTTCCGCAAGCTTCCCGACAAGGACAAGGCGGCGATCGACGAAAGGAAGGCGGTCGCGCTGATGCTCGGGCAGCCCTCCATGATCAAGCGGCCGGTCCTCGACCTCGGCGGCGGCAAGCTGCTGGTCGGCTTCAAGCCGGAGCTCTACGCCGAGGCAATGGCCGGGCGCGGCTGAGCGAGGCCAGCGATGTCGAGAGTTTGATGCGGCGTCGGCCCACTCTCCGATAAACTGCACCCGATTCGCCAACCTCACGCCTCACCGGGCCATGCAGATCGATTCCTTCACCGTCCTGCTGTTCGGCCTGTTCATCAAGCTCGTGCTTGGCGCGTTGTTCGTCGTGTTCTGGCGAAAGAACCGCGACGCGCCCTGGTTCGGCTGGTGGAGCGCGACGCTCTTTCTCGGCAGCGTCACCTCGATCCTGTTCATGCTGCGGTCGGGGGAGGGCCTCGTCACCTTGGGCATCGGCAATGCGGCGTTGATCGCCGCCTTCGCCTGCTGCTGGCAGGGCGCCCGCGCCTTCGACCGGCGCCGGCCGTTGTGGGCTCCGGTTCTGGTGCTGCCGGCGCTGTGGTTCGCCGCCTGCTGCACGCCTTCGTTCCTGACCAATGTGCCCTACCGCATCGTCCTGTCCTCATGCCTGGTCGCGCCGATGCTGGCGATGGCCGCGGTGGAGTTCTGGCGCGGCCGCCGGGAGCGGTTGCCGTCGCGCTGGCCGGTCATCGTGATCTTTGCCTCGTTCGCGGCGTTCTTTGCCACCCGCATCCCGATGATCGGCGTTCTGCCGTTTCCGTTCGGCGCGCAGCCGGTGCAGCCCGGCTGGCTTGGCGCCTTCAACCTGATCATGTTCGCCCACACCATTTTGCTGTCGGTGCTGCTGGTGTCGATGTCCAAGGAGCGCCTCGAGCTCGACCAGCGCACCAAGGCGCAGACCGATCCGCTGACCGGAGCGCTCAACCGGCGCGCATTCATGTCGCGCGGCACCCGCCTGCTGCAGCGCCATGCCTACGAACGGGCGCCGCTGTGCCTTTTGTTCCTCGATCTCGATCATTTCAAGTCGCTCAACGACCGGTTCGGGCATTCCGGCGGCGACGACGTTCTCACGAGCTTTGTCGGCCTGGTGAATGTCTGCATCAGGCCTACGGATTTCCTGTTCCGCATCGGCGGCGAGGAGTTCTGCTGCCTGCTGCCGCACACCACCATGGAACAGGCGCACCGCGTGGCCGAGCGCATCCGGCACCAGTTCGAGATGATGACGGTGGACGTGGCCGGCACGCCGGTGAAGGCGACGGCGAGCCTCGGCATCGCTTCGACCGATGCCTTCGGCTACCAGCTCGATACGCTGATGCGCCGTGCCGACACGGCGGTCTATGCCGCCAAGCGCGCCGGCCGCAATCGCGTGGTGGTGGCGACGGCGGACGACTCTGATACGTGGGGCACGGTGGTGCCGCTGCGGGCGGCCGGGGCATGACAAACGCATGATACAATCGCTGCGCACGGCCATCCGAAGGGCGGGACGGACCATGGATCGAGCCACCATCGGCGCCTATGACGCGGGCGCCGAAGCCTTTGCCAAGGACTGGCACGAGCAGCCGGCGCCGGCCGACCTTCACGCCCTCGTCAAGCGCTTCTTCCGCCCCGGCCGCGTCGCCGACATCGGCTGCGGCAGCGGCCGTGAGGTGGCCTTCCTCGCCGCCGGCGGCTTCGATGCGGTCGGCTACGACGCCTCCGATGCGCTGTTGGAGCAGGCGCGCCTGCGCTATCCGAGGCTTTCATTCCAGACCGCCGTGCTGCCGGGGCTTGCGGGCGTGCCGGAGTCCGCCTTCGACAACGTCCTGTGCGAGACGGTGATCATGCATCTGCGGCGGCCGCAGATGCTGGAGGCGGTCCGCCGCCTGCTCGCCATCCTGAAAGCCGGCGGCATTCTTTACCTGAGCTGGCGCGTCACCGAAGGCGCCGACCAGCGCGACCCGCACGGCAGGCTCTACTCGGCCTTCGACAGCGCGCTCATCCGCGAGGCGCTCGACGGTGCAGCGGAGCTTCTGCTCGACGACGAACCGGTCAGTGCGTCGTCGGGCAAGACGATTCACCGGATCGTGGCGCGGAAGAACGCAGGATGACCCTTTCAGTCGTCACCGGACGACGCTAGGAATGGTGCGGTCCCGGCGCGCGGGATCGTGGGAGTGTCATCATGGAAATCAATCTTTCGGGCCGTTCCGCCATCGTCACCGGCGGCAGCAAGGGCATCGGCATCGCGGTCGCGACGCGCTTTGCCCAGTCCGGCGCCGATGTCGCCATCCTTGCGCGCACGCGCGAGACGCTCGACGAGGCGGTCGCCGCGATCAAGAAGACGGCGAAGGCCCGCGTGATCGGCGTGCAGGCCGATGTGGGCCTCGCCGCCGACATCCAGCGCGGCTACGACGAGGTGATGAAGGCGTTCGGCAAGGTCGACATCATCGTCAACAACGCCGGCACCTCGCGGGCGATGCCGTTCGAGAAGGTGACCGACGAGATTCTGCACGACGATATCGAGCAGAAGCTGTTTGCAGCGGTGCGGCTCATCCGCCTCGTCTGGCCGCAGATGAAGGAGCGGCGCTGGGGCCGCATCATCAACGTGCTCAACATCGGCGCCAAGGCCCCCCGGCCGAACAGCATGCCGACCTCGGTGTCGCGCGCCGCCGGCATGGCGATGACCAAGGCGCTGTCGCAGGAATTCGCGCCGCACAACGTGCTGGTGAACGCCATGCTGGTGGGTTTCATCGAGGCCGATCAGCACGTCCAGGCAGCGAAGAAGGCGAACATCCCGCTCGCGGATTACTACAAGGCGCGCGAGAAGGAGATTCCGCTCGGCCGCGCCGGCAAGGCGGAGGAGTTTGCCAACCTCGCCTGCTTCCTCGCCTCCGAGCAGGGCGGATACATCGCCGGCACCGCGACAAACGTCGATGGCGGACGTTCGCCGGTGGTGTAGGAGCCAGATGACGCACGGCCGGTCCTGATCTTTAGACAACCGTGCCGAACAGCTTTCCGATTCCGGCGGTGACACCGAGCGCCAATGCGCCCCAGAATGTCACGCGGATTGTGGCGCGCATGACATTTGCGCCGCCTACGCGTGCACCGATGGCGCCGAGCAGGGCGAGAAAACCCAGGGACGCCGCCGATACGATCGGGACAAGCGTGCCGGCGGGCGCGACGGCGACCGTCAGCAATGGCATGGCGGCGCCCACGGCGAACATGACGGCCGATGTCAGTGCGGCCTGCACCGGGCGCGCGGCGGTGACTTCGGAAATTCCCAGTTCGTCGCGCGCGTGGGCGGCGAGCGCGTCTTTCGCCATGAGTTGCTGGGCGACTTGCCGCGCAATCGGGTGATCGACGCCGCGTTTGACGTAGATGTCGGTCAGCTCATCGAGTTCAAACGCCGGACTGTCTCTCAGTTCCTTGCGCTCGCGTGCGAGATCGGCCTGTTCGGTGTCCGATTGCGAACTGACGGACACGTACTCCCCGGCGGCCATCGACATGGCGCCGGCCACCAGTCCGGCGACGCCTGCGATCAGAACATCATGCTGTGTTGTGGCCGCGGCCGCGACGCCAACGATCAGGCTTGCGGTCGAGATGATGCCATCGTTGGCCCCCAGCACGGCCGCTCGCATCCAGCCAATGCGGTCGACGAGATGGCTCTCCGGGTGCAGACGAAGATAGCGCATCTGGCATCCCGCCTTTCACATCAGATGCGCCCGAGCAGCATCAGAATGAGAACGATGATCAAGATGGTGCCGATCAGGCCGACGCCGCCGTGGCCGAAACCGTAGCCGTAACCGCCGAACCGCCCGCTGAATCCACCCAGCAGGAAGATGACAAGGATGATGAGGAGGATAAGTCCGAGCGACATGATGGCTCTCCCGTTGCGATGGTTGATCGTATGCCGAGCCCCTTCGCATCGCGGCGATGGAGCGTTCTGCAATTCCCGGATGGCGCGCTGTCGGAGCGCCATCCGGGAGATGCAGCTATTTCTTTTCGATGGAAATACCGCCTTTGCCGACGTTGATTTCGATGCCGGTCGCCTTCTGCCGCTCCTGATAGAGTTGATAGCCGACGACCGCGGCGACGACGGCGAGCGCGCCGATAATGAGATAGAGAGTGTTGCGATTCATGGTGAGCTGGAACTCCATTCGTTGCCCGGAAAACACGAATCGCAGGACAGATTCGACTTTCCTGTTTGACGCCGAAGTACGATTCTCAAGACTATTCATGCAATGATTGGCGGTGGCCCCTCATTGACCTGCATCAACCGGCAGTTGACTTGCTTTCGTCGATTCGTCCGGCAGTCCGGGACGATCGATCTGATCCAGCGCGAGCAGGAGGGATGCGACGCGGTTCGCGGAAGAGGTCCATTCCGCAAGGCGTCCATAGCTGTCGGTGATCCAATTGAACGCGCCCTGTACCAGGGCGAACGCGGCGGCCGCCTGCACGACCTCGCCGAGCGTCATCGTCGCCGCGAGGTATTTCGGCATGCAAAGCAGCAACCCGACAAATGGCGTGAGCAGCGTGTTCGTGTGCGACACCAGCGTCATCCGCATGAGTTGCCAGCAATAGGCCAGCCATTGTGCAATCACCTCGTCCAGCGCGGCGCCGATGGCGCGGCGCCCGCCATTCTGGCGATCCGGCATGGCCGTGCCTTCGCCGCTCTCGCGCAGGTGAGCGCCGATTGCTCTTAGCTCGGCTTCGGCGCGTTTGTTGTCCTCCATCACTCGCGTCAGGCGGCGCGCGATGAGCATCATCGCGGCCGTCACCAGCATCGAGTAGACGAAAACCGCGATGACGAGGTATCCGGGGATGCCCAGGACCAGACCGAATCCATTGATGACGAGATTGCCGCCGACACTCCAGAGAACGCCAATGAAGATGACCGCAGTCAGAAGCGACGAGAACAATCCAAGCGTCAGGTCAATCGGCAGGTCGGTCGCAACCCTTGCGTCCTCGGCGATCCGATACTCGGGAGTCTGGTGCTCTCCCAACATGAATCTCAGCCGGCGGGAATGCCCCTTGCCGAGCCAATAGTCGTACAGGTGATTGCTCAGCCACTCGCGCCATTTGCGCTGCATGGTCATGCGCGCCCACACCGATACGATGGCGAGTGACAGGCTGGCTGCGGCAAGCGGCGCAAAATGCAGCGCTTGCGTCCAGAGTTCCGGTCCATCCCGCCGCTCGATCGCGTTGAAGAAATCCCGGTTCCAGAAGTTCAGCCCGTACTGCGTCAGCAGTTGCAGCAGCGTGGTGGCGATCAGCAATGCAATCAGGAACCAGGCGCGCCAGGCCGGTGGGCCACGCCAGAATCCGGACGCGCTTTGCCAGAAGCGGGAGATGAGGCGCTTTTCATCGGGCAGGAGATACGGATCTGGAGGCATCGGTTCTGCTCGAAGGGCGTGTATCGAGACCTGCAGCTAGGAGAACAGCACCGTGAAGCATGTGCCGTGACCGTTGTCGCCTTTGGCGATCTGCATCTCGCCGCCGAGTTGCCGGACGAGAACTGAAATGAGTTTCATGCCAAGGCCGTGAGCCGCCGCCGGATCGAATCCCTCCGGCAACCCCGGGCCATCGTCGGAGATCGACAGTGCGTGGCCATTTCCCGGGATGTTCTGCAATCTGACGGTGATCCTGCCCTTTGCATATTTGATCGAGTTTGTGAGCAGTTCGCTGGCGATGAACCCAAGCGGGATGGCTGTGACGGCCGGAATCCGAAGCTCCACCCCTTCAACGACAAGCTCTCTCGCCGGAGTCTCGCTGGCCGCCATAGCCAACAGGTCGTGGCAAAGCTTCTCAAGGTACTGTTTGAACTCGACGCTCTCGACGTGATCCAGGGTATGCAAGTGATGGTGTATCCGCCCGAGCGTGGCGACGCGGTTGGCGGCGATCGTCAACTGCGTTGCGGCCTCGGCGTTTTGCGCCGTCCGGCTTTGGACCGAGAGCAGGCTTGTGATCAATTGAAGCCCGTTCAAGAGCCGATGCTCCGACTCCCTGCTCAGCATGTCCTTCTGCTGGATCAATTCTTCCTTTTGACGCAGCAGCACATTTTCCCGAAGCACCGACTGTCGGAGCTTGGCTTCGGTGACCCTGTGTCTTTCCAGCTCCCGCCCGTACTTCAGGATTGCGGAGCACTCAGCGATTGGGCAATCGGGCGGCTGTCGATATTTTTTCGGTGGGGACGGGATGTTGCGGCGTGGCATGGCGTGCGGTGCGCCAGGAATGTTCATGACTCAATCTCCGTTGCGCGCATTGCGGCCCGGCGGCCTAAATTCAATGGGTTAAATGCAGCTCCCGCCGCTGCTAAATTCGCTCAAGGCAGCCCGGCCTTCGTTGATCCAGGTCAATTATGTCCGATATCGGACACACCGCTGTAATGTGCTGATTGAATGGACGTTTCGAGCCTCGCCGCGAGCCCTGGCGAGCGCAAAAAAAGTTCTTGTCCGAACTTATCCCCGCTCGTTCCGGCGGCCTTATTCTTTTGCCCAGGCCAGTCCATCCGAGGGCGCTTCGCGAGGCGTCGTTAAGCGGGACAGGCCTGCGGTGGCCGCGCACGGGTGCAACACGCACACCCAACGCGCGGAGGTCCAAGCCGCATCGGCCCCGGCGCGACGAGCGTTCGCGTCACCGGGCTCTTTGGCGGCAGCGCCGTAACTCCGTGCCAAACGGCCAGGCGCTGTCGGGGTCCAAAGCGGTGGTTAGAAAATCTCAGACCACCGGGGGCCATGCGGAGCAAACCTATAAACACCGCGCGCGGGACGCTGGAGAGAAGGCGGACTTGCGGTTTTCGACAATGCGAGCGGCGGCCCCGGCCGGGACCGCCGTTCCGCTTCGGTGTGGCGACATGCCGAAGCCCGTGGGTCCGTCGGACCCCCGGCGTCCCGCGCGCCCTCGGACTTGTTTCCGGAGCGCACCGGCCGAATGACTCGGATGCAAATGCATCGCGAGAACGATGGAGGCTGCTTGAAAATTGAATCGGAAAGCGAGCGCCGCGTCAGCCCGCAATCTCGCTGCGGCGGCTGCGCACGGCCGGCAGCACGATGATCGCCAGGATCGCGATCGTCGCGATGATGAATCCAAGGCTGATCGGCCGGGTAAAGAACACCGACGCGTTGCCCTTCGACATCAGCATGGCGCGGCGCAGGTGCTCCTCCATCATCGGTCCCAGCACGAAGCCAAGCAGCATCGGCGCGGGGCTGCAGCCGAGCTTGATCCAGATAAACCCGATCACGCCGAATATGGCGGTCAGATAGATCTCGAACGAGGAATTGTTGACGCTGTAGATGCCGATCGCCGAGAACGCCATGATCGCGGGGAACAGCAGGCGATAGGGCACCTTGAGGAGCTTCACCCAGAGTCCGATCATCGGCAGGTTGAGGACCACGAGCAGCGCGTTGCCGATCCACATGCTGGCAATGAGCCCCCAGAACAGTTCGGGCCGGCTCGTCATCACCTCGGGGCCGGGCTGGATGCCCTGGATGGTGAGCGCGCCGAGCATCAGCGCCATCACGCCCGATGCCGGCAGGCCGAGCGTGAGCATCGGGATGAACTTGCACTGCGCGTCGGCGTTGTTGGCGGATTCCGGCCCGGCGACGCCCTCGATGGCGCCCTTGCCGAAGCGCGAGGGGTCCTTGGCGATCTTCTTCTCCACCATGTAGGACGAGAACGACGCGATCGCGGGACCGGTGCCGGGCAGCACGCCGAAAAAGGAACCGATCGCGGTGCCGCGGATGATCGGGCCGATCGAGGCCTTGAAATCCACCCAGGTCGGCATCAGGCCCTTCACCTTGTCGGTGAAGAAGCGGCGCTCCGCCGGATCGCCGAGGTTGGCCACGATCTCGCCGACCGCGAACACGCCGACCGCGACGACGATGAAGCCGATGCCGTCGGAAAGCTCCGTGATGCCGAACGAAAATCGCTGTACCCCGGTGTTGACGTCGGTGCCGACGATGCCGAGCAGAAGCCCCATCGCCACCATGGCGAGCGACTTGATCATGTCGCCCTGCGCCAGGACGGCGGCGGCGACGAGACCCATCAGCATCAACGAGAAATACTCCGGCGCGCCGAACTTGAGCGCCATCTCGGCGAGCGGCGGGCCGGCGACCGCGATCAAGAGCGTGCCGAAGGTGCCGGCGATGAACGAGCCGATGGCGGCGATGGCCAGCGCCGGGCCGGCGCGGCCCTGCCGCGCCATCTGGTGGCCGTCGATGCAGGTGACCACCGCGGAGGTTTCACCCGGCAGGTTGACAAGGATGGCGGTGGTCGAGCCGCCGTACTGCGCGCCGTAATAGATGCCCGCCAGCATGATCAGCGCACCGACCGGCGCGACGTTGAAGGTCAGCGGCAGCAGCATGGCGATGGTGGCGAGCGGGCCGATCCCCGGCAGCACGCCGATCAGCGTGCCGACCGACACGCCGATCATGCAATACATCAGGTTCTGCAGACTGAACGCGACGCCGAAGCCGAAGATGAGATTGTTGAAAAGGTCCATGATGGTGCGTCACCAGCCCGCGAACAGTGGATAGGGCAGGCCGAGGCCGTAGATGAACAGCGCCACCGCGAAGGCCGTCAGCCCGGCCGCAAGCGCCAGCACCTCGACGAGTTTGAACTCGCTGCTGGCCAGCGCCGAACCCACGATCAGCACCATCAGGGCGGGCACGAATCCCGCGTGCTCCATCAGCAGCCCGAACAGCACCAGCGACAGCGGCAGCACCACCAGCGCGCGCAACGACCAGCTGCCTTCGATCTTCTCGTTGCGCTTGAGTCCCACGGCGACGAGATAGAGCCCGAACAGGATCAGCAGCCCGCCCAGGACCGAGGGGAAATAGCCCGGCCCCATGCGGAGCGAGGTGCCGAACGTGTAGTTGCTCGCAACCACGATTGCCGTCGTGCCGGTGACGATCAGCATCGCGCCGGCCCAGACGTCCTTGTTGTCGCGGAATTCAAGCTGCATGGGCGGGGACTCTGCCTGTTCCGTCGGCCTTCGAGGCCCGCTTTGCATGGGCCTCAGGGCAACTGGCGAAAAGCCGGGCAGGGGTCACTGTGCCGTGATGCCGGCCTCCTTCACCACGCGCTCCCACCGGCTCATTTCGGCCAGCACGAACTTGCCGAAATCGGCGGCCGTCATTTTCTGCACCGACGCGCCTTGAAGGTCGAACTGCTTCTGAACCTCGGGCAACTCCTGGACCTGCGAGAGTGCGGTGTTCACCTTGTCGATAATGGCCTGCGGGGTGCCGGCGGGCGCGACGATGCCCCACCAGTTGAGCGCCTCGTAGGTCGGCACGCCAGCTTCGGCGACCGTCGGGACGTCCGGAAGGATCGGACTGCGCTTCTTGCCGCCGGTCGCGAGCGCAATGAGGCGGCCAGACTTGATGTGCGGGGTGGTCTGCACCAGCGACGACATCATGATCTTGGTGTGGCCACCGAGCACGTCGTTCATGGACGGGCCGCCGCCGCGGAACGGCACGTGCAAAATATTGACCCCGGCTTCGAGCTTGAACAATTCGGTGCCGAGATGCTGGAAGCTGCCGATGCCAGCGGAGGCATACTGCAACTCCCCGGGCTTCTGCTTGGCGAGCGCAATCAGTTCCTTCACCGACCGCACCGGCAGGCTCGGATGGATCACCAGCACGTTGGTTCCGGTCGCCATCAGGCCGACCGGAGCGAGTTTCCTGGGATCGTAGGGCAGCTTGTAGAGCCAGGGATTGACCGCGTGCGCGATCGATACGACGCCGAGCGTATAGCCGTCGGGGGGGGCATTGAAGACCAGCTCGGTGCCGACCGTTCCGCCGGCGCCGCCGCGGTTGTCGACCACCATCTGCTTGCCGAGCTTTTCGCCGAGGTGGGTGGCGACCATCCGCCCGACCACGTCGTTGCTGCCGCCCGGCGGGAACGGAATGATCAGCCGCACCGGCCGGTTCGGGTAATCTGATTGCGCCGCCAGGGGCGCGGTCAGCGCCAGCAGCGCGGCCGCCGTGAGCAACAGTGAACGCATTCTTGGCATCGTTCCTCCTCCCCGGTGCTATCCGACCGATAGCTCTATTGTTGTCACGGTATCGATGTCTTGGCCGAACCGGACTTCGACTGTCGCGTCTCGTTTGGCGAGATAGTGCGGCATCCCCTCCCGTGGGACCATAAGTATATCACGGCCCGGCACACAATATGGCCCGGCTGGCTGTGCCATAGCGACCAAATTGCCGCAACCCGATTGGTCTGGCCATCAAGCCCCGACCGGCTGGCCGGAGACCGCCAGCGGCTGGATGCGGGCACGTTTGGCTTCATCCTGGAGAGATTTGACCTTGTTCGCGGCGTAGGGAAACCGGCGAGGCGGCGCTGCGCTTCGATACGGTCTTCGGGTTCGCCCGGACCCAGGATCTCGGAAAAATCCATCTGCGAGATCAGAACTCGATGTCCTTGATCTGCTTCGCCCGCGCGGTCGCTGCTCCAAGCAGGAACGAAAGATTGCGCAGGATGTCGCCGGCCGCCACGGTATCCTCGGTTGGCCTTGTCGAAGGGTCGGCAGTATAATGGAGTCAGATAGGCGCGGACCTATCCTCGTCATGCCCGGCCATGACGTATAGACGGATGAGCGAGACTATTCATGAAGTACGATACCAACTTCAAGTCGGTCAAAGACGATGTTTCGGCCGAGGAATGGCAGGCGCGGGTCGAACTCGCCGCCTGCTACCGGCTGGTCGATCAGTACGAGATGACCGATCTCATTTACAACCACATCACCGCCCGCATCCCTGGCACCGACCACCTGCTGATCAACCTCTACGGGCTGCTCTACAAAGAAATTACGGCCTCAAGCTTGGTGAAGATCGACGTCGAGGGCGAGATCATCGCCAAGCCCGACACCGACTACGGCATCAACAAGTCCGGCTACGTGATCCACGGCGCGATCCACAAGGCGCGGCCGGAGGTCAAATGCGTGCTGCACACCCACACCCGCGCCGGCATCGCGGTGTCCGCCATGCAATGCGGGCTCCTGCCGCTGTCGCAGACCTCGATCCGCTTCGTCGGCCACATCGGCTATCACGACTACGAGGGGCCGGCGGTGGACCTCGACGAGCGGGAACGGATCGTCAGCGACCTCGGCCCGCACGATGCGCTGATCATGCGCAACCACGGGCTGCTCACCTGCGGGTCGACGGTGCAGCAGGCGTTCAACACCATGTACCAGCTCGAACAGTCCTGCCGCTCGCAGGTCGACTCGATGGCGGCGCGCACCGAGCTGACCATGCCGGGCGAGAACGTGCTTGCCCACACCGCGCATCTCTACCAGCCCGGAACGCGCCGGCCCTACGGCGTGCTGGAATGGCCGGCCATGCTGCGCCTGCTCGACGCCGAGCAGAAGAGCTCCGGCTATCCGCCGTACTGGCACTGAGCGGATGAAGCCTGCCGCGTTCGAATATTCGCGCCCCGCCGACATCGATGAGGCCTGCGCATTGCTTGCGGCCGACGACGGCGCGCGCGTGATCGCGGGCGGCCAGACCTTGGGGCCGCTGATGGCGATGCGGCTGGCGCGGCCGTCTCGGCTGATCGACATTGCGCGAATTCCCGGCCTCGCTTTCGTTCGCGACGAAGGAAAGGAGATCGTTGTCGGCGCGACCACCCGGCAGCACGTCGTTGAGAACGACCCGCTTGTGCGTGCGAAGCTGCCGCTGCTCGCCAAGGTCATGCCCTTCGTCGGGCACACCGCGACCCGCGCGCGCGGCACCGTCGGCGGCTCGCTCGTCAACGGCGACCCGGCCGCCGAGATCGTATTGGTCGCGGTGACGCTCGGCGCCATCTTGGTCTGGCGCGACGGCGGCGAGAGCCAGTCCATCGCTGCTTCAGATTTTTTCCTTGGGCCGATGGTGACCGCGTTGCCGCTGACCGCATGTCTCGCGGAAGCGCGCTTCCCGGTGTGGCCGGAACCGCGTGTCGGCGTGGGCTTCCACGAGATCAACGCCCGGCAGAGCGATTTCGCCTTCGTGTCGGCCGCGGCGCAGATCGCGCTCGACGCCGACGGATGCTGCACGAGGGCCGCGATTGGCATCGGCGCCGCGACCGCCGTTCCGCTGCGGCTCGACGCGGTGGCGGATGCGCTGAAAGGCCAGCGTTTCGACGAAGCCAGGGTGCGCGAATTGGCCAAGGCCGCGCTGGCAGGCATCGAGGCGATGGCCGATCTGCACGCCTCCGCCGAATATCGAAAGCGCGTCGCCGTCACGATGGCCGTTCGCGCCATCGCCGATGCTTATCAAGACGCCGCGAGGCGTCCATGAAGGTCGAGCTCGACATCAATCGGGAAAGGCACACGGTCGACGTGGAGCCGCGCCTGAGCCTGCTCGATTGCCTCCGCGACAAGCTGCTGCTGACCGGGGCGCATGCCGGCTGCGAGCATGGCGTCTGCGGCGCCTGCACCGTGCTTGTCGACGGCGCGGCGGTGCGCTCCTGCCTGATGTTCGCGGTGCAGGCCGACGGCGTCGCCATCACCACCATCGAAGGGCTGTCGCCCGGACCGGGCGAGCTGTCGCCCCTTCAGGATGCGTTCTGCGAGACCCATGGCATGCAATGCGGCTACTGCACGCCGGCGATGATTCTTGCGGCCCACGCGTTGCTGTCGAAAAACACCTCGCCGACCCGGGAAGAAATCGTCGACGCCATCTCCGGCAATATCTGCCGCTGCACCGGCTACGCGCAGATCGTCGAAGCCATCGCGCTCGCCGCCGAGCGGATACGCGGCCAGAACGATCCGGTGCGGCCATGACCGTGTCCGGTAAATTCCGCTTCATCTCGTCCGACCGCCGCGTGCGCGAGGACCGCCGCTTCGTGGTCGGCAAGGGGAACTTTGCCGCCGACATCGTGCCGCAGGGCGTCAAGCACGTCGCGCTGGTGACGTGTCCGCATCCGGCCGCTCGCATCGTTTCCATCGATAAGACCGCTGCGCTGGCGATGCCGGGCGTGCGATATGTGCTCGAAGGTGCCGAGCTTGCGGGCGCGACCAATGTGCTCGCGACAGGCCTCGATACGCCCAACGTGCCGCGCTATCCGCTGGCTCTCAACGTGGCGCGTTACGCCGGCGAATGGGTCGCGGCTGTCGTTGCGGACAGCCGGGCGCTGGCGGAGGATGCGGCCGAGGCCGTGGTCATCGAATACGAGCCGCTGCCATTCGTGCTCGATGCCGACGAGGCCTATGCCGGCGGCACGCTGGTGCACGAGGCGCACGCCTCGAACGTTTTGCTCGATCGCACCTTCACCTGGGGCGAGGTCGAGAAGGATTTTTCGGCAAGCCCGCACAAGCTCAAGCACCGCGTCAAATGGGGCCGCAGCTCGACGGTGCCGATCGAGACCTTCGGTGTCACGGCGAGCTGGGATCCCTGGCGCGAGATTCTCGACATCTGGGCCTCGATCCAGATGCCGAAATATCCCGACCAGACAGCGATGGCGCTGAAAATTCCGATGTCGTCGGTGCGTGTGCATTACGACGTGGATGTCGGCGGCAGCTACGGCGTCAAGCGCGGCATCAAGCACACGGTGCTGGTCGGCTATCTCTCCAGGCGGCTCGGCGTCCCGGTGCGGCTGATCGAGGACCGGCTGGAGAACATGCGCGGCGGCGACATGCACGGACCCGAGCGCAACTTCGACGTCGAAGTGGCATTCGACGACCAGGGCATCATCCGCTCGATGAAGATGCGCGCGCTCGACAATGTCGGCGCCTATGCCGGGCGCTCGCCGTTCCAACTCGGCAAGCCGGTCGGCGCCATCGTCGGGCCGTACAAGATCAAGAGTGTGCAGTATCAGGCTATCGCCGTGGTCACCAACAAGACGGTGCAGGAGGCGGTACGCGCCTTCGGCCAGTCGCCGACCAACTACGCCATCGAGCGCACCATCGACGAAGTGGCCATCAGGCTCGGCCTCGACCGCATCGAGATTCGCCGCCGCAACATGATCCGGCACGAGGAATTCCCCTATCTCATTCCCAGCGGCTCGACCTACGACTCCGGCGACTACCACACCGTCATCGACAAGGTGCTGGCGCAAGCGGGCTACGGCGATCTGATCGCCGAGCGCGACCGGCTTCGCGCGGCGGGGACGCTGGCAGGCATCGGCATTGCCGCCTGCCTGGAGCCGAGCGGCGGCAACTCGTCGTTCGAGCCGCTGCTCAATCCGAAGGTCGGCACCACCACCTGGATGGACTCCTGCCGCATCAGCATCGATCTGGTGGGCTCGATCACCGCCACCATGCACACGACCTCGGCCGGACAGGGCCACGAGACCCTGGTCGGCACCGTGGTCGGCGAGGTGCTGGAGGTCGATCCCGACAAGGTCCGCGTGGTGCGGGCGGACTCGCTCAATTCATTGCCGAGCAACAGCCCGGTCGGCAGCCGCATGGCGATCATGCTCGGCGGCGCGGCGTTTCACGCGGCGAAGGCGCTGAAGGACAAGCTCACCGCCATCGCCGCGCACGATCTCGGCGTGCCGGCGGAACGCATCGCCTACAAGGACGGCAACGCCTTCGACACCGCCGCGCCGGATAGGAAGCGAACCTGGGCCGAGCTCGTCACCATCGCCCACCGACACATCCACAAGCTGCCGGCCGGCATGGAACCTGGTCTTTCGGTGAGCCACATCATGCCGGTGCCGATGGGCGGCGGCCTGCCGACCGCGGACGGCCGCGTGCAGATGTATCCCTGCTACTCGTTTGAGTTCCATCTGATGCTGGTGGCGATCGATCCCGATCTCGGCAAGCCCGAGATCAAGCGCTACGTCATCGGCCACGACTGCGGCACGGTGATCAACCCGAAGATCGTGCGCGGCATGACGATGGGCGGCATTGCCCATGGAATAGGCGCAGCACTCTACGAGGAGTTCGCCTACAACGACGACGGCCTGCTGGTAGCACAGAATTTTATGGATTACCTCCTGCCATCCGCGCACGAGGTGCCGCCCGTCGAAATCGTGCATCACGAGACGCCGTCGCCGCTCACCGTGTTCGGCCAGAAGGGCTCGGGCGAAAGCGGCTATCTCGGCGCGCCAGCGGCTATTGCCAGCGCGGTGAACGACGCGGTGCGGCCGCTCGGCATCGTGGTCAACTCTCTTCCTATCAAAGTGGCGCGGCTTGGCGATATGATCGCCGCCGCGCGCGACAAGTTGCGGTAGAGCTGCGTTGGCAAAGGTGCCGCCAGTTGTTAGGCTGGCGTCTCCGGCGGCTTGAATACGCCGGAAAACAAAAAATTCCAGGGAGGGATCGATGACCAGGATGGACCACCGGCCTGTGTGCCGTGTTGCGGCGGCTATCGTCGCGCTTGCGCTGGCAATTCTGACGCCGTCCGCTTCGTCGGACGCGGCGGAATTCACGATGAAGTTCGGTACCGCCACGTTCAACGACACCCAGCACCAGTACATCAAGTTCTACAAGGAGGCGCTCGAAAAGGCGTCCAACGGGCGCATCGAGGTCGGCATCTATCCGCGCAGCGAACTCGGCCCGATCCCGCGCATGATCGACGGACTGCAGCTCGGCACGATCGAGGCCTATATCGGGCCCGCCGATTTCTACGTCGGCGTCGATCCGCGCTTCGGCGTTTTCAGCACGCCGATGCTGTTCAAGGACAAGGATCACGCCACGGCGACGGTGTTCGACCCGACGCTGAACGAATACGCCCTGATGCTCGGCGAACCCAAGGGCATCGCGGGCCTTGGCATCTTTGGAACCGGATCGTCGAACTACGCCGCCAAGAGCGCGATCATCAATCTGTCGGACTTCAGCGGCAAGAAGCTGCGCGTCAATGCAACCGCGATGGAGCGCGAGAAAATGCGCCGGCTCGGCGCCACAGCTGTGCCGCTGCCGTTGAACGAGGTGCTTCCCTCGCTGCAGCGCGGCGTCATCGACGGCACCATGAGCGGCACCGCGATCTTCGTCGCGTTCAAGATGAACGACGTGGTCAAGACGATCACCATCACCAACGACACGATGCTGGTCTCGCTCGCGGTGGTCAGCAAGGCCTGGCTCGACAAGCTGCCGCCGGACCTGCGCAAGATCGTGCTCGACACCGGCCGCGCGATGCAGCCCAAGACGCACGAATGGGAGAAGGAATTCAGCAAGGGCCTGGAGAAGACCTGGGCTGACATGGGCGGCCAGATCCACACGCTGTCGCGCGCCGATCTCGCCAAGATGGCCGAACTGCTGAAATCGGTCGGCGACGACGTCACCAAGGACCAGCCCGCGGTCAGCGACATGCTCAAGCGGGTCCGCGCCGTCGCGGCAAAGCATTGACGCGCACCACGCGGCCGCGGCGGAGCATGGCGATGGCGCCACGCTCCGCCGCGCGCATGCGGCAGCTTTGGGCGTGCGTCCGCGCCATGAGACTCGCGCCGTGAGAGTCGCGCCATGATCCTTGCCAGGATTCCTCGTTTGATTCTCCGGGATATCCCGCGCATTGCAATCGGCGTGATCCTGCTGCTCGCCATCGCGATCAATTTCGCCAACGTTGTCGGCCGCTACGTGTTTCTGGCGCCGCTGCCTTGGGCAGAGGAGGTGCTGAGCTTTCTGGTGATCTGGGGCGTCTGCCTCGGCGCCTCTGCGGTCACCTACGACCGGCGGCATCTCGCCATGGACGTGCTCGTCGGCGCATATCCGCCGATGCTTCGCCGGGTACTGGACGGGCTGCTTCTCGCGGGGATCATCGGCTTCTGCGGCTTCGCCAGCATTCAGGCGTGGCAGATCGTGAAGATCATGGCCGCGAACGGGCAGGTGAGCATCACCGCCGGAATTCCGATGACCGTGCCCTACGCCGCGTTTGTCGTCGGATTTGCAATGATCGTACTGGCGGCGATCGCCGAACCCATCGCACGACGCTTCGATCCGGCGAGCGAGACGCAAGACGGCTCCAACCTCTGAGGCGCGACTCCATGTTGTGGTTGATGCTGATCCTGCCGATTCTGCTGTTGATTCTCGGATTCCCGTTTTTCATCGTTCTGCTTTCGACCGCGACGCTGGCGATCGTCTGGTTCACCAGCGTGCCGCCGACCGCGGTCCTGCAGACCATGTTCGGCAGCATCGGCAATTTCGCGCTGCTGGCCGTTCCGTTCTTCATCTTTGCCGGCGAGTTGATGGCGCGCGGCGGCATGGCGCGGCGGCTGGTGGCGGTGGTGATCGCGCTGTTCGGCGGGTTTCGCGGCAGCACCCCCATCACCACCGTGGGCGCGGCGACGCTTTACGGGGCGATTTCCGGCTCGACCGCGGCGACGGTCGCGGCGCTTGGGCCGATGTTCTATCCGCAGTTGCGCAAGGCCGGCTACAACGAAAAATTCTCGCTCGGAGTCATCACCTGCACCGGCTTCATCGACAATATCATTCCACCGTCGATCGCGATGATCCTCTATTGCGCGGCGGCCGAGGAGTCGGTGATCAAGCTGTTTGCGGCGGGCATCGTTCCCGGACTGGTGCTCGCCCTGATCATGTCGCTCTACATCTACGCCTATGCCCGCTGGAACAACGTGCATGATTCCCGGCCGTTCCGATGGGGCGCGTTGGCGGTGGCGCTGAAGGAAGGCGTCTGGGCCGTCGGGGCGCCGGTCCTGATCTTCGGTGGCCTCTACGGCGGTGTGTTCTCGCCGACCGAGGCCGCCGGTGCGGCCTGCGTCTATGTCGCATTCGTCACGATGGCGATCTATCGCGAGATCGGCTGGCGCGACTTCTGGGACGTGTCGGTCCGGTCGATGTACCTGACCGCGCAGATATTCCTCATCGTCGCGGTGGCCGGCGTGTTTTCCTGGTTGCTGACGACCAGCGGTGTCGCGCGCTCGGCGGTCGGGGCGATCGAGCACCTCCAATTGCAGCCCTGGCTGGTGATGTTGGCGATCAACATTTTTCTGCTGGTCGTCGGGTGCTTCATCGATACGGCATCGGCAATTCTGGTGCTTACGCCACTGCTGCTGCCGATTGCGGTGGCTGCGGGAGTCGATCCGATCCATTTCGGGATCATCGTTACGGTCAACCTGAGCATCGGGACGTTCACGCCGCCGTTCGGTGTCAACATCTTCGTCGCGCAGTCGATTTTCAAGGTGCCGCTGAGCAGCATCTATTCCGGCTTGGTTCCCTTCATCGGCGTCACGATTCTCGGGCTGATGATCATCACCTACGTGCCCGGGCTGTCCCTCTGGCTGGTGCGGCTGATCGGCTAGCCAAGAGCCTCGCCGCTTAGTATGAACCGCTATCGGTTCGTCCCGCCTGGATCTGGATTTCAGCGCAACCCGCCCCGGCCAATCCAGGCCTGCCACCCGCCAATGCGAACAGACATGATCGTCGACACCCACGGCCACATGATTCCGCCGGACCTGCTCGCGGCCATCCGCAAGGAAGGGCCGCGGCTGTCCTCGCTGCGCCTGATCGAAGACCCGGCAGGGCTGGCCATCGCCTTCGGCAAGGCCAAGCCGAGCCGGCCGATCATGAAAGGCTTGAGCGATCTCACCGGGCGTCTCGCCTGGATGGACAAGCAGGGCATCGACAAGCAGGTGAACGGCGGCTGGCCCGACTGGTTCGGCAGCGACCTGTCGCCGGCCGACGGGGTGGCCTGGTGCAAGATCATGAACGAGGGGCTGCTCTCCGCCGCGCGGGCCGAGCCGCGCTTCGTGCCGCTCGCCACGCTGCCCATGCAGGACGGCGCTGACGCTGGCGCGGTGCTGAAAGAGGCGATGGCGGCGGGCTTCCGCGGCGCGATGATCTCGACCTTGCCGCGCGGGATCGGCAGCGTGCTCGACGCGCCCGACCTCGATCCGTTCTGGAAGGCCGCCGACGACACCGGCGCCGTCATCCATATCCACCCAGCCTTCGATGCAGGCGAAAGCCGCGTGCACGATTACGGCCTCGCCAACGGCGTTGGCCGGGTCAGCGATGCCATCGTCGCCGTATCGCGCCTCGCCATGAGCGGCCACATCACGCGCTACAGGAACGCCAAGGTCTTCGTCCCGATTGCCGCGGGCGGCCTGCCGATCGTTGTCGGGCGGCTCAAGCGCAACCATTCCATCACGCCCGGAACGTCCGATCCGGCCGAGGCACTGAGCCTGATGTACACCGATACCATCGAGCACGATCCGCGGGTGCTGCGGTTTGTCATCGAGATGATGGGCGCGGACCGTGTCATGCTCGGCTCCGACATGCCGTTCCCCATCGGCGACCACGAGCCGATGACGATCGTCAAGAATGCCGGCCTCAAGCCGGATCAGGTTGAAGCCATCAGCGGAGGAACGGCCCGGAAGCTGTTCCGCATCCAATGACGATCAGCCGCCGCGTGTGAAGGAGTGCCGTCCATGAAAAGCATCGATTGGCTCTGGCCGGGCAACAAGCGCATCGCGGTCGTGTTCAACGTCTGCCTGGAGCAGTGGTCGGACGGCAAGGCGCCCGGCATCAGCCCGATGGGCAATCCGCTGCCGGCGGGCGTGCTCGACACCATGGCGATCTCCTGGGCGGCCTACGGCGTGAAGACCGGCATCTACCGGCTGCTGGAATCCTTCAAGCGTCACGGCGCCAAGAGCAGCGTGATGGTCAACGCGGTCGTCGCCGAGCGCGCGCCGGAGACGGTGAAGGCGATCGCCGACGGCGGCCACGAGGTGCTGTCGCATTCCTACGCCATGGATGTCGTGCCGGCGCTGTTGTCCGACGAGGACGAGAAGAAGAACATCGAGCGCTGCACCAGGCTTCTGGAAAAGGCCTCGGGCCAGAAGATCCAGGGCTGGCTCTCGCCGCGCGGCACGTCGAAGCCGACCACGCCGAAACTGCTGGTGGACGCGGGCTACCGCTGGTACGGCGACGTGTTCGACGCCGACCTGCCATACGTGCAGACCTATGGCGACAAGAAGATCGTGGCGATCCCGCTGTCCTATGACGTCAACGATATGCCGTCGATGAAATACGGCCACCCGCCGAAGATGATGCTGGATTCGTTCAACGAGGTGATCGACATCGCCCGCTCGCGCGACGACGAGCTTCGCATCATCGACGTCACCAACCACGCCCACATCTTCGGCCACCATCGCGGCGCATATTACTTCGAGAAGATCATCGAGAAGGCGATGGGTTCGCCCGACGTCTGGGTCGGCACGCGGGCGCAGATCGCCGATCACGTGCTGGCGCGCAACGCGCCCTGAGGGAATGCATGGCCTCGTGTCCCGCACGCGGTGCAGCGCGCAGCGGTGCACCGCAGATGCGGGACCCAGCTTTCTTCTGCATAAGTAACCGGGGTCCCGGGTCTGCAGCGCATCACCATAGGCCGCCTCCGGCGGCCGTAAGCACGCTGACGCTGCGCGTCAGCTATGGTGCTGCGCTGCGCCCGGGACACGTACCGAGAGTCGGAGCGCGATCAGGAGCCGATCTTGCGCGCGTCGCCGCTTGAAACTTGCGCGGTGGTCGAGACGAGCCCACCGAATGTCCGTCCGATCATCACCACGACCGGCCCGGGAAGCCCGGACTCGGCCAGGCGATCCGGCAACTCGCCGATGGTCGAAACGATCCGCGCCTCGTCCGGCCGCGTCGCGCGCGCGACCGCCACGGCGGGCGTCGCCGGATCGAGGCCCGCGGTGATGGCGCGGGCCGTCAATTCGCCGAGCGTCTTCACCGGCATGTAGACGATGCTCGTGGCCGTTGGATCGGCGAGGCTGCGCCAATCGATGTCGTTCGGCAGCGCGCCGTCGGCACCGTGACCGGTGACGTATTGCACTCGCCGCGCCTCGTGGCGCTGCGTCAGCGAAACGCAGAGCCTGCTCGCTGCGCCCTGCGCCGCAGTGATGCCGGGCACCACCTCGACCGCGATGTGGGCCTTGCGGCAGGCCGCGATCTCCTCGGAGGCTCTGCCGAAGATCATCGGGTCGCCGCCCTTGAGCCGCACCACGCGGCGGCCGGTCCTGGCGAGGCCCACCATCAGACCGTTGATCTCGTCCTGCTTGCAGGCGGGGCCGTGGCCGGTCTTGCCGACCAGCATCTTCTTCGCCTCGCGCCGCGCGAACTCGAGGATGTCCGGCGACACCAGATCGTCGAACAGGATGACGTCGGCGGATTGTAGCGCGCGCACGGCGCGCAGCGTCAGCAATTCCGGATCGCCGGGGCCTGCGCCGACCAGCGTGACGGAGCCTTTGCCAGCGCTCTCGCTCTCGGCCGTCGCCGCCGACAGCAGCCGCTCGTAGTCGTAGGCCTGCGGCTCATCGCCGGGATGCGCGACCGCGTGCGCGGTGAACATCTGCCAGAAGCGCCGGCGCGCGTTGAACGACAGGCCGGACGATTTCACGTCGCTGCGCCAGCGGCGTGCGGCCTCGGCCCATTGCGCGAAGCCGCGCGGGATCAGCGCTTCGAGTTTGGCGCGGATCGCCTGGCCGAACACCGGCGCCGCGCCGTCGGTGGAGATGCCGATCACCAGCGGCGAGCGGTTGACGATGGCGCCGAAGGCGAAGTCGCAGAACTTCGGCTTGTCGATGACGTTGACCGGAACGCCCGCCGCCTTTCCGGCCGCGGCGAAGTGCACCGCCTCGTCGTCGGTTTCGCAGGCGCCGATGGCGATGGCTGCGCCGCGAATGTCGTCGACGTACCAGGCGCGGCGGTGGATGAAGATGCTGCCCCGCGGCGGGTCGGCCGCGAGCGCCAGCAGCTCCTCGCAGGGCTCGGCCGCGTAGACTTCGACCTCGGCGCTTGCCGCCGACAGCAGTTCCGCCTTCCAGGCCGCGGCGGGCGTGCCGCCGGCAACGACGGCGCGCTTGCCTTCCAGCGCCAGGAACACCGGCAGCCGCGAGAGCGGCTCCATGCGCGGTGGCTTCGCTTCAGTCGGCGTGCGCGTGTTCGCGAACATGACGTTCATGGTCCACGATGCTCCTCAGTTCCGGCAGGCAGGTTCCGCATTTGTTGCCCGCACGCAGCGAAAGCCCGATCTCTTCCACGCTGACCGCCTTGCGCGAGGCCAGCGCCTCGTGGATCGCGGCGAGGCCCACGCTGAAGCAGGCGCAGACCACTGGGCCGGATTCGGCGATGCCGGGGCCGCCGGCCATCTGGCGAAGGTCGCCCCATTGCGGGGGCGCGTCGGCGGGACCGACGAACAGCGCGCCCGCGAGCCGGCCATCGACGAAGGCGGCGGCACGATAGATGCCATGCTGGCGGTCGGCGTATTCGGTCAGCACCGCGTTCGGGAAGAGGTCCGGCGCGCGTTCGTGCCATGCCATCGGCGCGTCGTCAGTCGCGAACAGGATGCCGGCAGCATCGGGCAGCGCGATGCGCGCCCACCAGGCCGCGCCCGGCAGCGTGAGCGGCTCCCGCGCCAGGGCAAATCCGCGATAGGCGAAGGTCACCGAGGCAACGGCGGCCGGCGTCGCCTTGGATTCCGGCTGGCCAGAGAACGGATCGGTCTGGGGCGAGACAAGGTCGCCGATGCGCGCCGACGATGCGTTGGCGTCGCTCCAGTGGATCGGCGCGAAGATCGAGCCGCGCTGCTGGGCGGCCGAGGTCACGATCTTGAGCGTGCAGGCGCCGTGCCGCGAGCGGACGCGGGCAAAGCCGTTGTTGGAAAGCCCATAGGCCTTGGCGTCGAGCGGGTGGACTTCCACGAAAGGTTCCGGCCGGTGCGCGCCGAGCTTGGGGCTTTGTCCCGAGCGCGTCATGCTGTGCCATTGATCGCGCAGACGGCCGGTGTTGAGCCGCAGCGGCAATTCTTCGGTCGTGGTCTCGCGGAGCGCCGGTGGCTCCGGCGCGACGAAGCGGGCCTTTCCGTCGGGCGTGCTGAAGCGGCCATCGCCGAACAGACGCGCGGAGTCGGCCGGCTCCTTGCGCACCGGCCACTGCACCGGCTCCAGCGCGTCGTAATCCTCGTCCGAAATCGCGGCGAGCCCGCCGAGATCGAACTGGCGAACGCCGTCGTTCTCGAACGCCGAGAGCGCGGCGTGCTCGCGGAACACGTCGGCGGCGCTGCGATAGGCGAACGCTTCGCCGAAGCCGAGATGCCGCGCCACCCCGGAAACGATCCACCAGTCCGGCTGGGCATCGCCCGGCAGCGGCAGGAAGGCGCGTTGGCGCGAGATGCGCCGCTCGGAGTTGGTGACGGCGCCGTCCTTCTCGCCCCAGGCGGCGGCGGGAAGCAGGACATGGGGTGAGGCGGACACCGTGTCGTTGGTCAGCACGTTTTCGGAGACGACGAACAGTTCGAGCTTCTTCAATGCCTCGCGCATGGCACCCGCCCGCGGCAGCGACATCGCCGGATTGGTGGCCATCACCCAAAGCGCTTTGATCTCGCCGCGCTCGATCGCCTCGAACATCTGCACGGCCTTCAAGCCTTCGCGCTCGGCGATGCGCGGCGCGTTCCAGAACCGCCGCACGCGGTCGACCTCGCCGGGCGAGAATCCCATATGCGCCGCAAGCTGATTGGCGAGGCCGCCGACCTCGCGGCCGCCCATCGCATTAGGCTGGCCGGTTAGCGAGAACGGTCCCATGCCCGGGCGGCCGATGCGTCCGGTGGCGAGATGGCAGTTGATGATGGCGTTGACCTTGTCGGTGCCCTGCGCCGACTGGTTCACGCCCTGCGAGAAGCAGGTGACGGCTTTTTCGTTGGCGCGGAACAGGTGGAAGAAGCGCGCCACGTCGCCCTCGTCGAGGCCGGTTGCGGCGGCGGTGGCGGCCGCGTCCGGCGCGATCTCCTTTGCGCGCGCCAGCGCGTCCGCGAAGCCCGTCGTGTGATTTTCGATATAGCTCTGGTCCAGCGCGCCGATGTCGGCGAGATGAACCAGCAGGCCGGAAAACAGGGCCGTGTCCGTGCCCGGCGCGATCGCCAGAAACAGATCGGCCTCGCCGCCGGTTGCCGTGCGGCGCGGATCGATCACCACGATCTTGGCGCGGCGTTCGCGCCGGTTGCGCACCATGCGCTGGTACAGCACCGGATGGCACCAGGCGGTGTTGGAGCCGACCAGGATGAGAAGGTCGGCCTCGTCGAGGTCCTCGTAGCAGCCGGGCACCACGTCTTCGCCGAAGGCGCGGCGGTGGCCGGCGACGGTCGACGCCATGCACAGGCGCGAGTTGGTGTCGACATTGGCCGAGCCAAGAAAGCCCTTCATCAGCTTGTTGGCAGCGTAATAGTCCTCGGTCAGAAGCTGGCCGGAGAGATAGAAGGCGACTGCGTCCGGCCCGTCGCGCTCGACCACGCGGCGGAAGCCGTCGGCGACGGCGGACAGCGCGGTGTCCCAATCGACCCGGGCGTGGCTGCCGTCGGCGCGCCGCAGCATGGGATGAAGCAGGCGGCCGTCGAGGCCGAGCGTCTCCTCCAGCGCGAAGCCCTTGGAGCAGAGCCGCCCGAAGTTCGCCGGATGATCCGGATCGCCGGTGGTGATCGCGCCGCCGTGGCCGTCCGGCCGAGCCGACACGCCGCAGCCGACGCCGCAGTAGGGGCAGGCGGTCCGCGTGATGGGTGGGAGCGGGACCGGCGCGTGCATGGGTTCAATACACGTCCGTCTGGTAGCGGCCGTTTTTCTTCATTTCGTTGACGAAGGCGACCGCCTCGTTGGTCGAGCGGGCACCGTGGGCGGCGGTGATGTCGATCAGCGCGCGCTCGACGTCCTTCGCCATGCGCTGCGCATCGCCGCAGACGTAGACATGCGCGCCCTCGGCGATCCACGCCCACAACTCGCGGCCGACCTGGAGCATGCGGTCCTGCACATAGAACTTCTCGTCGTTGTCGCGCGACCAGGCGAGCGACAGCCGCATGAGCACGCCCGTTTCCTTCATGCCGGTGAGTTCGTCCTCGTAGAAGAAATCGAAGTCGCGCTTCTGATGGCCGAAGAACAGCCAGTTGCGGCCGGGAGCCTTGGTCGCCATCCGCTCGTGCAGGAACGCGCGGAACGGGGCGATGCCGGTGCCCGGGCCGACCATGATGATCGGCACGTTCGGATCGGCCGGCAGGCCGAAGCCATGCGCCTTCTGCACATAGACGCGCATCTTGTCGCCGGGCTCGACGCGGCCGGCGAGGAATGTCGACGCGACGCCGAGCCGCTGGCGCTTGCCGATGTCGTAGCGCACCGCGTCGACGGTGAGCGATACGCGGCCCTTGTGCACCTTGGGCGAGGACGAGATCGAATAGAGCCGCGGCTGCAGCGGATCGAGCGCCTCGATGAAGGCCTCGGGGTCCGGGCGCACGCCGGGAAATTTCTCGATGGCTGCCAGCACATCGAGGCTCGCCGCGTCGCCGTCGGGATCCTCGCCCGCGCCGAGCGCCTTTGCTTTCTTCCGCCGCTCGCCGCCGGTGATGTAGGAATAGAGTTGAAACAGCATGTCCGGCGCGGGCGAGAGCGCCACGCCGTCGGTCAGCACCTCGCGCAGCGTGCGTCCGCCGATCGGAAAGTCGGCCGGCGCATCGAGCGCCTTGAGGACGGACTCGACCAGGCCTGGATCGTTGACCGGGAACAGGCCGAACGAATCGCCGACGGCGTAGTCGAGACTGCTTTCGGCGAGATCGAATTCGATGTGCCAGGTCTCCTTCGCCGAGCCCGGCTTGTTCAGGCGAGCACGTGAGACGAACGTGGCGACGGCGGGGTTGTCGCGCGAGGTCCCGGCGGGAGCCGTCGGCTTTTCGGCCAGTGCGGGCGCGGTGTCCGGTGCTTTCGCGCTGGCGGGCGATGGCGCCGAGCCGATCTCGGCGTGCAGCGCCTTCAGCATACGGGCGGTTTCCTTGCCGCCCGGCACGCACAGATTCAGCCGCTGCTCCGATTTGGTGAAGAGGGCATTCGCATAATCTTTGCAGTCGTATCCGCACTGGCCGCAATCCTGCTGGCCCATCGCCGCCATCATCCGTCGCGGCAGCGGCCGGCCCTCGGCGAGCTTCATGCGCTCGGGCAGCGGCATGGTCTGATCGTGCCAGGGCGCGCCATCGTCCTCATCGGCTGCGCCGCCGACCTGGACGCCCGGCATCAGGGCCGAGGCCTCCTGGGGCGAAAGTGCGGTGGCGTCGCCGTCGAGAAGACCTGCGAAGAACCCGTTCAGCCAGACGCGCTGCTCGGCGGTGAACGGCGCGCTTTCCGGCACGATGGAGGAGAGCGTCGGGCGGAGCGGCGAATTCATGGCGCGGTCTCCGCGACCATGTCCGTCAGCACGGGTATCTCGTGGCGGCGGGCGAACGCCTGAAAGCTTTCGTCCTGCGAAGAGCGGCGCGCCAGATAGGTCTTGAGCATGCGCTCGATCGTCGCCGGCGCGTCTTCCGCCTTCACATCGCGATAAAGCTCGCGGGCGAGGCCTGCGTCCGGGCCAAAGCCGCCGCCGACCAGGATGTGGTAGCCCTCGACGGCATCGCCATCATCCGAGGTCTGCACCTTGCAGGCGAGCAGGCCGATGTCGCCGATGTAGTGCTGCGCGCAGGAGTGATGGCAGCCGGTGAGGTGGATGTTGATCGGCCCGTCGAGCTCGACGCGCGCCTCGCACCAGCGCGCGATCTCTTCCGCGTGGCGCTTGGTGTCGGAGGCCGAGAACCGGCAGCCGGTGTTGCCGGTGCAGGCGACGAGGCCGGCGCGGATCGAAGTCGCCTTGGTGGTGAGGCCGAGCTTCTCGATCGCGGCTTCCGCGAGCCGCAGCTTGCAGGCGGGAATGCCGGAGATCAGCAGGTTCTGCCAGACCGTGAGGCGGATGTCGCCGTCGCCCATTTGCTGCGCGATGGCCGCGAGCCCGCACATCTGAGCAACGGTCATCTTTCCGACCGGCAGGACGACGCCGATCCAGTAAAGGCCCTTCTGCTTCTGCGGATGCACCCCGATATGCGCCGAGCGGTCGAACACCGGCCGCGGCGCCACCGCCTCGGCCGGGACGCGGGTGAGCTTCCAGCCGAGCTTCTCCTCGACCAGGGCGAGATATTTGTCGAAGCCCAGGGCGTCGAGTACATACTTCATCCGCGCCTTGTTGCGGTTGGTGCGGTCGCCGTGGTCGCTGAACACGCGGACGATGGCGTCCGCCACCTTGGTCGCGTCGGCGGGCTTCACGATCACCCCGGTGTCGCGGGCGAAATCCTGGTGGCCGGTGATTCCGCCGAGTGCGAGACGGAACCAGACGCCGGGCGCCGGGCCGAAACCATCTTTAATTTCAACAGCCTGGAAGCCGATGTCGTTGGTGTCCTCCAGCACGGCGATGGTGCCTGCGCCGTCGAAGGCGACGTTGAACTTGCGCGGCAGCCCGAACAGGGCGCGCTCGTTGAGGATGTGGAAATGCCATTCGCGCGCGTAGGGGCGGGTGTCGATTAGCTCCTGCGGATCGATGCCGGCGGTCGGCGTGCCGGTGACGTTGCGGATGTTGTCGGCGCCGGAGCCGCGCGAGCAGAGACCGAGGTCCTGAACGGCCTCCAGCAGCGCGACCGCGTTCTTCGCCTCGATGTCGCGGATCTGCAGGTTGGCGCGCGTGGTGACGTGCGAATAGCCGCCGCCGTAGCGCTCGGTGAGGTCGGCAAGGCCAAGAAATTGCCATTGCTTGAGAATTCCGTTCGGCATGCGCAGCCGGCACATATAGGAATCTTGCGCCGGCGAGACGTAGAACAGCCCGTAGTATTTCCAGCGGAAGGTGTCGGCGGGCTTGGGGAATTCGTTGGCCGCGGCCTGCTCCTTGAGCCTCGAATAGGCGTCGAACGGGTGTTGTTCGCGCTTGATCTTCTCCTGTTCGTTGAGCTTTCCGCCCCGAGCGACCGTCTTATCCTGCGCTAGCAAGTGTTCAGCGTCGGGGCCCGAGGGGATCTGAGCCGCCGGCTTGCCGCCACCCAATCCACGCCCGGCGCGGGCGATCTGCACGCCGGAGGTGAAGCCTTCCAGGTAGCGTTTCTGCTCGGGGGAGAAGTCGCCGGACATTTCACGCCGCTTCGACGAAGTGATGACGCTCGTAGAGGAACTCGAGCACACGCTGCCGGCATTTCAGGTAGGTCGCGTCGGCCGCGAGCTGGAGCCGCTTGCGCGGGCGCGCGAGCGGCACGTCGAGAATCTCGCCGATGCGCGCGGCGGGCCCGTTGGTCATCATCACGATGCGGTCGGAGAGAAGCACCGCCTCGTCCACATCGTGGGTGATCATCATCACGGTGTTGCCGAGCTTTGAATGGATCGCCATCACCGAATCCTGCAGATGTGCGCGGGTCAGCGCGTCGAGCGCGCCGAACGGCTCATCGAGCAGCAGCACCTTCGGCTCCATCGCCAGCGCGCGGGCCAATCCCACGCGCTGCTTCATGCCGCCGGAGATTTCCGCCGGCCGCTTGTCCTTCGCATGCGCCATCTGCACGAGGTCGAGATTGTGCATCACCCAGTCGTGGCGCTCCTGGCGCGACTTGACGCCTCCGAACACCTTGTCGACCGCGAGCTTGACGTTGGCGTAGACGGTGAGCCAAGGCAGCAGCGAGTGGTTCTGGAACACCACGGCGCGGTCCGGCCCGGGCTCGTTGACCTCCTTGTTCTCCAGAAGCACGCAGCCGGCCGAGACCGGCAACAGACCGGCGACGAGATTGAGCAAGGTGCTCTTGCCGCAGCCGGAGTGTCCGATGATCGAGACGTACTCGCCTTGCTCGATTCCGAGCGTGATGTCCTTGAGCACCTCCGTCTCCGTCGAGCCGCGCTTGAAGCTCTTGTCGACGTGATCGATTTTCAAATAGGGATAGGTCGGCATTTTTGTTCTCCTCAATTGGCCGAGGTGCCGCGGGTGACGATGGTCGCGAGGCCGGCAACGATGCGGTCGAGCACGAAGCCGACGCCGCCGATATAGACGAGTGCGATCACGATGTCGGAGAGCCGCGACGAGTTCCACGCGTCCCAGATGAAGAAGCCGATCCCGACGCCGCCGGTAAGCATCTCGGCGGCGACGATGGCGAGCCAGGAAAGGCCTATTCCGATCCGCAGCCCGGTGAAGATGTAGGGGGCGGCCGACGGGATCATGACCTTGACGAAAAACTCCAAGTGGTTGAGCCGCAGCACCGCGGCGACGTTGCGGTAGTCCTGCGGGATGTTGCGGATGCCCACGGCCGTGTTGATGATGATCGGCCACACCGCGGTGATGAAGATGACGAAGATCGCCGAGGGCTGGCTGTCGCGGAACGCAGCGAGCGAGATCGGTAGCCAGGCGAGTGGCGAGATCGTGCGCAGAATTTGGAAGATCGGATCAAGCCCGCGCATCGCCCAGACCGATTGGCCGACCAGTGTGCCCAGGAGAATCCCGATCACCGCGGCAAAGCCGTAGCCGATGGCGACTCGCTGCAGCGAGGTCAGAACGCGCCAGCCGAGGCCGATATCCTGGGGTCCGGCAATGAAAAACGGATCGACGATCAGGTCGTAGGCTTCGGTCCAGATTTTCGTGGGCGAAGGTAGCGTCGCGCCGGGCTTTGAGCAGAGAATTTGCCAGACGATGAGCAGCAATCCGATCATGACGATCGGCGGGATGAGCTTTGCTGCGACATCCTTGGCCGCCGGGATCAGCTTGGCCCTGACGAAGCTCGGTTTCGGCGTCGGCAAGCGCAGCACTTCGCCTGTTGCCAGCGGTACGGGTACGGCGCTCTGAGTCTTAACGGCCTGCATATTCATCGACTTTCTCCGTCTGAAGGGTTGCGGGCCGCGCCTCGGGAAGCGGCCCGCATCTCGTTCACACTTCGACGCGTTTGATCGAAAGGCTCTTGAGATAAGCAGTCGGGTTTTCCGGGTCGAAGACCTTGCCGTCGAAGAAGGTCTCTTTGCCGCGCGACGACGTGGCAGGAATGTCCGCGGCCGCCACCGATAGCGCCTTGGCCGCGTTACGCCACAAATCTTCGCGATTGACCTTATTCACCAGCGCCTTGACGTCCGTCGTCGGCTCGAACTTGCCCCAGCGGATGTCCTCGGTGACGAACCACGCATCGTGGCTCTTGAACGGATAGGAGGCGTGCTCGCTCCAGAACTTCATGTGCTGCTTGGTGCCGTTGACGACGCGGCCATTGCCGTAATTGATATCGCCCTTGAGGCGGCCGAGGATGTCGGGCACCGGCACGTTGAACCATTGCCGCTTGCCGACGATGGTGGCGAGTTCTTCCTTGTTCTCCATTTTCTCGCACCACTGCTGGGCTTCCATCACCGCCATCAGAATCGCCTTGGCGGCGTTTGGATTCTTGTCGACCCAGGCGGCGCGCATGCCGAGCGCCTTTTCCGGATGCTTGCCCCAGACTTCGCCAGTGGTGCACGCGGTATAGCCGACGTCCTGATTGACGAGCTGGTTCGGCCAAGGCTCACCGACGCAGAAGGCGTCCATGTTACCGACCTTCATGTTCGCGACCATCTGGGGAGGTGGCACTGTGATGAGCGCGATGTCCTTGTCGGGGTCGATGCCGCCGGCGGCGAGCCAGTACCGCATCCAGAGGTCGTGCGTGCCGCCGGGGAAGGTCATGGCGACCTTCACTTCCTTGCCGGCCGCTTTCTTCGCAGCCCACGCGGCCTTCAGCGGCGATGCGTCGGTTCCGACCTTGAGATCCTTGAACTCATTCGAAACCGAGATCGCCTGGGCGTCGAGATTGAGCCGCGCCAGCAGGTACATCGGCGTCGGGACGTTGTTCTGCGTCACCTTGCCGGTGGAGATCAGGTAGGGCATCGGCGAAAGGATATGCGCGCCGTCGATGCCGTTGTTCTCCGAACCGAGCACGATGTTGTCGCGCGTCGCGCCCCACGAAGCCTGCTTGGCCACTTCGACATCCGGCATGCCGTGCTTCGCGAACAGGCCTTTCTCTTTCGCAACGGCGAGCGCGGAAGCGTCGGTCAGGGCGATGTAGCCAAGGATCGCCTTGGTCACCTCCGGCCCTGCAGCCTGTGCGAACGCGCCGGAGGGAAATTGCGCCTGCGCGGCGCCGAGCAGCGCGGCGGTGCCGGCGCTCGCCTTCAGGAACGCGCGGCGGTCGATGCCTTTGTTGCGGCTCTTGGTTGTCATTGTGTCTGTCGTCCTCTCTGGTTCGAAACTCTGTTGCTGACGCCCACCGGCACGCTTCCCCCGACCGACAAAAAAACCGCAG